>JAVHLB010000006.1:0-95000 GCA_031082425.1 Candidatus Edwardsbacteria bacterium | reverse complement strand
AGGTATTGGCGGACAGGCCATACCCCGGCCGATCATTTTGGTCCAGTCAAAATGGCCGGCTTTGGATTTTATCGCCTAAAATTGCCAGCTTCCGTTTTTTCGGAGGCTGTTTTTACTTTCCGCTTGTTTTTTTTTATCGTTTATGATATCTTTTCCCTGTCAACAAAAAATCAATCCGAGGTATAAAATGAACAAGTTCATCAAGATATCACTGTTCGTCCTGGCGGCCTTCGTCTTCATCTTTGTGGCCGCGGGGATCACCCTAAAACTGATGTTCCCGCCGGCCAAGCTGAGGGCCCTGCTGATGCCCAAGATAGAGCAGGCGGTGGGACGGCCGGTCAAAGTAGAAAGCTTCTCGTTAAAGGTATGGACCGGACTGGGCGTCCAGCTCAAGGGCATTGAACTGGCCAACGCCCAGGATTTCGACCCCAAGCCGATGGCTACTATCGAGGCCGTGACATTAAAGGTCAACCTTCTGGCCCTTTTAAAGCGCCAACTGGCGGTGACAAGTCTGGTCATCGACCGACCGTCCCTCCTGATAGAAAAAAGCACCAAAGGTGCCTTCAATTTCGATGACCTTATAAAGGCGGTGCCGGTCGATTCCTCCCAGAAGGCCCCGCCGCCGGGCTCCAGCCCGGTGTCCATCGCCGTTCAATCCTTCAGGATCAACGATGGCAGTTTCATATTCGAAGACAAACAGCTTAAAGTGCGGGTCGAAGCTTTGGGCATAAACGAGCAGTTACGGCTGGATGCCGATGCCAAGCTGGAGAACATCCATACCACCGGCTGGATCAAGGTCAAGGAGATCAGGACCACCATGCCGGGCATCAGCCTCAGCCGGATCTATGCCAACGTCGATCACGATATTTCAGTCAATCTGCCGGCCGCGGTGGTCACCATCAACCATCTGACCGTGGCCCCCCAAGGTATCGCTCTGACCCTGGCCGGAACGGTGGCCGAATTCGACAGCCTGCCGGTGCTGGACCTGGCCCTGAAGACCACCGCCATCGATATGAAGCAGATCTTCGCCGCCATTCCGGCGGAGTTCAAGGCCCAGGCCAGGGACGTTCAGGCCACCGGAAAGATCGAGCTGGGATTGAAGATCACCGGGCAGATAGATCCCCAGGATCCCAAGTCCATGCCCAAGGTGGACGGTATGGTGGGCCTGCGCAACATCGGGGTGAAATACGCCATGCTGCCCAAGTCCATCTCCGACGTCAACGGGGAAATCAACTTCACCGAGAACGACCTGGACATCAAAAAGATCTCGGCCAAGCTGGGGACGGCCGGTTTCGAGATGTCCTGCCTGGTCAGGAACTTCGAGGATCCTTACATCAAGGCGGCCTTCAAGGGTAACTTCGACCTGGGCGAGGTCAAGGAGTATGTTCCCTTGGAAGAGGGCATGACCCTGGCCGGGAAGATCAAGGCCGATTTCAAGGTAGACGGGAAAATCAATGATATCAATACGTTTAACATGGACGGCCGGGTGGACATCGAAAAGATCTCCCTGGCCACCAAGGCCCTGATGAAGCCGGTGACCGATCTAAGCGGCACCGTCCAGCTGACCAAGAACCTTATCAACGTCCCGGACATCTCCTGCAGGATCGGCCGCAGCTCGATGTCGCTCACCGCCCAGGTCAAGAACTTTCTGAGCCTGGCCCCGGAAATGCCTGCGCCTAAGCCCGGCCAGCCGGCCATCGCCCTTCCCAAGCAGGGCAAGGCGGTCATCACCTTTGCCCTGAATTCCCCGCTGCTGGACCTGGATGAGATGCTGCCGCCGCTTCCCAAGCCCGGACAGGCCGCAGCCACCAAGGGCCAGGCCCAACCGGCTCCGATGCCGGTGCTGCCTCCTTTGCCGGACTTTTTGATGGACGGCAAGGTCCGGATCGCCCAGGTCAAATTCCTAAAGATAGATTACGACAACCTGGCCGGGAACCTGTCCATCAATGACCGGAAACTCAACCTGGACGGCCAGGTGGGGATTTACAGCGGGAAGGTGCTGGGCAGTCTGTGGTCCGATCTGAGCGATCTCACCAAGATCGAGTACAAGCTGAAGGCCCAGGCCAGCCAGCTGGAGGCCAACGATTTTTTAAGCGCGCTGACCCCGTTCAAGGACCGGATGTTCACCAAGCTGGATATTAACGGGGAGTTCTCGGGGCTGGCTCCGGACACCATCCTGATCAAAAAGACCCTGAAAGGCTCCGGCAGCGCCAAGACCGGCCAGGGGAAGATAATCAACTGGGACCTGCTGGCCAAGGTCTTCGAATACACCAAACTGACCGGCGACAAGGACCTGACCTTCAAGAGCCTGGTCATGGGATTCCGGATATTGAATGAAAGATTGTATCTGGACGACCTGAAGATGGACAGCCGTTTCGGCGATGTCAACCTTACCGGCAGTTCCGGGTTCGACGGCACCCTGGATTACCGGGTGTCCATCAAACTGACCAAGGAGGAATCCGACAAGCTGCGGGCCAGATCATCGGCCACCAGCCTGTTCTCCGACAAGGACGGCCGGATGGTGCTGGACCTTCTGATAAAAGGCCCGGCCCCAAAGCCGTCCATCGGCTGGGACACCCAGATGGCCCAGGCCAGGTTAAAAGGCAAGGCTCAGGAGGAAATGGACAAGGCCAAAGCCCAGGCTCAGGCCGAGGCCGACAAACTGAAACAGCAGGCTCAGGCCGAAGCGGACAAGGCCAAGAAGGCCGCCGAGGACAAGGCCAAGAAGGAGGCCGAGGAATTGAAGAAGAAGGCCGGAGACAAGCTTAAGAATTTATTTGGCGGCCATTGACCTTAAAACATTGACGGAAATTTCAAAACCACCGTCCATCGTCTTATAAATAGCTAAGTTTTATAAACCCGATATCGTTGTACGATCATGCCATTATTTTTGGACATCGAAACCGATTTCCGCCAAAACATCACCGTCCTGGGATTTTATTCGGAATCCACCGGGTTCCAGCAGATAGTGGGAAGGGATATAACCAAGGTCCGAATAACCAGACGTTTGCCTAAACCAAGCATCAAAGATCCCGGAGAGGCAGCGGGCCCGGACCGGAGGGGATTGTATACCTTCAACGGGCATTGTTTCGACCTCCCGGTCATCAAGAAAAAACTGGGGCTGGCCCTGAGGGAGAAGTATGATTCCATCGACCTGCGATATCTCTGCAAAAAACACGGGCTGGTCGGGGGGCAGAAAGCCATCGAGAAGATGCTGGGGATCGGGAGGGATCTGCCGGATATGGACGGGCGCGATGCCTTGTATCTGTGGCAAAATTATATCGAATACGGCAGCATTGACTCATTGAACACGTTACTGGCCTATAACCAGGAGGATGTGATGAATATGGTGAGGATAAAGGAAATTGTGGGAAAAATGTCAAATGATATTAAACCTTATTGAGTATCCGTAGTCTAATCTTGCATAGAGTCTTCATAACCCAAAGAACGGCCCTAGCCGGACAGCCAGCTTCCTCCAGAACTGGCATAACCGGCGAAAGGCCGTTCTAAATAGTGCCCGGCCAGAATCGATAAATAATATAAAACGGGCATATTGACAATATCCTGTTTTTTGTTTATAATGGAACTGACTGGTCAGTTCTATTATAAATCGGAGCACAAATGCGAACCCTGAACGATAACAAGAAGCTGGACATCCTGAGAGCCGCCGGGAAGGTGTTCCCCCGGAAAGGTTTTCATAAAACGTTGATGGACGATGTGGCCCGGGAGGCAAAGATCGGCAAGGGCACCATCTATCGATATTTTTCCCACAAGGAGGACCTGTTCTTCAGCATATTGGAAAATGCCATGGATGAGATGTACGGCCGGATGATGGCCGCCAGGGGAAAGCGGAACAGCCCGGAAAATAAGGTGGCAGGTATGTTGGAGGCCCTGGCGGATTTTGTGACCGAAAACCGCGCCCTGCTCAATCTGATGCACGAGATCGAAGGCAAGGAGATAATGAAGAGGGTCAAAAAGATCAAGGCCCACAACCATAAGGTGATAAAGGTCCTGGCCGATGAACTGGAGAACGGCGCCAGGGCCGGCAAGTTCAAGCAGGGCGATTATACCTTGTGGGCCGGCATGATGGCCATGGCCAGCCGGGGGGCATTCCATTCACATCCCGAAATATCCAAAAGCAAGACCATCAAGAACATAACTGATCTTTTCTTCTACGGCATAGCAAAAAGTTAGGAAACTTTATTTTCCAATAAAACGTAGTTTTTAGCAACAATCAAACCAATAAAGATCAAAGGCAGATTTTATGAAAAACCTGTTCCTGGTATTGATGCTTTCCTGGGTGTCGGCATCAATGATATCCGCCCAACCGGCCGATCAACTATTGACTGTCGAACAGTGCGTGGAGATGGCCCTTAAACAGAGCCCGGATATGGTGCGGGCCCAAAGCAGCCTGACCATTGCCGGGGCCGGTCTGCAGACCTCGGTGTCGGGTATCCTGCCGCACATAAATGCCTCCTCCAGCTACGGGCAGAGCGGGCCGGCCACTACTTACGATGCCTTCTATAATGCCGTCGAAGGGGGGAAAAATGAAAGTTACCGGACCTCGTTGTCCGCCAGCCAGAGCGTGGTTAATCTCTCCCAGTGGGCGGATATCCTGGGATCGTACCGGTCGCGGCAGGCTGCCAAATCCGGATATCAGCAAGCGATGGCTTCGCTGGTCTATAATGTCAAAGCGGCCTACTACAATCTGGTGAAACTGCAGAAGGCCATGGAGGTGGCCGAGGCCTCGGTCAAGCAAAGCGAGGAGCAGTCCAAGCAGGCCAAACTGATGTACCAGCTGGGCTCCATCAGCCAGGCCGACATGCTGAAGATACAGGTGCGCCTGATGCAGAGCAAGATAGATCTGCTGAATGCCCAGAGCGCCCAGCTGACCGGCCGGCAGACAATAGCCAACATTCTGGGCCTGGCCGGAGAAGTGCGGGTTGGCTCGGAAGTGGCATTTCCGGACACTACCCAGCAGGCCTACACCATAGAATCCTTGGATGACAAGACCATCGAAAGCAACCCCGGCTATCTGTCGGCCCAGAAAAACCACCAAGCCAAGAAATCCTCCGCCTGGGCGGCATATCTTAGCAAGCTGCCATCCCTGTCTTTTTCGTATAGCTACGGATATTCCGATAGTATGCAATTTACCAACAGCGACAGCTGGAACGCCCACGATTACTGGAATGCCAGCCTGGCCCTCAGCTGGAATATTTTTGACGGCACAGCCTCGATGGCCAGGATCAGGCAGGCCAGGGCCCAGGCCAGAGCGGCCGAGGCCGACATGATCTCGGCCCGGCAATCGGTCTATTCCGAACTTAAACAGGCGCAGATCGGGCTGAAGACCGCCAAGGAGGCGGTAGCGCTGGTGGGGGACCTGCTGCAGCAGGCCAGCGAGGATTACCGTCTGACCAACGAAAAATACAAACTGGGATCGGCTTCGGTGCTGGACCTGTTGACCAGCCAGCTTACATACAACCAGGCCCAACAGCAGGCCACCAATGCCCTGTGCGAATATTATCTGGCGGAGGCCAGGACCGCCAAAGCCCTGGGCAGGTGGTGATCTATCCTGCTTCCGGAAATATAAAAAGCGAAAAACAGAACATACAAATGGAGAAAACCCGATGATCAACTTCAAAAGCAAGAAATTATGGATAATAACCGCGGCATCGCTGCTGGTGGTGATCCTGGTGGTTTCCAATATAGTGAAGGGCACCAAAAAACTGGCCGTCCAGTCCGCCAAGGTCAAGAAGGGCGAGATAGTCTCCGTCGTCTCGGCCCCCGGTAACGTCAAGGCCGAGACCGAGGTTCAGATATCGGCCTACGTGATGGGCAAGATCAGCCGCCTCCCGGTGAAGGAGGGCGACCTGGTTAAAAAGGGCCAGATCCTGGTGCAGATAGACCCCACCAACTATGCCGCCCAGGTCAAGCAGGCCCGGGCCAGCCTGGAGCTGGCCAAAGCCAACCTGGCCCAGACCGAGCTGATCTATAAACGCAAGCAGGAGCTGTTTGCCGCCGGGCTGATATCCCAGGAGGAAAATGAGGCCACCACCACCCAATTCAATCTGGACCGGGCCCGTCTGACCCAGGCCGAAGCCTCGCTGGAGCAGGCCCAGGACACCTACAGCAAGACCACCATCACCTCGCCCATCAATGGCACGGTGGTCCAGCTGAACGTGGAGGTGGGGGAAGTGGTGGTCACCGGGACCATGAACAACGCCGGGTCGGTGATCATGACGGTGGCCGACCTGTCCCAGATGGAGGTGGAGGCCCAGGTGGACGAAAGCGACGTCAAGGACATCCGGATCGGCCAGCCGGCCGAGATCGAGGTGGACGCCATCCTGGGCAAAACATTCAAGGGCGAGGTCTCCGAAGTGGGTAACGCCGCCATATCCAGCGTCAGCGTCTCCAGCAGCAGCAACGCCTCGGTCAATTATACGGTCAAGACCAGGTTCCTCGAAAGGTCGGAGGACCTCAAGTCCGGGATGTCGGCCAACGTGGACATCACCACCTCCCACAAGAAGGACATCCTGCTGATCCCCATCCAGTCGGTGGTGATGCGCAAGGTCGATTCCGAGCGCAAGGCGGCCGAGCGAAAGAAAGGCAAGGGCGGGGCTCTGGCCGGGGAAAATCCCAGCGACGGCAAGAAGGTCAAGGAGAAGGAGCAGGAGGTGGTCTACGCCGTGGAGAAGGGGAAAGCAGTCATCCTGCCGGTGGAGACCGGTGTCTCCGACCAGGATAACATAGAGGTGCTCTCCGGCCTCACCGACGGCCAGGAAGTGATCAAGGGCCCGTTCAGCATCCTGAGGAATCTGAAACACCAGGACAAGGTAAAGATCATCAGAGACCAGGTGGCCGGCAAACAGGGCAACCGGGGAAGGTAGGTTGTAAGCCATGATAAAAATGGAAAATCTCTCCAAGGTATATAAGATGGATGGCGTCAAGGTGGAGGCCTTAAAGAGGGTCTCGTTGAAGGTTGAGTCCGGCGAGTACGTATCCATCATGGGGCCATCGGGCTCCGGCAAATCCACCCTGATGAATCTGGTGGGATGCCTGGATACCCCCACTACCGGAAGCTATCACCTGGACGGATTATTGGTGTCGGAGATGGATGACGACCAGCTGGCTGCGGTGAGAAACAAGAAGATAGGGTTCGTATTCCAGACCTTCAACCTGCTGCCCCGCTCTTCGGCCCTGCATAATGTGGAATTGCCCATGCAGTATGCCGGGGTTGATTCCGGGATCAGAAGGGCTAAAGCCATTGCTTCGCTGGAATCGGTGGGGCTGGCCCACCGGGTTCATCATAAACCTACCGAGATGTCGGGCGGCGAGAGACAGAGGGTTTCCATCGCCCGGGCTCTGGTCAATGACCCCTCGATCCTGTTGGCCGACGAACCCACCGGAAATCTGGACAGCAGAACCGGGGTGGAGATCATGGCCCTGTTCGACCGGCTGCATAATGAAGGAAAGACGGTGATCCTGGTGACCCACGACCAGAAGGTGGGAGAACATGCCCACCGGGCGGTTCGGATACTGGATGGAGAGATCGTCTCCGATCAAATCATAAGGAAAGGGTAAGGCCATGAACATATGGGAAGCGGTCAGACTGGCCTTTGACGCCATTTGGGCCCACAAGCTCCGCTCCGGGCTGACCACCCTGGGGATCATGATCGGGGTGCTGACGGTGATAGGGATGCTGGCTTTGATCGACGGATTCAACAAGATGATCGCCAAACAGCTCTCTTCTTTGGGCACCACCACCCTCTACGTCCAGCGTCAGGGGCTGGTGATGAGCCACGATGACTGGCTGAAGACCCGGGGTCGCAAGAACCTGACCATCGAGGACGCCTACGCTATCAGGGATAACTGTCCCTCGGTGATGCGGGTGGCCCCCATGCTGGATATCATGGCCAATGTCAAATTCGGCAAACAGGAAGTGATCGGCACCGAGGTCACCGGCACCACCCCCGAATTTCAGTTCATAGCCGAGTACGAGATCACCGATGGACGGGCCATGTCCAACGTCGACATGGTGCACAGCCGGCCGGTGGCCATGCTGGGTTACACGGTGGTGGAGAAGCTGTTCGGCCTGCAGGACCCCTTGGGCAAGGAGATAATCATCAACGGCAACCGATTCGAGGTGATAGCCCTGCTGGGGAAAAAGGGTTCCTTTCTGGGCAACGATCAGGACAACATGCTGATCATCCCGATCTCCACCTACCAGAAGATGTTCTCGGGGATGATCCGCAACCGGGGGCGGGGCGGCTCGGTGACCATTGCGGTCCAGCCGCTGGATATGGCCCACGTGGAACAGGCCAAGGATGAGGTCACCGAGTTGCTGCGGCGGCGGCGCAAGGTGCCGCCCTCCAAGCCGGACGATTTCGGCATCGTCACCGCCGACCAGATCATGGGCATATTCAAGAAGATCACCGCCGGGGTGTTCGGCCTGATGATCGGGGTCACCCTGCTGTCCTTGCTGGTGGGGGGCATCGGCATCATGAACATCATGCTGGTGTCGGTAAACGAGCGGATCAAGGAGATAGGCATCCGCAAGGCCATCGGGGCCCGCAAGAAGGACATCATGCAGCAGTTCATCATCGAGGCGGTGACCCTTTCCCTGGTGGGAGGCATCACCGGGATGGTACTGGGATTCATCCTGGCCGGGCTGGTCTCGCTGGTCATCAAGCTTCCGGCCTCGGTCAGCTGGTGGTCGGTGCTGCTGGGCTTCGGCTTCTCGGCCGCGGTGGGGATATTCTTCGGGTGGTACCCGGCCCAACGGGCGGCCGAGCTGGACCCGATAGAGGCCCTGAGGTACGAATAATATTTCATAAAGACGATGAAGGATGCCGGTCAAGGCATCCTTCAATCTTTTGGAGATCGTTGTGCACTACTGGGAGTCGATAAAACTGGCGTTTGAGGCCATCCGATCCCACAAGCTGCGCTCCGGCCTGACCACTCTGGGGATATTGATCGGAGTGCTGGCGGTGATCGTGATGATGTCCATGATCGACGGCCTGAACCGGATGGTTACCAGGGAGCTGGACTCCATCGGCAGCACCACCCTCTACGTCCAGAAAAGCACCTGGGGACCGCAGGATGCGTCTGAATACCTCAAGGTCCAAAAGCGCAAGAACCTGACCTTGGCCGACGCCTATGCCATCCGGGACCAGTGTCCCTCGGTGCGCCGAGTGGCCCCTAATTTGCATATGACCACCACCGTCAAGTACCGCGGGCAGGAGGCTCTGGGCGTCCACGTCAACGGCACCACCCCCGACGACCAGTATATCGGCGATTACGAGATAGACCAGGGTCGTCCCATGAGCTATTTCGACGTCGACCACAAGCGCCAGGTATGCCTGATCGGCCCCACCATAGCCGAGAAACTGGCCCTGGGACAGGATCCCATAGGCCGGAATATCATCATCGAGGGCAAGAGGTTCGAGGTGATCGCACTGCTGAAAAAACAGGGCGTGTTTTTGGGCAACGACAAGGACAGCTATTTGGTCATTCCCATCACCGCCTACATGAAATGCATCTCCGGCGCGATCCGGGAACACGGCGGGTTCGGCACCTCGGTTCAGGTGGTGGTCCAGCCGGTAGATATTGGGCATGTGGCTTCGGCCCGGGACGAGATCACCGAACTGCTGCGCCGCCGCCGCAGGGTGCCGCCCTCCCAGCCCGATGATTTCAGCATAAACTCCGCCGATCAGCTGATGGCGGTCTACCGCAGCATCACCGCCGGGATCTTCGGGCTGATGATAGGAGTGACCTTTCTTTCGCTGCTGGTGGGAGGCATCGGTATCATGAACATCATGATGGTCTCGGTGTCCGAGCGCACCAGGGAGATAGGCATCCGCAAGGCCATCGGGGCCCGCAAGAGGGATATCCTGCGGCAGTTTCTGGTGGAGGCGGTGGCTCTGTCGTCCGTTGGCGGGTTGTGCGGGATGATCTTGGGATTCGTCTTGGCGGCTTTGGTGTCGCTGGCCATCAAACTGCCATCGACCGTTACCTGGTGGTCGGTGCTGCTGGGCTTCGGCTTCTCAGCCGCGGTGGGCATCTTCTTCGGATGGTATCCGGCCAGAAAAGCGGCGGATCTGGACCCGATAGAAGCCTTAAGGTACGAGTGAGGCCATATTAACGGAATTTATAGCTAACGTTTTGAATTCGGTGTTTTCAGGGCTACCAAGAAGAGAGTAGCTATTAAATAATCAAATTTTTTATGTTGAGGGACGGCAGACATGCCGCCCCTTTTACTATTCGGCTTAAAGATTAAATTTCCGGTATTTTTTTATTGACTTATGGCAAAAAAAGTTATAAACTGTTAAGTATTATATATTTAATAGGATAACCGTTCTATGACGGAAAAAATTGCATCCCGGGAAATTGTAATATTCAACCTGGGTAAAGAAAAGTTTGCACTTTACACCGATCAGGTTAAAAGCATCGAGGAAATGCAGGATATTGTCCCGGTGCCCCTGGCTCCCGAATATCTCGCCGGGCTGATCAACCTGAGGGGCGAGATAACCACCATTATCGATCTGCGGAGGAGGCTGCACCTGGCGGAGAACAGCCAGATCGGCCCCGATGTGGTCATAATCATCGTGGATTATAATCAGGAGACGGCCGGGCTGATAGTGGACCGGGTGGACAGCGTGGAGACCATCAAGGCTGTGCCCAAGGATGTTCCCGACAGCATCAAAAAAGCCGCCAACGGGCGATTCTACGATAAGGTGATAGACATCAACCGGGAAAAAATAATAATACTTAACTTGGATAAAATATTATCTTTGGAGGAGGTTAAATGAGTCGCAAGGTATTAGTGGTGGACGATGCCATCTTCATGAGGACCATGATCTCGGACATCCTGAAAAAGGGAGAGTTCGAGGTCTGCGGCGAGGGCGCCACCGGCGCCGAGGCGGTGGACCAGTACCAGAAGCTGAAGCCGGATCTGGTGATCATGGACATCATCATGCCCGACATGGGCGGCATCGAGGCGGTCAAGGCCATCATGCAGATAGATCCCAACGCCCGGATCCTGATGTGCAGCGCCATGGGCCAGCAGGCTTTGGTGGTGGAGGCCATCCAGGCCGGGGCCAGGGATTTCGTGGTCAAACCCTTCCAGCCCTCGCGGGTGCTGGAAGCGGCCCAGCGGGCGCTGAAATAACCGCGCCGAGCATCAGGATAACCTGATTTCCCGTAGATTTCGTTGCCAGCCAAGCACCGGGAATAGGGGTATTCCATGGATACCGCAAAATACATAAACCTGTTCGTGGCGGAGACCAGGGAGCACCTGGTCAGCCTGAATCAGGCGCTGTTGGCCCTGGAGAAGAAGCCCGACGAGAGCTCCCAGCTGGATGAGATCTTCCGGTCCATGCACACCATCAAGGGCATGGCGGCCTCCATCGGGCTGGACTTCATCGCCGATCTTACCCACAAGGGCGAGGACCTGCTGGAGAAGATGCGCCGCCGCCAGACGGCGGCCGCCTCCGAGGAGATCGACCTGATCTTTTCGGTGTTGGATTTTCTGGAGGAGGCGGTGGGATTGGTGGCGGCCGGGAAACAGCCGGACCAGAGCCTCACCCAGCGTTGCCGGGAGCTGGTGGGCCAGATTGTGGGTTTGACCGCCGTGGCCCCTGAGGCGGCCCCGGCCAAGGTGTCCTCCAACGGGGGCAGCGATTTTAAAAGGATCAATCCCCTTAAAACCGAGAAATCCCATGTCTTCAAGATCCGGATATTGCTGGAGCAGGATGTCTCCCTGAAATCAGCCCGGGCCTTTTTGATACTGCATACCCTGGAGAGGATCGGCCGGGTGGCCTATACCGTGCCGGAGAGGCATGACCTGGAATCGGAGAAATTCGACCGGGGCTTCACCATCTTCCTGGTCACCGACCGGGAGGACCAGGAGGAGCTGAGGAACGATGTCTCCTGCGCCGATGTCGAGGACATCCAGATCGAGGAGGTGCGGGAGGAGAGCGCCGAGGAGGCCCTGGAGAGAAAAACCATCGGAGCCTTCGTCCAGCTGGCCCAGGAGAAGGCCAAGGACGTCAAGGTCAGCGTGGCCCGGCTCGACAGCCTGATGAACCTGGTGGGCGAACTGGTGGTGTGGCGCGAGAGGCTGAAACAGCTGGCCGTCCAGAACGGGGATCCGGCCATTCAGGACGGAGTGGACAAGATCGCCCAGATAGCCTCCGATCTTCAGCAGGAGGTGTTGACCGCCCGGTTGGTGCCGATGTCCGAGGTGCTGGACCGTTTCCCCCGGGTGGTGCGGGATGCCGCCAAGGGGCTGGGCAAGGAGATCGATTTCACGGTGCAGGGCCGGGAGCTGGAGATGGACCGCGCCATACTGCAGATGCTTTCCGAGCCGGTGATCCACCTGCTGAGAAACGCGGTGGACCACGGCATCGAGCTGCCGCACAAGCGGAAGCAGGCCGGCAAGTCCCAACTGGGCTCGATAGCCCTGACCGCCCTGAAGCAGAAGGACCAGGTACTGATCAAGGTGGTCGATGACGGCCAGGGCTTTGATCTGGAGCGGATCCGCCGCAAGGTGATAGACAACGGGCACCTGACGGCCATCCAGGCCGCGGAATTGGCCGACCAGCAGCTGTATGAATACCTGCTGCTGCCGGGCTTCTCCACCGCCGACAAGGTCAGCGAGCTGTCGGGGCGCGGGGTGGGGCTGGATGTGGTCAAGCGCCGGATAGAGGAGATGGGCGGGAGCTTCGCCATGGAGAGCCGGCCCGGCCAGGGATCGGTTTTTACCATCACGGTCCCGTTGAGCCTGGCCATCATCCGGACCCTGCTGATCTCGGCCGATGACCAGACCTACGCGGTCCCCATAACCCAGGTCAAGGAGATCACCAATATCAAGCTGAAGGCCATGAAAACGCTGCATGGCAAGAGGCTGCTGCAGTTCCGGAACCGGGTGATCCCGGTGGTGCGGCTGGCCAGCGTCATCGGGCTTTCTCCGGAGACCGGCATCGGCGAAGGGCCGGCCCTGATCGTGGAGCGCCAGGGGGCGGAGCTGGCGCTGCTGTTCGACTCCATGATCGGCCAGCAGGAGATCGTGGTCAAGCCGTTGTCCCGTTTCGTCAAAGGGATCAAAACCTTCAGCGGGGCCACCATCGGCCGGGAGGGCCGACCCATGCTGATCCTGGATCTCAACAATATAGCGGTCTGACAGAATAGATAATCAATACATCGGCGATTTAGAGAGGGTAGAAAGATGGAACTTAACGAACTGGGAGCGATACAACTGGACGCCCTGAAGGAGGTGGCCAACATCGGGGCCTGCCATGCGGCCACCGCCCTGTCGGAACTGACCAACGAGAAGGTGCTGGTCAATGTTCCGGTGATCAGGATCAACCCCATCGAGGAGATCTTCAATATGGCCGCCAAGCCCAACGAGGTGGTGGCCGGGGTGCTGATCTATTTTCTGGGCGACATGACCGGCCGGACCCTGCTGATGTTCCCCCAGGAGGCGGCCTGGCACCTGACCGACTGCCTGCTGAGAAAGCCGGTGGGCAGCACCACCGGGATCGGGGAGCTGGAGGAATCGGCCCTCAAGGAGGTGTCCAACGTCCTGACCTGCGCCTACATGAACGCCCTGGGCGACCTGCTGGGCCTGGTGATGGTCCCCTCGGTGCCCAGCATGACGGTGGACATGGCCTCGGCGGTGCTGGACGCGGTGTCGCTGGATTTCGGCAACGACAAGGACCTGGTGGTGTGCATCGAGACCGAATTCCGTTTTGTGGAAAAGAACGCCGTGCTGCACGGATATTTCCTGCTGCTGCCGGATCCCGACTCGCTGGGGGTGATACTGAAGGCCATCCATCTGGGGTAAACGAAAATATTCATCAGGATCCGGATTTTATAGAATGGAACACGCTGAAGAAAAAAACATTCCCCCGGTCAGCCCGGAGGAGCAGAAGATACTGCGGGGCTTCCGAAGCCGGATAGACGCCGGTGACGCTTCGGCCCATAACAACCTGGGGGTGGTCTATTTCAACAAGGGCATGTATGCCGAGGCGGTGGAAGTGCTGCAGATGGCCCTGGAGATCGACCCCCAGAACGTTCTGGCCCGGAGCAATCTGGAGGTGGTCTACCGCAAGAGCGGCTATTACCGGGATGAGATCCAGCAGGCCGAGGAGGCTTTGAAGAAAAGCCCCGATGCCAACGCCTACTTCCGGCTGGCCGAGGCGCTGCGCAACACCGGACAGTACAAGTCGGCCATCGCCAACTACCAGAAGGCGGTGGAGCTCAAGCCGGGCGACATGCTGGCCTACCTCTACCTGGGGCTGACCCTGAAACAGCAGGGACAGTTCAACGAGGCGGTGGAGATCTACCAGCAGGCCCTGAAGCTGGACCCCGATTCATACGTCATCCACACCGGGCTGGGGGAGATCTATTACAACCTGGGCCTGCTGGACCAGTCCATCAACCAGCTGGAGACCGCCATCAAGATCAACCCCGGGGGCTCGGAGGCCCACTTCCTGCTGGGCTTCACTTACGGCGAGAAGGGGCTGCTGGAAAAGGCCATCGAGGAATCCCGCCAGGCCATCGCCCTCAATCCCAATTATTCCAAGGCCCAGGTCAACCTGGGGATCGATTATTACAGCCAGGACCTGCTGACCGAGATCAAGCGCCATTCGGAGGACCAGGTGCAGGTGTCCCCGGACGGGTTCATGACCCACTACAATCTGGGGGTGGGCTTCCGGCGCAAGGGGCTTTTCAAGCAGGCCCTCAAGGAGTTCGAGCTGGCGCTGTCCCTGGAGGCGGAGAACCGGATCGTCCACAAGGAGGTGGGCGAGATCTACCTGTTCATGGGCCAGAACCAGAAGGCCATCGAGGCCTATAAAAAGGCCCTGGAGTTCGATCCCGACAACGCCAAACTTTACAACGACACCGGCCTGGCCTATCACCGGATGGGGGCCTCGGCCCAAGCGGTCAAGTGGTACCAGCGGGCCCTGGATTCCGATCCCGGCTATGTGGTCAGCTTGAACAATCTGGGGATCGCCTATGTCTACCAGGAGCAGCAGCAGCTGGCCGAGGAGACATTCCGGAAGGCGGTGGCCAGGATGCCGCAGTACGGCGACGCCCACTTCAACCTGGGCCTGCTGTACGCCAAGCAGGGCAAGGACGGGCTGGCCATGTCCGAATACCAGGAGGTGCTCAAGCTGAACCAGGATTCGGCCCTGGCCCACAACAACATCGGCCTGCTTTACCTCAAACAGAAATCCTACACCGAGGCCCTGGCCCAGTTCGAGCATTGCATCAAGCTGGATTCGGATTTTGCCGAGGCCTATTACAACCTGGGATTCGCCCTGGCGGCCCAGGAGAAATACCAGGAATCGCTGGCCGCCACCAAACGGGCCTTGGAGCTCAAATCATACTACACCGGCGGCTCCTTCAAGCTGGGCATCGACTTCTACGTGGACGACCCGGAACTGCTGATCCTGGACGGCTGGCAGGGCTCCGGCCAGGAGCAGGGCACCACCGTGGCCCAGGATATCTTCGGGGGGGTGCTGGAGGAGGCCTCCATCCGGACCAAGGCCAGCAAATGGGACGAGGCTACCCTGGAGTCGGACATCGAGAGCCTGAAGAAGCTCCGGGCCGAGGGCAAGGGCGGCGAGCTGAAGAAGAAGGCCAAGGCCATCCTGGAACAGCAGCCCCAGAACCAGCTGGCCCTGGAGAGCCTGGCCCAGCTGGCGATGGACGAAAAGCAGGGGGCCGAGGCCATAGTCAGATACGGGGTGCTGGCCAAGCTGAACCCGGAGCAGAAGGATTTCAAGATCGGTCTGGCCCGGGCCCACCTGATGCAGGGCGACAGCGACCAGGCCATCGCCATCCTGCGCGAAGAGATCGCCGCCCGGCCGGAGGATGTGGAGCTGATGTCCCAGCTGGGCCGGATATATCTGGAACGCTGCGACTACCAGGATGCCAGGGCCTGCTACGAGAACGCCCTGAAGATCAATCCCTCCGACATCTCGCTGTTCCTGGGGCTGGGGGAGATCTTCGCGGTGCAGAACGAGCCGGAGGAGGCCATCATGGCCTACCGCCAGGTGATAAAGTTGAATCCCAAGCTGCCCCAGGGCTATTACCAGCTGGCCCGGCTGTACCTCTCCCAGGACAAGCCGGAGCAGGCGGTGGAGGAGTTCAAGAAAGCGGTGATCAACAGCCCGGCCCACCTGGACTCGCATCTGGCGTTGGGCGAAACCTACGTCAAGCTGGGCCAGCTGGACAAGGCCGCGGTGGAATACGCCCTGTCGGCCAAGATATCCCCCGGATCGTTTGACGCCAAACTGGGACTGGCCCAGCTGGCGGTCAAGGCCGGCCAGCCCGACAAGGCCTACCAGCTATGCCAGGAATTGATGCAGAGCCACGGAGACCAGCCCGAGCTGTACATGCTGTGGGGCAGGCTGCTGGCCCAGCGGGGCAAGACCCGGGACGCGGTGGAGGCCTGGCAGAAGGCCATCTCTTTTACAAAAGATGAGGCCCTAAAGGCCCTGGCCGGAAAGGCCATCGAAACCGCCATGCAATGGGAGCAGGTGGCGGGGGGAAGGTGATCAGGGTATTCTGAATTTAGAATTACGAGTTTGGAATTCGGGTCGTTGCCAGAAGGCCACTGCCCTGACAAATAAGAATATAGAAAGCCAGAACCAGGGGAAATCTCTTCTGATGGCCCTGGTCATACCAACTGCCCGCAAGTAATTTTAATTTTAATATTTTATTTTAAAAAATGGCGATCGAAGGCCCCATAAAAGAACTCAGCCTGATGGACCTGTTCCAGCTGCTGGCCATGTCCCGCAAATCCGGGGTGCTGACCCTGGACTGCACCCGCAACGTGGGCCAGGTGTTCTTCGTCTCCGGCAACATCATCCGCAGCACCCTCCAGCAGGGGCAGGAGAAGCTGGGGCAGATGATGCTGTCCTCCGGCAAGCTCAGCAAGGACCAGCTGGACATCCTGCTCAAGGAGCAGGCCAGCGCCAAGCAAAAAAAGAAGATCGGCGCTTTGGCGGTGGTGCGCGGCTTTGCCACCAAGAACGCGGTGGTGGCCATGCTGAAGACCCAGGTGGAGGAGACGGTCTCCACCATCATGGGCTGGCAGGAGGGCTATTTCCGGTTCGAGGACATGGAGCTGGTCCCCGACCCCGACCTGGCCTTCGTCCAGATCACCGAGAACGTGATCATGGAGGTCTCCCGCCGGCTGGACGAGTGGTCCAAGATCCAGTCCAAACTGCCGGACCTGGACATGGTGCTGACCCTGGCCCCGGGCAGCGACCTGACCTCGGCCCGGCTGGACCTGAGGCCGGAGGAGTGGCTGATCCTGGCCAATATCGACGGCCAGAAGACAGCCCGCCAGGTGATAGCCTCGGTGGGGGGGCGGGAGTTCGAGACCGCCAAGGTCATCTACGGCCTGTGCGCCACCGGCCTGGTAAAGGCCACCGCCCTGAAAGGCCCGTTGTCGCTGGATATTCAGGAGCCGGTGATGGATCCGATAAAAGCGGGCCTGGAGCTGATCAGGAGAGACCAGCTGGAGAAGGCCATCGAGACCTTCTCCGAGATCCTGATCAAGGAGCCGGATTCTCCGCTGGCCCATCTCTATCTGGCCGAGGCTTATTTCAAGACCGAGTCCTTCGACGAGGCCATCATGGAATACAAACTGGCCAGCCAGGGCCGGGACGACAACCCCGAGATCAACTACTGCCTGGGCTTTGCCTACGCCAAGATCGGGCGGCTGGAGCTGGCGGTGGAGAGATGGGAGCGGTTCCTGTCATTTTCGCACGATGATAAAAGGGCCGGGAAGATCCGGGAACTGGTGGACCTGGCGGTGAGATGGGCCGAGGGACTGGAGGAGAAGGCCGCCGTGGCCGACGGACGGCAGACCATGGCCGGCTTCGATAAACCGGCGGAGCCCGCCCCGGAACTGAGCCCCGAGGTGAAAGCCTGGCTGGAGAGGATGAAAAAACTGAAAGAGCGAAGATTGCCGCTAATGGGGGAATAGGGGTTCGCCGGCGGGCATCACCCAAGATCCGCCATAATACAAAGCATTAAAATAATTTCGGTGCACTATGTTATCAGAAATGCCCTCGGACGGCGCTAAAAAGTTTTCCGAACAGGTGGTCGATGATCCCTCGGCGCCGCTGTTCGGCTCCCTGGCCGACTTCTACCGCGAGAACGGCCTGTATCAGGAGGCCATCAACATCTGCCTGAGCGGGCTGGAATCGCATCCCGACAACATCGAGGGCCGGCTGGTGCTGGCCCAGTGCTACAAGGGGATCAACGATATCGAGAAGGCCCGGGCCGAGCTGACCAAGATCCTTTCGGTCCGGCCGGAGAATTCCCTGGCCAAAAAGGTCCTGGCCGAGTTGGACAGGCCCGGCCATCCCGAACCGAGATCCCCCGAGATAGCCGCTATTCCGGCCGGGGAAGATTCCAGCCCGCCCGAAAAGATCGAAATAGAAATGCCGGTGATAGAGGAGCCGGGGGTTCCGGAAGACATTTTGCAGGCGGCCATCCCCGGAGAGCCGGCATTGGTCGACCCGTCCGGTTTCCACCAGGGAGCCCAGGCCATGATGGCCCTGGCCGCCGAGGCGGCCGAAAAACCCAAGATGGAATTTGTGCCGCCGGAGCCCGCCGGCCAGTCCGGTCCGGAGGAGGCCGTCCCCGGACCGGCTCCGGAGAAGATTTCTAAACCTCCGGAGGCGGCCGACCCCAAAACCATGACCGCCTACGGCCGGATCCTCAACGAGATCATCCAGACCCCCCAGGTCTTTGCCAGCCTGCTGGTGGATGAATCCGGCTTTCCGGTGGCCAGCGCCTTTGCTCCGCAGGCCGCCGGGGTCGACGAGGAATCATCCGGGGCCCTGTCATCGCTGGTGTTCTCCACCGCCTCGGAGGCCATGCAGAAGGTCAAGCTGGGCCAGCTGGAGCGGGCGGTGATAGACACCAGGAACGAAAAGATATTTCTCAACCGGGTGGGCGGCCAGGTGCTGATGGTGACCGCCGAGAGCTCGGCCAAGACCGGCCTGGTGGCGGTTAACATCAAGCGGGCCATCGAGCGGATAAAGAACCTGTCATTCTAAAACAACTTGAACAGGGTTTGAGCCTAAAATGAAGAACATACTCAACCAGATAAACGATATCCCCGGGGTCAGGGGCAGCCTGGTGATCGACAAGGAGGGGCTGGTGATCGCCTCCAACATCATGTCCGGCCTGGAGGAGCGGACCATCAGCGCCATGGTGGCCTCCATCTTCAACCAGGTGGTCAAATCGCTGGCCCGGGGCCAGGAGGAGCAGATCTACGGGGTGCAGCTGATGGCCGGCGAGGGCAACATCATCTTCCTGTGCGCCCAGCACTGCATCCTGATCGTGATCACCGAGGCCGGGGCCAATATCGGCCTGGTGTCCATAAAAATGAAGGCCAGCCTGGAACACTTGATGGATATGCTATGACCAACATTCAGTACGTCCTGTCGGAGGAGATAAACCAGGCGGTGGAAGCCTCCATGGGCCGCTACCTCAAGGACAGCCGGGCCAGCTGTGCCCTGCTGCTGGCCAAGAGCGGGCATCTGATCAGCCAGGCCGGCTTCACCTCCAATTTCAACGTCCAGTCCATCGCCGCCCTGATCGGCGGGATCTTCACCTCCACCCAGGCCCTGGCCAAGGTGGTGGCCGAGGAGAAGTTCAAGGTGATGTTCCAGGAGGGCAAGACCTGGAACGTGTATTTCTGCCTGATAGCCGACCAGTTCATCCTGGCCACCATCTTCGACAAATCCACCGTGGTGGGCATGATCCGGCACGCCGCCGGGGAGGCCGAGCGGGAGCTGTCCCCGGTGCTGGCCAGGGCCATCGTGTCCGATACCGACCAGGCGGCCCGGGACCTTTCGGAAAAAATGGACCGGCTGCCTTCAGACGCCCCGGGCCAGCCGGGGGCCCAGGAGGAGGCCCTGCCCGATTTCAACCAGGCGGTGGAGGATGCCCTGTCCAAACTGTTCTCGTAATACCGGGTCGTTAACCGCTGAGACGCAGAGATAATAAATCAGAAATCGATAATATTTACCTTAAATGTCTTTAATTAACTATTCATCAAAAGAGATCACCTGCAAGATCGTCTATTACGGTCCGGGCCGCTGCGGCAAGACCACCAATCTGCAGTACATCTACAGCAAGATCCCGGATATCAAGCGCAGCTCCATGGTCAGCCTGGCCACCGAGAAGGACCGGACGCTGTTCTTCGACTTCCTGCCTCTGGAGCTGGGGGACATTGCCGGGTACAAGACCCGGGTCCAGCTGTACACCGTCCCCGGCCAGGTGTTCTACAACTCCACCCGGAAGCTGGTGCTGCAGGGGGCCGACGGGATAGTGTTCGTGGCCGACTCCCAGGTGGATCTGTGGCAGGAGAACCTGGAGAGCCTGGCCAATTTGCGGGACAATCTGGGCATACTGGGGATGGACATCAACAAGGTGCCCATGGTG
This sequence comes from Candidatus Edwardsbacteria bacterium, assembly GCA_031082425.1. NCBI lineage: Bacteria > Candidatus Edwardsiibacteriota > Candidatus Edwardsiibacteriota bacterium. The sequence continues at coordinate 74,522 of JAVHLB010000006.1, read as the reverse complement.
ATGCAATACAACAAAAGGGACATGCCGAACATAGTCCCGGTGGCCGAAATGGACCACGCCCTGAATTCAAGAAAGGTTCCCCATTACCAAGCGGTGGCCACCACCGGAGCCGGGGTGTTCGACACCCTCAAGGCCGTCTCCGCCCTGGTGCTGCAGTCGCTCAGCGCCAAATACCGAAGATAAACTCAAGGAAGCCCAATGACCGAAGGAAAGCCCCACATATTAAAGAGCGTTTATCAGTTCGATAATTTCGTTACCGGGCCCAGCAACCGGCTGGCCTTTGCCGCCGCCCGCAAGGTGGCCGAGAACCCCGGCAACGTATATAACCCCCTGCTGATCCACGGCGGGGTGGGGCTGGGCAAGACCCATCTGATGCAGGCCATCGGCAATGCGGTGGCCCTGGCCCAGCCCGGCTGGAACCTGGTCTTCCTCAACGGCAGCCAGATGTCGCTGGAGGATCTGGTGGCCGCCGAGAAATCGGACCTGCTGCTTTTTGACGACCTTCACCTGGGGCTGGCGGACAGTAAGATGCAGATCCGCCTGCTTCCCCTGTTCGACCGGATGGTGGGTTCCGGCCGCCAGATAATAGTCACCACCGATATCACGCCCCAGAAGATCGAGAGCATAGACCAGAAGCTGCTCTCCCGCCTGCTGGGCGGCCTGATCATCGGGCTGAAGGAGGTGGACGTCAACGAGAAGAGCCTGATCATCTCCCGCAAGAGCCGTGACCGGGGGGTGGCCCTGTCGGACGAGATCGCGCTGATCATAGCCTCCCGGGTTCCCTCCAACATCAGGGAGCTGGAGGGGGCCCTCAACAAGGTGCTGCTGTATGCCTCGCTGTCCGAAGGGCCGCTGACCAAGGCGGTGGTGGACGAGGCCCTGCCCCCGCTGCAGACCCCTCCGGCCCAGGCGGAACCGGAGGCCTTGGTCCTGTCCCAGTTGCCGGCCGGCGACAGCCCGGTGGGAGAGTTCGGCGACTTCATCTCCGGGCTGGATCACAAGGTCACCGCCCTGATCGACGAGCAGCAGGATGCCGACCAGCTGCGCCAGGGATACAAGGAGAAGCTGTTCATCTGGAAAATGAAAGGCTTCAATACCTTCAACATAGAAAAGATCCTGGAGCAGGACATATCCATTGTCACCGAAGCCTACGAAGAGTACACCCGCAACATAGAAAAGCTGATCAACCTGCAGCAGGAATTCGGCCCGCTGTCAGCCAGGGCCACCCCGGAGCAGATGGAGAAGATCGAGAACCTGATGTTCGACCCCGACAAGGCCGAGGATCTGGAGGTGGCGATAAGATCGCTGGCCCAGAAATTAAGCTCCCCAAAGACCGCCCCGGAGGCCGCCCCCCTGCTCAAAAAACCGGAGCCGCCCCCCGAAGCCGTCCCGCCCCCGCCGGCTTCGCCGGCCGGGGAGAAGCCGGCCCTTAACAAGATCGCCTCCCTCAGCCAGGAGGGAGAGGGCGGGAAGGGGAAGCCCGAGCCGTCCCCGGCCCATCTGGGGATCATCGAAGAGACCTGGCCGTTCCTGGTGGAGCGGCTGATGGAAGATGCTTAGCAAATGAGAACTGCATTCTATAAAAAGTGCCGTAAGCTATGGCCATAAAAGGATCATTCAAAGAAGTGAGCCTGCCCGACGTTCTGCAGCTGCTGGCGGTGGGGCGCAAGACCGGCTGCCTGAAGGTCACCGATGGCAGTAATTTCGGCAGCGTTTTTTTCAACCAGGGCAAGATCTGTTTCGCCAACCTGCTGAACCGGTCGGACCGCCTGGGCGACAGGCTGTTCTCCCGGGGCCTGATAACCTCCCAGAACCTGCAGGATGCCCTGGCCCTGCAGCAGCAGGAGGGGGGAACCAGGCGGCTGGGGGGGATTCTGCTGGAGATGGGCCTGATCAAACAGCCGGATATCGAGGCTGATGTCTCGGGGCAGATAGAGGACACCATCTTCTTCCTGCTGCGATGGAACGACGGAGAGTTCTTCTTCGAGCCGGATTCACTGCCCGAAGGCGAGACCATCCTGGTCTCCCTGGATGCCATGATTCTGCTGCTGGAGGAGGCCCGGCGGGTGGACGAATGGCGGACCCTGGAGAAGAAACTGCCCACCCCCCAGACGGTGCTGGAGCGGGTGATGATGGACCTGGCCAAACAGGAGGAGCTGAATCTCAACAGCGAGGAGAAGCAGGTGCTGTCGTTGATCGACGGATACCGCTCCCTGGCCGAGATCATGGAAACATCGGCCCTGGGCGAGTTCCTGACCTCCAAGATAGTCTACGGGCTGCTGCTGGCCGGGCTGGCCAAGCGGGGATCCGAGAAAAGCAAACAGGCCGCCTCCTGGAATCTTAACATCATCGACGACCACAGCAACCTGGGGATGGCCTTCTACCGCACCCAGATGTACGACGAGGCCACCAGGGAATACCGCCGGATCATCGAGATCAGGCCGGACCATTACGAAGCCCGGTTCTATCTGGGGCTGATCCATTTCCGGAAGGCGGAGTACGCCGAAGCGGCCACCGAATTTTTGGAGGCCATAGCGGTGGAGTCCAAAAAAGCCGCGGCCTATAATAACCTGGGCCTGAGCCTGGAATTGATGGGCGAGCGGGAGGACGCCGCCAGGCAGTACCGCAGGGCCGTCGAGCTGGCGCCCGAGAAAGCGATGCCCCGGGTCAACCTGGCCTGCCTTTTTTGCGGGGATGATGAGAATGATTCCGCCCAGGAACAGCTGGACCGGATCGACCCGGCGACCGACAAGCCTCTGCTGGCCACTTTCCTGGCGGGGTTGATAGCCCTGAGGGGCAACGACCCCGATCAGGCATACAAGCTGTGGAGCTCCATAGAAAACAGCAATAAAACCAATCACGTCCTGCAGAACAACCTGGGCGCACTGATGCAGGCCAAGGGGCAGGACGAGGAGGCCGAGAGGTACTACAGCGCGGCGCTGAAGGCCCGGCCTGACGACCGGACCGTGCTGCGCAATCTGCTGGAGCTGTATTACAAGAACGCCAGGATAGGGCAATCCATCGAAACCTTCAACCGGATGGCCGAGCTTGACATCATGGAGCCCCAGGATATGGCCCGGCTGGGCAACCTGTATCTTAAACAGGGCCAGAAGGACCTGGCGGTGAAGTGGTGGCAGAAGGCTCTGGAGGCCGACCCCGAGAACCAGATGGTGAAGCGAAACCTGGCCCTGATGGATAAGAATGCTTTCGCCAAGTAATATAAACGATCCGGAGCTGGTGGCGCTGGCCAGCAAAATACTGGCTGACAGCGGCTTTGATATCCGGCAGTACAAGGAGCGTCCCCTTAAAAGAAGGCTGGCGGTCAGGATGAGGTCCTGCCAGGTGGGCAGCTATGAGGAATACCGGCAGAAACTGAAGGATGACCCCGGGGAATACATCAAACTTCTGGATGCCCTGACCATCAACGTAACCAAATTCTATCGCAATGCCGAGACCTACCTGGCGGTCTTTGACAGGGTCCTGCCGATAATCCTGGAGGAGAGCAAAAGCAGCCCGGTCCGTATCTGGAGCGCGGGATGCTCCTCCGGGGAGGAGCCCTATTCGCTGGCCATCATGTGGCGCGAATTCTCCCTGGCCCGGGGCCTGGCCATGGACTGTAACATCTACGCCACGGACATCGACCTCCGGATACTGGAGAAGGCCCAGGCCGGCATCTATCCCCGGTCCAGCATGGATGAGATCCCCCAGAATCTGGCGGGCAAATATTTCGAGGTCCGGAACGACAAGTATCATATCTCCCCCCAGATAAAGGATATGGTGAAATTCGACAAGCTGGACCTTTTCTCCCGGTATCCCTACAGCCAACTGGACCTGATATTCTGCCGCAACGTGCTGATATATTTTTCCCGGCAGACCCAGGAGGATATCTTCTACAAGTTCGCCCAGGCCCTGCGGGCCGGAGGCTTCCTGGTGCTGGGCAAGGTGGAGAATATGTTCGGACAGATGAAGGACACCTTCGTCTCGTTCGATGTCAAAGAAAGGATCTACCGGGCCGTAAAATAATTTTCTGGCTTATTTATAGGTGCGGATGATAGCAGGCACACCATTATCAGCGATAAATGTTTGGTTGAGTGTTTGTGTCATTCCCGCGAAGGCGGGAACCCGCAGACAACCACTGGATGCCTGCTCCCCGCCTCCGCGAGGACAAGCTTCGCAGGTATGACATCATGAACCAATGCAATATGGCAGTTAAAAGAATTGTTCGCTAATATGTGCTCCGAGCAATATGAAAAGGGGTGAAGTTTGTCCGACCAGTTGATAGTGAAAATAGCCGATTATAAGGCAGCCCGGAGCCCGGTTATAATAACCACCCACGGCCTGGGCTCCTGCCTAGCCATCATCATCTACGACCCCCAGATGAAGACCGGCGGCCTGGCCCATGTGATGCTGCCCGAGCCCGATCTGGCCCGCAACCAGAGCAATCCGGCCAAGTTCGTCACCACCGCCCTCAAGGAGCTGATCCAGGCTCTGGAGGGGATGGGCTGCTCAAGGGTACGAATGGTCAGCAAGCTGGTGGGCGGGGCCAATATGTTCTCCAAACTGCTCAACTCGGGGAAGACCAGCTACAGCAACATCGGGCAGAGGAATACCCTTCAGGCCAAGCAGGAGCTGAACAATTACGGGATCCCCATCGTGGCCGAGGACACCGGGGCCGACTACGGCCGGTCGGTGGAGTTCCTGACCTCATCGGGAACGGTGGTGGTGCATTCTTTCAAGGCCGGGATGAAAGAACTGTGAGGACAAATAATAAGCGAAAGAAAAAATGAGACCTGTTTTTTGCTTAGGTTCAATCAGTTTGTTTGTGTTATTATGTGCGGCTACGCCTGCATCCCTTTTGGGGCAGGCTAAATTGGACACAACCCAAAATGACGCCAGTGCATTATATTCAGCAACAGATAGAGATGATACTGGGAATTTTCAAACGAAAAAGATAAACAATGGACCCTGCGTAAATAATTTGTATTGGATCGATGCTGCTTTTGGAATGCCTTCTATTGGAATTGATTTTGGGTTAAATTATGTAACGACAAAGATTTTATATGCTGGAAATTTTACCCGTGTGGCTAAATTCAATAACAATGAATTTTGGGATGGCGTTGACTGGGAGTGCGACACATACAGCTTGTTGATAGGCTTTTACAAAGCCAAAGAAAATAAATTTGCATCCTTATGCACCGGGGTAAGCTATATTGTTGGCCTGGATAGAACGGAACCTGAGGCCTACAATCCTGGAACTGAATCTGTAAAATTCAGAACGATAGGGCTCCCGGTGAAAGCACAGGTTTCAATGCATGGGAAATATATCGGAATAGGAATAGGGGGAATCTTAAATATAAATAAGGATATGCCTTACGGTTTGGCAACGCTTAGCCTGTCTTTTGGTAAGCTGAAAGAGCTATGAGATGTGCCTTTATCGAACGGCAGCGATAATAACAACAATCTCTACGGCCCTGATAAATTTCTCCGGTTGCGCCCACCGGCAGGTGATATCAAATGATCGGCAGGCCGAGGCTATTGCCGGGATTTCCAGTGCCAAAAAGGGCCATCGGCTGACGTTGACCAGCAGAGAGCAAAAACAGATCATCGGTCGGGATGTGGCGTTGTTTGGTGATACCCTGATCGTTTACAATCAGACCGCCGACCGGATGGGTCAGATGCTATTCTGTGATCTGCAGAGCATCAAGCGCAAAAGCCGGAGCATTGGGATTCGCGACGGAATTATCATCGGCAGCATCAGCCTTTCCGCTGTGGCGACAACCGGGTGGCTCTGTACCACTGGATTTTTCAGCGAAAAAGAAAAACTGAAATTAATGCTGCCGATAATGGTAATTTCCGGGCTTACCGGTGGCATATTGGGCGGAACCATAGGGTGCATACTGGGCGGGCAGGAAACTTATATTTTCCCAAAAGAAGGCAAGACAATAATACAACAGTGACACTTTTATTTTCCAAAAGATGACTGACCTTCGTACCATAAAGGTCCTGGTGGTGGACGACTCCGCCCTGATGCGCAACATGGTGGGCGACATCGTCAAGGCCACCCCGGGGCTCAAGCTGGTGGGCTCCGCCAAGAACGGCCTGGAGGCCATCGAGCTGGTCCGCCAGCTGTCGCCCGATGTGGTGACCATGGACATCGAGATGCCCAAGATGGACGGCCTCCAGGCCCTGGCCCGGCTGATGACCGATTCCCCGGTGGCCACGGTGATGCTCTCGGCCCACGCCAAGGAGGGAGCCGAATCCACCCTGCTGGCCCTGGAGCTGGGGGCGGTGGACTTCGTCACCAAACCTTCCGGTTCCATCTCGCTGGACATCGACAAGGTCCGGGAGGAACTGGTGGAGAAGATCCGGATGGCGGCCGAAGTCGATCTGGCCAAGCTGAGGCCCGGCAGCAATCAGCGTCCGCCCCAGGCGGCGCTCGAGGGCAGGACCCCGACCGGGATAATGAGGACCCTGGCCATCGGCTCATCCACCGGCGGCACCCGGGCCCTGGCCGAGATACTGCCCAAGCTGCCCCAGGAGATAAACGCCGCTCTGCTGTTGGTGCAGCACATGCCGGTGGGCTTTACCAGATCTCTGGCCGAGCGGCTGGACAACCGCAGCAAGATCAGGGTCCGGGAGGCCCAGGAGGGCGATGTCCTGGAAAGGGGGCTGGCCCTGCTGGCCCCGGCCGGATACCATATGGAACTGTCCCCCTCCGGGGACCGGATAACATTGAACCAGGACCCTCCCAGGTTCGGGGTCCGGCCATCGGTGGACGTGATGATGGAGTCGGTGGCGCTTTATTCGCCGGCGGAGACGGTGGGCGTGATCCTTACCGGGATGGGGCACGACGGGGCCAACGGAGTGGCCGGGATGAAGAAGAAGGGCGGGCACATCATCGCCGAGGACCGCTCCACCTGCGTGGTCTACGGCATGCCCAAGGCGGCGGTGGAGACCGGGGCGGTGGACGAGGTGCTGCCGCTGGACCAGATCCCGGGGGCCATCGTCAGGGCCTGCCGCTGAAATCATTGAAAACAGATCTGTCGGTAATATAAAAACGAGGCGGTGCATTATGGCCACATTGTCGGAGCTGGTGAATGATTTTCAGGGCAAGATAGCCTCCATCCAGCAGGCGCTTAAAAGCCCCGATGCCAAGGCCCAGTCGGCCAGGCTGGAACAGGAGATCCGGTCGCTTTACAAGGAGATAGCGGTGGGCATCAAACACCTGAATGCCCTGCACGATTCGGTGAAATCCCTGATCGACCAGTACAAGTCGGCCGCGGTCAGCGACGACGAGTCCAAGGTGATGATCAGGTCCTTTGTGGAGACCATGCGCACCGATTCCCTGGGCAGCTCCACCTATGTGGCGGAAGGCTGGAACCAGATATGCTCCGGGGAGTTTGAAAAGGCCATCGGCTCGCTGTCCAACGCCGTCAAGCTGAACCCCAACGACACCAGGGCCCTGGGTCTGCTGGGCTGGGCCTACAGTTACCAGGGGATGTACGATGACGGGCTGGCGGTATGCCTGAAGGTGCTGCAGCTGGAGCCCAACAACGACGCGGTGCGCAATAACCTTGGCTTCATCTCCTTCAAAAAGGGCATCTTCGGCGAGGCCATCGAGCATTTGAGCCGGGTGATCAAATCCGGCAAGGACCGTCCGGCGGTGCTTTACGCCCATTATTATCTGGGCCTGGTCTATCTGGAGCGGCAGATGCTGGATGACGCCATGTTCTTCTTCTCCAAGGCCACGGTGCTGGGGCCCAACCTGATCGAAGCCTACTACCATCTGGGGCAGGTCTATTATCAAAAGAAAATGTACGGGGCGGCCCTCAAGGAATGGCAGAAATGCTTGAAGCTCTCGCCCCACAACTGGTGGGCCAAGAAGGCCGCCGAGCAGATAGAGCTGCTGAAGAACGACGAGGTGTAAATGGACCAGGACGGCAAATGGCTGTTGTGCCGACTGGGCAATGTCTGGTACGCCCTGGACCTGTCCCTGGTTCAGGAGATAGTCTATCAGCCGGCCCTCACCAGCCTGCCGGCCCTGGGCGGGTCGGTGGCCGGGATGATGGACTGGCTGGGCCGCCAGATAACGGTGGTGGATATCGCCGGCGACGGCGGCCTGGGGCGGCCGGACCTGGGGAAACCCCCGGGGCTAAGCCCGGTGATCGTTCTGCAGGACGGGCCTGCGGCCATCGGGCTGCTGGCGGATGAGGTGGGGGAGATCATTCCCCGGCAGGCGGGCGTTAAAATGGAGATCGACGCCCAACTGGCATCGGCCATCAGATCGGTCGATGGGGCCTTTGAATATAATGATGAGATCATCTTTGCCCTGAATAGCCAGGAATTATACCAGATGATCGCTTAAGCAGTAACTAGGGCAAACTTAGTCGAGGCCGAAAATATATTTTATATGGAGATAAAAAAGTGCTGAGCAGAATAAATTTGCGCAATCTGTTTGCCTGGGCGGTGGCGGCGGCCGGGGCGGCCCTCCTGATCCTTCACTTGGGCGAACTGAACATCCAATGGTGGGTAATGCTGCTGCTGCTGCTGACCGTGACCCTCTGCCAGTGGTTCACCGTGGCCCTGCCCGGCGGGGTATTCGTCTCCCTGGATCTGGTGGTGGTCTATTTTACCTTTCTGGTGTTCGGCCCGGTTCCGGCGATCCTGGCCATATACCTGCCCTCTTTCTTCCACCAGATCAAAAGGAAGAAGCCCTGGCCCAGGGTGTTCTTTATCCCCGGCCAGTTCGTATTCGCAGTCCTGGCGATGGTCTGGGTGTTTGGCATTTTGGGCGGGCAGAGCGGGAGCGGCATTTTAAGCTGGGCCAACCTGCCGAAATTGCTGGCCGCCCTGCTGGTCTATGTTCTGGTGAACGATCTGCTGGTCAGTTCCTATCACCTGATCGAGGGCACTTTCACCGCCCGGGACGTTTTCGGCCTGACCTGGTCGGACCTGAAACTCAACCTGGTATTGGCCCCGGTCTCCATCATCGGGGTCTACCTGTTCTCCAAGCTGGGGGTCATCGGGCTGCTGACCATGCTGGTGCCGGCCTGCATCATCGGCTGGGCCCTGGTCACCCTGTTCAAGGCCATGGAGAAGGACCGGGAGGTGAGCCTGGAGTCCAAGATCACCAGCGGCTTCGTGATCGTCCTGTTCTCGGCCCTGACCTTGTCCATGGGGGCGATCCTGGTTATCATCCTGGAGGTGATGACCAAACAGGCGGCCCGGCTTAACCTGGACCCCGTGGTGATAACCCAGCTTTTCCAGAGGCTGCTGAGCAATGTGGTGCTGGTCCTGCTGGTGACGTTCATCGTGGCGCTGCTGCTGGTCCGCTACATAATCCGGCGGATGGTGGTCAAGCCGGTGGGAATGATCAGCCGGATGATCGGAGACATGGCCAGCGGCTCGGCCGACCTGACCTCCAAGATAGAACAGCATTCCAACGACGATATCGGGAGACTGACCCGCCACTTCAACACCTTCGTGGAGAAGCTGGAGAAACTGGTCAAGACCATCATCAATACCGCCAACGGGGTGGCCACCACCTCCGAGGAACTGGCGGCCTCCACCCAGGAGATGAACGCCTCCCAACAGGAGATATCGGCCACCGTCCAGAGGATATCGCAGGGCATAGGGACCCAGGTGGCATCGGTCCGGGTCACCAAGGAGGCCATCGATGACATCTCAACATCGGTGGAGCAGGTCAGCAACAACGCCCAGGATTCGGCCCAGTCGGCCAGCCAGGCGGTGGAGATGGCCTCCCAGGGGGGAGCCACCATGATGAGCATAGTCCAGCAGATGGGCAAGATAGACCAGACCATGTCCCATCTGACCAATGTGGTCAGCGACCTGCAGAAGCGCACCGGGGAGATCGGCCGGATAACAGAACTGATCTCATCGGTGGCCCGGCGCACCAACCTGCTGGCCCTTAACGCGGCCATCGAGGCCGCCCGGGCCGGCGATGCCGGCAAGGGATTTGCGGTGGTGGCCGGGGAGGTAAAAAAGCTGGCCGAGAGGACGGCCGGCGCCACCAAGGAGATCGAGGACCTGATCAAGGAGATCCAGGGCGAGACCGAACAGACGGTGCTGGCCATGAACCAGGTCGACGCCCAGGTGGCCGAAGGCAAGGATTTTGCCGCCAAGGGCAACCAGGCCTTTTCCCAGATCATCCAGGCGGTGAAGCTATCGGCCGACCGGGCCTCCCAGATATCCCAGGCCACCGGCAACCAGGTGGAGGGGGTAAAGAAGATCGCCAAGGCCATCGAACAGGTGGCGGTGGTGGCCGAGGAGGCGGCCTCGGGCATGGAGCAGACCGCTGCCGCCCAGCAGGAGCAGATGGCTTCCATGCAGGAGATGACCGCCTCGGCCCAGGAGCTGGCACATCTGGCCGAGGAGCTCAAGCGCCAGGTGGACAGCTTCCAGATAAAGGGGGAGGAAAATGAAAGTTAACAAATTCAATCTGATCCTGGCCGTTCCGGATGTGATCGCCATTTTCCTGGGGGTTCCCTTATTGCTGGTATTCGTGGGCCATTCGGTGGACCTGCCGCCGGCCGCGCTTAAATTTCTGATCTTCTTCGGGCCGGCCTGGGCCCTGGTCCTGGCCGCGGAATTACAGATCATCAACCGGAAAAGACTGCAGCCGGTGGCAAGCTATTTCAACCAGAGCCCATCAGACAAAATTGATAGCGACCAGGCCTTCACCAGGGCGCTGAATTTCCCCCTGGTCACCTCGTTGCATATGCTGGGACATTTCACCATCGGGGTTCCGGCCTGCGCCTTTTTGATGATGCTGATGGGCACCGGGGTCACCCCGGCCCATACCGCGGAGGTGATCCTGCCCGGTTTTCTGACCGGCCTGGTTGCCGGCTCGCTGATATTCCTGATCGAAGAGACCATGCTGTCTTCCTATGTCTCCTCCCTGGCGGCCGGGACCGCTGATGGCGCAAAAGTATACCGCCGTTCCTACCGTCTGAGCATACTTTGGAGGCTGATAATCCTGTTCACGGTGATAATGATACTGGCCTTCACCTTCGGGACGATCATCGCCAAATACCCCGGCATCTGGTATGTGGCAATCCTGGGTATCGCGGCCACCCTGGCCATAGCCTTTCTGACGGCCAAAGGGATAAACCGCACCGTGTCCCTGCTGACCTCCATACTGCAGAATATTTCGGAGGGCAAGGGCGGCCTGTCCCGGAAGCTTCCGGTGCTGGGCAACAACGAATTGGGAGACCTCTGCCAAGCTTATAACAGTTTTGTGGGGCAGATCCGCCTGATGGTCAGGGAGATCACCAATGTGGCCTCGGGCCTGGCGGCCAGCTCCCAGCAACTGGCGGCCTCCTCCCAGGAGATGAGCGCCTCCAGCCAGGAGATCTCCTCCACCGTTCAGCAGATATCCCGGGGCACCACCGTTCAGTCGGAGCGGCTGACCCAGATGGCCAAGGAGGTGGAGAAGCTTTCCACCTCCATCAAGCTGATAGAATCCCAGGGCCGGATGACCATGGTCTCCTCCCAGAAGGCCATCGACGCCTCCCAATCGGGGGCCGAGAAGACCTTCGAGGCGGTCTCCAAGATGGCCGAGATATACACCTCGGCGGCTCTGACCAACCAGAAGGTGCAGGACCTGCAGAAGAAATCGGCCGAGATCGGGGTGGTGGTCAGCCTGATCTCCAACCTTTCCCAGCAGACCGATTTTCTGGCCCTGAACGCGGCCATCGAGGCGGCCCGGGCCGGCGAGGCCGGCAAGGGTTTTTCGGTGGTGGCCGACGAGATCCGGGTGCTGGCGGTGGAGGCCGGCAACTCGGCCCTGAAGGTGGCCACCCTGATCGGCGAGGTGGAGAAGGAGATTGCCAGGACCGTGGAGGTCATCGACGAAAGCCGGAGCACTATCGACGCCAGCAAGGTGACGGTGGACCAGACCGAGCAGTCGCTCAAAGTGATCAACAGCACTGTGGCGGTGGCCGGGACCATGGTCAAGCAGATAGCCGAGGCCACCAGGAACCAGAGCAAGAGCGCCACCGAAGTGGTCAAGCTGGCTTCGGACGTCTCCACCGTGGCCATCGACACCGCCGCCTCCACCCAGGAGGTGGCCGCTGCGGTGCAGCAGCTGACGGCCTCGATGGAGGAGCTTACCGCTGTGGCCCAGACCCTTTCGCAGTCGGCCGATAAACTGAACACCCTGGTTTCGGAGTTCAATTAGCATAATGAGGATTCTGGCTTTTACCATAGGGCCGCACTACCTGGGCCTGCCGGCCGAATATATAAACTCGGTGGGCCGGAGGGAGGCCGTCCCGGCAGGGGCCGAACGCGCCTGGGCACAGGAGTACGACCTGCCGCAGGCTTTCGGGGTCAAGGACGGGCCGGCCGACCGGGTGATCAACTGTGCCTGGAACGGCCGGGATATCCGGCTACTGGTGAACCGGATCGTGGGTTTGGTGGATCTGGACGACCAGACCCTGGGGGTGTGGCCGTCCATCCTTAAGGAGATTCCCCAGTTCTACGCCCTGGGCATGACCGACTCGCAGATGTACCTGCTGCTGGACCTGTCACAGATAGAATCCCTGGGGGCCGCCGGGTGAACAAGGCCATCGGGAAATATCAGGCCCTGGAGCTGCTTTCCACCGGGGGCATGGCCACCATCTATCTGGGAACCCACCGGGAGATGGGCCGGCAGGTGGTGATCAAGCAGCTGCATCCCCACCTGTCCCAGGATTCCGAATTCGTCAGGCGTTTCGAGCGGGAGGCCAACATCCTGGGCGGCCTGCATCATCAGAACATTGTCGATATCATCGATTATTTCGTCTTCGAGGGATCGTATTTCATAGTGCTGGAGTACATAGACGGCGGCTCTTTGAAACAGCTGCTGGACAGGGTGAAAACAGCACCCCTGACGGTGGCGGTATTCATAATCAGGCAGGTGATAAGCGGGCTGGGATACGCCCACGAAAAAGGCATTGTCCACCGGGACATCAAACCGGCCAATATAATGATCACCAACTCCGGGGTGGTCAAGATAACCGACTTCGGTCTGGCCTATGCCAAGGAGGCCCTGACCATCACCGATCCCGGAACTTTTGTGGGAACCCTGGCATATCTGGCCCCGGAGCAGATAAAGGGGCAGAAGGGCGATGAGGCCTCAGACCTTTATGCGGCCGGCGTGATACTGTACCAGATGCTGACCGGCGACAATCCCTTTGCCGGGGAGACCCATTCCCAGAGCATCGACAGGACCTTAAGGCTGTCGCCCCGGAGGCTGGCCAAAATTGATCCCGAGATACCGATCGGCATCGACCATCTGGTTTTTAAACTGCTGGAGAAGGACAAGCATCGCCGGTATTCCCGGTCGGCCCAGGTATCCTCCGATTTGGAGCCCTATTCCCTGATCCGGAACGAGGCCCTGTCGCGGTATATGGCCGATCCCGGCAGCTATCAGCCGCGGCAGGACGATCAGGAGATGATCGTAAAACTGGCCCGGCAGGAACGATGGGATTACTTCATCAAGCGCCTGATCATATATTTTGCGGCCACGGCCCTGGCCCTCAGCGCGGCCTTTTACGGGGTAAAATACCTGAGCCGGTACTTTAAAAGGACCCTGCCGGCGGTCGTTGTGCCGGTCGATACCTCAACCACATCACCGATCGCGGCGCCGGAGGCGGGGCAATTAGTGAACATTTCCGGTACCACCGGGGCCAGGGTCTATATCGACGACCGTTTTCAGGGCAAAATTCCCCTGGCCATCAACACCCTGGATACCGGCCGGCACCGGCTGATGGTGAAGCAAGCCGGCTACCAGGATCAGATCTCGGAATTCTCATTGGGAAAAAGCCAGAAGTTTTCAATCACGGTAGACCTTTTGCCGGTGGTCCTGTCTCCGGGCTATCTCAGGTTTTCCGTCAAGCCCTGGGCCGAAGTGTATGTTGACGGCAATTACATCGACCGGACGCCCATCAAGGCCCCGTTAAAACTGGATGCCGGCCGCCATGCCCTGATATTGCGCCATCCCAACCGCCGGGAACACCGCCAGGATGTCCAGATAACCCCGGGAGACACCGCCCTGGTGGCGCTGGACCTGCCCGAAGCATTCGGCTATCTTAAACTCAGCGTCCTGCCTTGGGCCAAAGTATTGATCGATGGAGCCGAACATGGCACCACCCCCCTGGGCCAGCCGATAAAGATCTCCATCGGGGAGCATGAACTCAGGCTGGTGGGCCCGGAGGGGAGGGAATGGAAAGAGACCATCCGGATCGCCGAGGACATGGTCACCGAAAAACAGATCGTTCTGCAATGATGGATAAAAAGATCATATATATCGGAGCCTTGGTCACGCTGCTCTCCGCCCAGGCCTTTGGCCAGCGGGAAAACCCGATGAACGCGGTCATCAGAGCCTATGAGCATGGTTATTTCCAGGAGGTGATCGCAATCGCCGAAAGATCCCTGGAGGATACGGCGGGGTTTACCCAGGAGGACATCATCTACTTCCGGACCTATCTGGCCTTCTCCCTGGTGGCCATGGGGCAGGAGCCGGCCGCCATTGAGAGGTTCAAGCAGATCCTGGCCGTAAAACCCAAACTGGAGCTGAACCCGGAGTTCGTCTCCCCCAAGATCATAGAGGTGTTCAAAAGGGCCCAGGCAGAGTTCTTTCGGGCCGCCTCCAATGGTGACCCCAGGTCAAACCTGCTGTTCGAAAAGGGCCGGCCCGGCAAGTTCCAGGGGCTCTGGCGATCATCCCTCTGGCCGGGCTGGGGCCAGTCGGTGCGGGGGGATCCCCGGAAAGGGAGGATCCTCAAATGGGGGGCGGCCGGGGTTGCCGCCGGGACAGGGCTGGCGGCGCTGGGGACCTACGTCAGCCACCAGCGATATCTGGACGCCACCGATCCCGGAGACATTGAAGCCAAGTATAAAACATATAACAGCTGGTATAAGACCCGGAATTTTACCGTCAATCTGGCGGTGTCCTTTTGGGTATACAATCTGGCGGACATTATCATCTCAAAATGAAAATACACAACAGCTTTATCATAGCCCTTTGCCTGCTGGCGGTTTCAACCCTGGGCTGCGGGCCGGACGCCAAGCGGGACAACCCGCTGGACCCGGTGAACGGCAGCGGCGTCAGCGGCACGGTATCGGCCTGGGGCGGAGGCGCGGTCGGCAATGCGGTGGTAAGCGCCGTGCCGGCCAACCTCTCGGTGCGCACCAACAGCACCGGCCAGTACAACATCGAGCTGGAGGGCGGGAGGACCTATTTTCTTGCCGCCTCGCATCCCTATTATCATTCCCAGGTGGACACCATCACGGTCCCCTCCGACGGCCGCCTGAAGCATAATTTTATCCTCAAGGGCGTTCCCCGGATCAACCAGGCCAAGGTGTTGAGATGGATCGTTCATACCGTGTGGGATGGCCAGCTGTCGGACTATGTCATTCCGCAGTGCAGCGTCAGCCATCCCGACGGGGAGGATGTCCTGGAAAGATATTTTAGCTTACGCTGCCGCATCAATGGCAACAATTATATCCCGGACAGTTCCCGGGCACTTGATCCTGAATCGAGGAAATACTTTTGGAGCTTTCTGCTTAACCCCCTGAGCCCCGAGGTCAAGGCCGGCGATGTTCTACCTTTTGCCCTGGACAGCGCCGGGATCGAGATCCAATCCGTCCTGGGCGTAGTTTCCGATAGGTTGGAATGGCCCTCCATTATCAGCCCCGGCAGTAATTCTGTGTTCAGCCCGCCGGATACCATGTCCTGGATAAATAACAATGTATCGGTGGATGTCAGCGTCGAGATAGGTAAGGGCACCACGATCGTCTGGCACCGTGATCTTTCATACGCCGAAAAACTTTATTGCGATGCGGCCCTGGAGGCAGGGCAGGAATACCTATGGAAAGTGATCAACGTTGATGCCGATGGCAACCAGGCCCGAACTGAAGCTAAATTCAGCACTCCTTGAAAGGGAATCACTATATCATGACCGATCAAGAAAAGAATATGACCGATAGAAAAGAGATACTGGCCCTCTACGATATCAGCCAGGTCATAAACTCCATCCCCGATTTCGAGGAGCTGCTCAGCAAGGTGATGGACCTGGTGATATCCACCACCCGGGCCGAGCGGGGCTTCATAATGCTGCGGGACGCCCCGGGGGAGGAGATGTCGGTCAAGGTGGCCCGGAACCTGGAGCAGAAGGACATCGAGAAGCCCGGCGAGATATCCCAGACCACCCTGAACCAGGTGATGGAAACCGGGGAGCCACTGCTGACCTCGGACGCCAAGACCGACCCGCGTTTTACCGGCTCCGAAAGCGTGATGCTGTATAATATCCGCTCGGTGCTGTGCACCCCCCTCAAAAAGCAAAGCGAGATAATCGGGCTGATCTACATCGACAGCCGCACCACCTCCAATGTCTTTACCGAGGATGACAAGGATTTCCTGGCGGCCTTTGCCAACATGGCGGCCATATCCATAGAGAACGCCAGGCTGCAGGCCCGGCTGTGCCAGGAGAACCTGATACTTAAAAAGGAGATCCGGCACCATTACCAGTTCGACAATATCGTCGGCAAGTCGGCCAAATTTCTGGCGGCCCTTTCCCTGGTGGAGAGGGTGCTGGATAGTTCGGTGCCGGTGCTGATCCAGGGGGAATCCGGGACCGGCAAGGAGCTGATCGCCAGGGCCATCCACTACAACGGGCCGCGCCGCGAAGCCATGTTCCTGGCCCAGTACTGCGGGGCGCTGCCGGAGACCTTGCTGGAATCGGAGCTGTTCGGCTATAAAAAAGGCTCCTTCACCGGGGCCACCGCCAACAAGATGGGGCTTTTCGAGGAGGCCGACGGGGGCACCTTCTTCCTGGACGAGATCGGCGACATCTCCCCCACCATTCAGGCCAAACTGCTGCGGGTGTTGCAGGACGGCGAGATGCGGAGGATCGGCGAGAACAAGAGCATCCGGGTGGATGTCCGGATCATTTCGGCCACCAACCGGAACCTTAAACAGGAGGTGGCCGAGGGCCGGTTCCGGGAGGACCTCTACTACCGGCTGAATGTGGTCACCATAGAATTGCCGCCGCTGCGCGAAAGACGGGACGACATCCCCCTGCTGATCCATTATTTCCTGGAGAACTCCCAACAGGCGGCGGCCAAGAAGATCACGGATATCACCAAAGAGGCCAAAGAGGCCATGACCGGCTATTACTGGCCGGGAAACATCCGGGAATTGGAGAACGTGATATCCTATGCCATTGTGATGACCAAGGGCAGCATCATCGGGATGGAGGACCTGCCGGGTTCGGTGCTGTCCCAAAAGCCCGAGGCCCAGCCGGTGAACACCGGAAAAACCATGCATCAGATGGAGCTGGACTATATCCTGTCAACCTTGAGGGCTTGCCAGGGGGACCGCAAGAGGACCGCCAACCAACTGGGGATAAGCCTGCGGACCCTGCAGTATAAATTGAAAGAGCTGAAACAGGACGGCCATGCACTGGAAAAGTGACTGCCGCCATTTTGCCGGGGCCAGGCCCTGCAAATATTCCAGCCAATGCGCCGGCTGCAATACCTACCGCCCCTGGAAGGAAAGCTGCCTGATAATAAAACTGGCTGCCAAGGGGGACGTGCTGAGGACCACCCCGCTGGCCATGGCCCTGAAGCAGCACCGCCCGGACATGAAGATCGCCTGGCTGACCGACCACGATGCCGCTCCGCTGCTGTACAACAACCCGTCGCTCGATGAACTGCTTTGCTTTGATGCGGCATCCCTGACCCAGCTGTCGGCCCAGCATTTCAGCCGGATAATATGCCTGGACAAGGAGCCCCGGGCTGCGGCCCTGGCTTCGATACTGGAAGCTGATAAAAAGACCGGTTTCGGCTGGGATCCCAAGGGCTACCTGGTCCCGTTGGATAAAAGGTCCCGATATCTTTATGACCTGGGATTGTCGGACCAGCTGAAGTTCCGCAGCAACCGAAAAAGCTACCAGCAGCTGGTCATCGAGTCAGCCGGGCTGGAATATGCCAATCAAAAATACCAGTATCACCCCAGCGAAAAGGAGATAGGCTGGGCAACCGAATACCTGGCAAAACTGCTAAAGAATAAGGGCCGGCTCCCTTTGATCGGCCTGAATACCGGAGTGGGGAGGGCTTTCCCCACCAAGGCCTGGCCGGCTGACAACTATGCCCGGCTGGCCAAGGCCGTTAAAAAGGAGGGGATCGGCCAGCCGATGCTGCTGGGCGGGCCGGACGAAACGGCTTTGGTTGAAAAGATCGCCAAACAGGTTCCCGGAACCATTGTCATTCCGGTCGATCTTGATATCAGACAATTTGCGGCCCTGATCTCGTGCCTGGATGTCATTGTCAGCGCCGACAGCCTGGCCATGCACTTGGGGATCGCCCTGGAGAAAAAGGTGATCGCCCTGTTCGGCCCCACTTGCCAGCAGGAGATCGAACTGTACGGCAGGGGGGAAAAGCTTTCGGCCGCAACAGCCTGTTCGCCCTGTTACCGCCAGTCCTGCCCGGACCTCAAATGCATGGCCGGCATCACTCCGGGGGAGGTGCTGGCCGCTGTAATGAGAAATCTATGACCAGTGAATTCAGCGTAGGCATTGCGGCATATAACGAGGCGGCCAATATCGGCAGATTACTGGACCGCCTCTTGATATATCAGCGGGGCGATTCCGGGCTGTCCGAGATATTGGTGGTGGCCTCCGGCTGCACCGATCAGACTGAGCCCATCGTCAGATCCTATGCCGCCAAAGACCACCGGGTCCGGCTGATAACAGAACCCCGGCGAAGGGGGAAGGCCTCGGCGGTCAATCTTTTGATCGGGAATTCCTCGAACGAGCTATTGGTGTTGATGAGCGCCGACATCCTGCCGGACGATGGCGCCCTGAATCATCTGATTAAGCCGTTCTCCGACGACCGGGTGGGAATCACTGCTGGAAGGATAATACCCCAGAATGACCGGGCCAGCTTCATGGGTTTCTATGTGAACCTTTTCTGGTCACTGCATCACCGCATAGCGCTGAAGAGTTTCAAGGCCGGCGAAGCAGTGGCTTTCCGCCGGGTGTTTGATGCCATTCCGACCGATACCGCCACCGACGAGACCTGGATAGTCCAATTGGTACAAGAGAGGGGATATATCCCCAAATACATACCTCAAGCTGTTTTCAGAAACAGGGGGCCCGATAACATAAGAGATTTTCTCAAGGTCCGGAGAAGGCATCTGGTCGGTTACCATCATCTGCTTAAATTGCGGCCGGATTGGAAGCTGCCCGACACCATGAACAATCTGATGGTCCTGGGATTATTGAAGGATGAAATGCCGGCCAGCATGAAAAATGTGATATTTCTTGCCGGTTCTTTGCTTTTGGAGCTTGGGGCCAGGGTCCTAGCCTGGTATGACTTCCATCTGGCCAAAAGGAATCCCTTCGTCTGGGATATGGCTGCCTCCACCAAAGATCCGGAAGGTAAAAAGTGAACCCCATCGCCGGACAGATTCCCTACCGGATGTTCCGGGCCTGGGGATGGCCGGTGATGATGCCGCTGAACTACACCATCAGCGTCACCACTCGGTGCAATTACCGCTGCGCCACCTGCCGAATATACCAGTCCAATCTTCCGGAGATGGGGTTGGAGGATTACCGGAAACTGTTCCTATCAATGGGCAGGTCAGCCTATTGGGTCACCTTCTCCGGCGGAGAGCCTTTTTTAAGAGATGATTTCAAAGATATCGTTGACCTGTGCTGCGGCAGCTGCCATCCCAGATTAGTAAACATCCCCACCAACGGAAGCCTGCCCGATAGAACCTCAGCGGTGGCCAGGGAGCTGGCCAAGCGATACCCCAGGATAAATTTCATCGTCAATGTTTCGCTGGATTCCGCCGGGGAGGAACAGAATAGCATCCGAGGCAGCGGGGATGCCTGGCGCAACGCCGTCTCCACCATCGAGGCCCTGAAGAAGGCCCAGCCGACCAATTTGCTGATCGGCATCGGCACGGTCATCTCCAAAAGCAATCTGGAGGGGTTTCTGGAACGGCGAAAAGATCTGGCCCAGCTGGGAACCGGCTCCCTGGTGGCCGAGGTGGCCGAAAACCGGGCGGAGTTATTGAACCTAGACCTGGACATCACCCCGTCCCCGGGAGAATATAAGCCGATAGCCGATCATCTGATCAGAGAGATCGACTTGAACCGGAAGAAGGGTTGGGCCGGGATCGCCCAGGCATTCCGCCGGCAGTACTACGGTTATGTGTACCGGATACTGAAGGGGGAAAGCGGCCTGTCCTGCTATGCCGGATTTGCCTCGGTCCAGATAATGCCGGACGGGGCGGTCTGGGGCTGCTGCATCAGGGGCGATGAAATGGGCCGGCTGCCCGATCAGGGTTACGATTTCAAAAAGCTGTGGCGTTCGGGCCAGGCCCGCCAGGCAAGGAAAATGATCAAGGCCAGGAAGTGCTCCTGCCCCCTGGCCAACGCATCATACACCAATATGATATTCGATCTCCGGACCTCCCTGAAGGTGATCCGGGACCTGGTATTTTAACTTATAAGAAATGTCTATTATGCTGAAATTATTCAGGCAGACCGGAGCTGTTATACTATGGTGGTTGTGCTACATACCGCTCAACAGTTTCATATTTTTGGTTTTCTTGAAACACATCTTTTCATCTGGTAAAAAGCTGCCGGCCCTAAGCCCGCTGCAAATGAACGACAGCGATAAAATAAAAGCCTGGGCAGACAATAATTTGAAGGGCCATTCCGGGGTCTCGGAAGATGAAGGGTTCGGGACCAAATTCGAACGGCATATGATGGGCAAATTGCTGCAGGGCGTAGCTTATAAATATGACCTGTGCAGCGTGTTAGAATCTCCGGCCGACGGGGTTACCGGCATTCCGGGGGCAAATTCGCTTCCGCTATCCGGCATTGTAACAAAGCCGGTGGGTTTGACCAACCCCTCTGATTTGTTGTTAATGTATGCCAGGGAAACATGGGCCAAAAGGGGTTTATCGGATCGAATGCAAACCACCCAAGCGTCGGTGGACAAGCTGCCGTATGACTCTGGCTCTTTTGATTTGGCCTGGAGTTTTTGCATGTTAGAAAGATTTCGCGACCCCGTTTCTTACCTGCGCGAAATCTCCCGGGTTTCCAATCGGCTGGTTCTGATGGTGACGCTAAATCATGATAATCACGGGACTTGGCTTCATAAGATATATCACAATGCCACGGGTCTGGAGTGGGATCATGGCGATTTCGATATGATGGCCCTGCCGGGCATTCGGAGATCATTTGAAAGATCAGGCATCGAAGTTATTGCAACCGGGGCGGTGGATGTACCACCAACCTGGGATACTTGGGACATGCCTCTGGGCGGCGAGATATCAAAGATCGCCGGCTTGTTCGGGAGAAAGTGGGAATGGAAAGCAGCCCCGGCCAAATCCCGGAAAGGATTCCTGCTTTCTCTGTTCGAATGGATCGAGGATAACCTTCCTGTTTGGTTCAAGGTTCTGAATGCCCATCATCTTTATGTTTTGGGGCGGGTCGGCAATAATGTTGAGTGACGGATAACGATGCCAGAGGTATATCTAAAAAAGATCAAACACCTTTCGCAGTTCTCCGATTGGCTGAAAGAACTGCCGATCAATATCCCCCGGGACCGGCCGGTGGTGCTGAAGCCCAACTTGGTTTTCCCCGCTCCAGGGACCAGCGGAGTGGTCAGCGATGCCAGCCTGGTAGGAATGCTGGTCGAGTGCCTGAGAGAAACAGGCGTTAGGGATATCACCATCGCCGAAGGGCCGGGGCTGGGGGTTGATGCCGGGGAGGCTTTTGAAAGAACCGGCTTTAGCGAACTGGCCCGAAGATATCAGGTCCCGCTGCTGGACCTGAACCAGGCCCCCCGATACCCGGTGGAATGGTACGACGGCCAGCTTGATCTGCCCCTGATATTCAAAGGCGCTTATTACATCAACCTGCCCAAGCTGAAGACCCATATCAATACCCTGGTCACGTTGGGCCTGAAGAACCAGAAGGGTCTGTTGTCATACGCCGATAAGAAGAGGTTTCATAAGAACGGGCTGCACCGTCCGGTGGCCGAACTCTACAAAATGATCCGCCCCGATTTCACCATCCTGGACGGTTTCACCGCCATCGAAGGCGATGGGCCGCTGTTCGCCGGAAGGAAGGTCGGATCCAGGGTCCTGATCGCCGGGGCCGACCCTCTGGCAGTGGATGCCGCCGGCTGTCGGCTGATGGGCATCGACCCCCTGGAAGTGGAACATTTATCGCTGGCCAGTCAAATGGGGTTGGGAACCCTGGAGGCAACCATCATCGGGGACCGACTTGAGGACTGCGCCCGCAGATTCAAGCGGCCGGAGATGCAGATGCTGAAAATGCTGGGCCTGCATAATCAGCGGACGCCCCTGGCCTGCAGCCTCTGCGGCGGTTCGGCCAGGGAAGGGCTGGTAACCTCGGCCAGAGATCCCCGGAGGTGGGCCGCCAGCCTGATGCCGGTGCTGCGCCAGATGGTTTTCGGCCGGGTGGATTTCGTCTACGGAAAAAATGCTGCAGTCCCCGAAAACAGCCGGAGGGTGATAGCGGTGGGCGAATGCACCAAGCATCTCAAGGACCTGCCCGATGTGATATGGGTGGAGGGCTGTCCGCCCTCGCCCGAGATGCTGGCGGAGGCCTTTGCTAAACTGAATAAATGATTGTATTGCCATGGCCAAAGTAATGCTCTTGAATCCCCCGGGAGATAGGATCTACCTAAGGGACAGCTACTGCAGCAAGGTCTCCAAGGCGGCCTACCTGACTCCGCCCATCGATCTGCTGCTGATCAGCGGCTATCTCCATTCCAAGCATCAGATTCTAGTGCTGGATGCCATGGCCGACAGGCTGTCATATGATTCCGCCTTGGATAAAATAGTGGACAGCCGTCCGGATTTCATCATCTCGCTTTTGGGACTGGCTTCCTTTGCCAACGACCTCGATTTTTTCAAACTGCTCAAGCAGGGCCTCCCTTCGGCCAAACTTATTGTCAGCGGCGATGCCGGATTTGACGAAACCGAAAAACTCCTGAGGGAAAATCATTTCATCGATGCTGTTCTGCTGGACTATGCCTCGAGCGGGTGGCTTCCCTACCTGACCGGCGATGATAAAAATGCGGTTGATATTGCCTATTTATCCCAAGAAATATATTGCTGTCGGCGCAGCGCCCGGACAGCGGAGTATTCCACAGGCATCCCCAGACATGAGATTTTTCCCTACAAAAAATACCGGATGCCGTTTGCCAGAAGACTTCCCTATGCCGGCGTGGTCACAGACTTTGGCTGTCCCTATAAGTGCGATTTCTGCCTGATTGGCCAGCTGCCTTATAAAATGAGGCCGGTGGAGGAAGTATTGGATGAACTGGAATATATCAAGAAACTGGGCGTCAGGTATTTTTCCTTCGGCGACCAGACCTTCGGGATTGACCGGAAAAGGACGGAGATTCTGCTGGAAGGGATGAATAAAAGAAAGATCGGCCTGCCCTGGGGCTGTTTCTCCCGGGCCGACCTGCTGACCCCGGAGATGCTGGGATCGATGAAAGCGGCTGGCTGCGATCTGATCATGATCGGAGTGGAATCCGGCAGCCAGGAGATCCTGGACCGGCATCACAAGGGGGTCAAGCTGGAGGCCATAAGGCGGGCCTTCAGGGACTGCCGCCGGGAGGGCATCCGGACCCTGGCCACCTTCATCATAGGCCTGCCCGGGGAGACCCGGGAAACTTTCGAACGGACCATGTCCCTGGCCCTGGAGCTTGACCCTGATTTCGCCTCATTCAACCTGCCGGTGACCAAGCCGCTCACTCCGCTGAAAACCATGGCCGCCAGTGAAGGCTGGACTGCCTCGGATAGGGGCGACCAGTCAACCGAGGCCGGGGTCGTTTTCGGGGGATTGTCCGGGGAGCTGCTCAAGAAGTGGCAGGGCGAGGCCCTCAGGAGATTTTATCTGAGGCCGGGGTATTTTATCAAAAGAGCGCTGTCGGTGAGGTCCTTGACCGAATTAATGATCAACCTCCAGGAAGCGGCCGGAATATTTTTTAAGGGGCGGTCGACATGAGGACCATGGTGATGATCCCGACCTACTGTGAAGCCGAGAACATTGAACGGCTGATAGGACAGATATTCGGTTATGTCCCCCAGGTCGATATCCTGGTGGTGGACGACAATTCTCCGGACGGCACCGGGCAGATAATTGATAAACTATCGGCCGAGAATCCGCGGGTCCATATTCTGCACAGGAAGAAGCTGAGGGGAAGGGGGCTGGCCGGCATCGCCGGGCTTCGTTATGCCTTGAACTGGGGGGCGGAGGCGGTGGTGGAGATGGATGCCGATTTTTCCCACGACCCCAAATACCTTCCGTCATTGTTGGAAGGGCTGAACCAGGCCGATGTGGTGCTGGGCTCCAGGTTCGTCAAGGGAGGGGCGGATGTGGGCCGGGGTTGTCTGCGCCATGCTGTCACTGTTTTTGCCAACTGGTATATCAGGCTGGTGCTCAGGATAAAGATAAGGGACTGCACCTCCGGATACCGGGTCTTCAAGCGGGAGGTGCTGGAGGCCATCGATGTTGATTCCCTGATCTCACGCGGCCCGGCCATAGTGCAGGAGATCCTTTACAGCAGTATCCTGTCAGGATTCAAGGTCAAGGAAGTGCCGATAGTGTTCATTGACCGGCAGCGGGGCAATTCCAGCTTCAATTTCAGGATCATGTACGAGGGCTTCATGATGATCCCCATCCTGCGGTACCTGGCCAAAAGCGAAAAATGGGGTCAGCTGCGGTGAAGGCCGGTTTAGGAAAGGGCCCCGGCCGGGCCTATTGGGATAGTGTGGCAGACAAAGCAGGCGGCTATTATCTTATTCCCGGATTGACCGAATATAAAAACCGTGAATACACCGGCCTGCTGGAAGAATGGGGAATCGGGAATGATAAAAGTGTCCTGATCACCGACCTATACGAAGCCGCCTTCGGCAATACCGGGGTCTATGGATATCTTAGCGGTCCAGCCAACGATGTCTGGGGAATGGATATATCCACCAAATTTTGTTTCAGGGCCGGGGAGCATTTCAAACGGCATAACATTGACATCGGAATCATATCGGGCGATGCCACCATGATCCCTCTGGCAGATGAAAGCCTGGAGGTGATAATCTCCCCGTCGACCTTTGACCACTTCCCGGAAATAGACCAGGCCCTGTCCGAGTGCCATAGGATCCTCAAACCCGGGGGGAAACTGGTGCTGGCCCTGAACTCCGCCGACAATCCTTTTTTCAAGTCGGGGGTCAGGCTGGCCGAGAGGTTCAAAAAACACGAATATCAGACGGATTATTTCTATTCTCTGAGAGAGACAACAGCATTGCTGGAGCAGGCCGAGTTTGCCGTCGGGCGGTCGACGGCTATCATGCATGTGCCCATTGGGCTCACCACCCTGATCGAACATTTTGACCGACTCGATAATCCGATTGCCGACCGGATAAACGGCATGATGATCGGCGCCTGCCGCAAATGGGGCCGGCTGGATACCAGGATGAAAATATTTACCGGCTGGTGGATAGTTTTAGAGGGGATCAAAAGATAGATGACTCCCAGGCGTATCAGAAAGACAGATAAAAAGCGGACCCCCGGAAATGGGTTGGTGGCCGATGCCGGTCGATTCCCAGGATGGAGACCATGTCTGCTGTTGGGGCTGGTGATTATTTTGGTATACTCCCAGGCCGTGGGTTTCGGGTTCATCGATTTTGATGACCTCTCTTTGGTGAACCTCAGCCGCCAGCAGCTGCATGAGCATACCCCGCTGATCAGGATATTGACCGGGGACGTCTTCGGTGATAAAACAGGGATCTTCTATTTCCGCCCGGTACTTTCCCTGTCCCTATTGGCCGATACCGCCATCGGGGGCGGCGCTCCCTGGCTCTACCACCTGTCCAACATCCTGCTTCACATTCTGGCCTGCTGCCTGCTGATGTGGCTGCTGACACAGGCCGGGCATGCAAAGGAGCCGGCCTTTCTGGGAGCCCTGGTCATCGGGGTCCATCCGGCTCTGGTCCAAGCGGTGGCCTGGGTCCCGGGTCGCAACGACGTCCTGCTGGCATCCTTTCTGCTGTTTTCGGCCATCGGGCTGATCCGGTATTTCAAGGGCGGCTCCGGGCGCTGGCTGCTGGCATCTTCGGCGTCATTTCTGCTGGCCCTGTTCACCAAGGAGACAGCGGTCATCTTTTTGCTGATCCTTCCCCTCTGGGCATTGATGAGGATGACCAACAGCAGCCGGAGGCAGGCGGTTAATGCCGGGGCGGCCCTGGCCGGTCTGGCGGCGTTGTGGTTCATTGTCAGGCGGATATCGGCAGCCGGAAGGCCGGGCGGTGATGTCCCGGTGATGGATGGTTTGCGGTATGCCGGGAAAGGCTTTCTGTCCTATACCGGCAAGATCCTGCTGCCGTTCAATCTTTCGCTGGCGCCCGATTACCTGGACGTGAATGTACTGCCGGGGTTTATCGCCGTGGCCCTGTTGGCCTGGGCCTTCTGGAAGCTGAGGCCTGCCAGGCCGCAGGGGATGATTCTGGGATTGCTGTGTTATGTGCTTTTTTTGCTTCCAGCCCTACCTAACCGCACCTTTCTGGAACACCGGCTTTATCTGCCCCTGATGGGGCTGGTCCTGGCGTTGCTGGAGACCGGAGTGTTATCGGGCTTTTCCCTGAAAAACAAGGCCTGGGTGGTCCCGGCAGGGCTGTTGGTAATGCTTCTTATCTTTGTCAATGTGATACATGCCTCAGGATTCAGGACCCGGGAAACCGCCTGGGCTAGGGCGGCCAAGGCCACCCCCAATTCCTGGCTTGCCAATATGTCCATGGGTCTGGTGTCAGCCCGGCGCGGCGATCCGGTCCTGGCCGAGAGGTATTATTTAAAAGCCAGGCAGGCCAATCCCGGAGATCCCAAGCTGTTGACCAATCTGGGGCTGCTCTACCTGAACAATCACCGCCCGGAAATGGCTAGGGATGTTTTTTCCGGGTTATTGGCCGTCCATCCGGATCATCCCGGAGCCAATTACAATCTGGGCCAGGCTCTGGACAGGCTTAAGGAATACGACCGGGCCGCCGATTGCTATCGGCGGGAAACAGTGATTGCTCCGTCCAATATCGATGCCAAAGTGGCGCTGGGCGCCTCACTGGCCGAGGCCGGACGTTATGCGGAGGCCCGCCGATCATTTCAGGAAATATTGAAATTGGATCAAAACAATTTTGAGGCCCTGCTCAACTTGGGGGTGATCGAGTTCCGGGCCGGAAATACAGTACGAGCTAGGAACTGGCTGGAGAGGGCTGTCAGGGCGGCCCCGGAGAGGGCAGAGGGACATCTGAATCTGGGCCATGTCTACCGGGCGGAGAAACGGCTGACGGAGGCCCAAAGGGAGTTTGGGACCGCCGCAAAGATAAATCCGGCATACAAGAACATCAAACTTTGAACGGGGACTGTCAATGGATATTCCGGGATTTGATCCAAAGGACATAATGGAGGCGGTCGAAGAACACGGCACTCCGCTGGAGATCGCCTCCTCCGGGATGCTGTCCGGCAACCTGACCCGGGCCCGCCGGGCTTTGGCCCCCTATGGCTGGCAGGATAATATCTTCTATTCCTACAAGACCAATCCGGTGCCGGAGGCTCTGAAGGTTCTGCACCAAAATGGGGCCGGGGCCGAGGTGATCTCGGAGCGGGAGCTGAACCTGGCCCTGTCGTTGGGGGTGTCTCCGGACAGTATCGTTTTCAACGGGATCTACAAATCCCCGGCGGCCCTGCAGACGGCAGTGGAGAAAAAGATCAAATGCATAAATATAGATGCCCCGCAGGAACTGGATATCGTTAGCCAGCTGTCAAAGGATGTCGGATACAAGATCGGTCTGGGGCTGCGGGTGCGACCATCGGTGGGCTGGCAGGGCCAGTTCGGGCATATCATCAAGGACGGTTCGGCCTATGCCCTGGCCGAAAAAATATGCGCTAACAAAAAACTTGACCTCAAAGCCATCCATTTCCATCTGGGCAGCAGCAATTCAGCAGCCTATCGTCGGGCGATAGATGAATCCCTGGCCTTTATCGGAACCGTAAACAGAAAACTGGGAACCGATATCAGGGCCCTGGACATCGGAGGGGGCTTCCCCGGGAAGGATATGCGTCTGCTGACGCTTTGGGAGCAGGGCTGGCTAAGGCTCTGGGACAGGCAGTGGCCGGGACCGGTGGCAGGGCCGGATGACGGGTTTGAGGTGTTGGCGGAAACAGCCGGATACTTCAAACAGGCCAGAGCGAAGTATGATTTGGAGAGCCTTGAAATGTGGACCGAGCCGGGCCGTTTGATAACCGGGGATGCTCAGATCCTGGTGATCAGAGTGGTCGGCCTACGCCTGTCCGGCAGGAAAAATTATGCCATTGTCGACGGCGGACGGGTGGGCGCCGCCGGGCCATTGGTGGGGGAGACCAGGAGAGTATCCGTTTTGGTAAAGAGCAGCGGGACCGGCAAATCGTATGATATTGTGGGCCCCACTTGCATGCCTTGGGACCGGTTGTTTGCTGGGGTTAAACTGCCGGAGCTTTCCATCGGGGATATGATCTGCATTGAAGGGGCCGGGGCCTATTTTGTGCCGATGGAGACGGAGTTTTCGTTCAATAAACCCAAATTGGCATTACTTGATCAACCTGTTTTGTAAAATGTATAAGAATATAAATAAGGTATTATTGGTTTATCCGCCCAACGGCAATTCGGGTATGATCGGGCGGAACGTATGGATGCTTGAACCTTTGGGATTGGAATATATCGCGGCTGCAATGCCCGGCAAAAATGTTCAGATTATCGATCTCAGGTTTGGCGAAAATTTTGAAAAGCGGATAAGAGCATTTAAGCCGGATCTGATCGGTTTTTCAGGTCTGACAATACATGTCAATCCCATATTAAAACTTATCAAGTTGGCAAAAGAGTTACTGCCAGATTTAGCAATTTGGGTGGGAGGTCATCATGCAACTGTCCTTCCACAAGATTTTGATGTGCCGGGGGTAGATATCATAATAATGGGAGAAGGTTGTTCGTCCGTAAGGGAAATATTTCAATCCCCCGATAACCTTAGGGTAATAGCGGGAATTGCATACATGCACAATGGGAAACGTATATATAACCCAAAGAGAATTCATCCGTCCCTAGACGAACTGCCTTTACCGCGGAGGGTTCTTACAAAACAGTATCGTAGAAGATATCATTATGTATGGAACGAAAACAGGGCACTGGTAAGAACTTCCATGGGATGCCCATTCCGCTGTACCTTTTGTTCGACATACAACCTGACACAAGGAAGGTACCTTACCCGGAACATTGATATGGTGGTTGAAGAAATCAAGAGCGTACAGGAAAAAAATATATTTTTAGTTGACGATGAAAGCATGATAGATTACCCAAGGATGATGAATCTGGCAAGCCGGTTAAAGCAATGCGGTGTAAAAAAGAGATATTATCTGATGGCTAGGGCAGATTCGGTTATAAATCATCCTGACCTTTTCAAAGCATGGAAAGATATCGGACTGGAGGGTATTGATGTGGGATTTGAGACCTATAATGATGAAGGCTTATTGGCCTTGAATAAACAAGAAACAAAGGCAATAATATTTAAAGCATTAGAAGTGGCCAAAAGGCTGGGGTTGAAAATTGAGCCGATGTTCATGATAGATCCCCGCAGCACTGTCGAAGATTTTACAAGTATAAAGAAAATAGTAATTCAAGAAAAGCTCTGGCGTTCTGCCTTTGGGATTCTTACTCCATTGCCAGGCTCTCAGTTGTGGGAAGATCGCAAAGGGGAAATAGTTGAAAATAACTGGGATCTATGGGATTGTGAGCATAGCGTCGTGCCAACAAGTCTTCCAGAAAGTGAATTTTATAAACACTATCAAAGGTTGAGTTCGGATCTGATTCCCCTAATTGATAAGTTCAAAATACTTCCAAGATATTTGTTAAACAAGGCATTGAACAAATTGCAGCGCGTAACAGAAATATTTTGAAACAATGAAATTTAATAACAATAAAGTATTCTTAATTTATCCTCCATCCGGTGATCGTAGCCAAGTGCGCCCGGACATACTGATGCTGGAACCCATTGCATTGGAATATATCGCAGCCGCAATGGAAGGGTATGACATCAGGATTATCGATATGCGGTTGGAAAGGAGGCTGGAAAAGTTTTTAGTAAAGGAAAAACCCGCAATTGTAGGATTCACAGGATTTGCCATACATGTAAATCAAATAAACAGATTGTCCAAAAAAATCAAAGAAATGTTGCCCAACACATTAGTACTGGTGGGTGGACACCATGCCACTGTCCGGCCGGAAGATTTCGATACGCCGTATATCAATCTGATAGTAATGGGTGAAGGATGCAGTGCAATCAGGGATTTGATAAAAGTTGAGTGGGAATTCGAGAATATCGATGGAATTGGATATCTTAAAGATGGGAAGAGGGTCTTCAACAAACCAAGGGTTCACCCAGACTTGGATGACCTGCCTTTTCCCCGCCGCGATCTGGTCGAAAAATACAAGGGTAAATATCATTATGATTGGCATGAAGATTGTGCAATTGTACGCAGCTCGGTAGGATGCCCTTTCCGGTGCAGTTTTTGCGCTTTATGGGGGATCACTGACGGCAGATATTTAACTCGGGACATAAGGAATATCGTTAGAGAATTGAAGGGAATAAAGGCTAAAGCGATCTACTTCACCGACGATGAAAGTATGATAGACCCTATGAGAATGATGGAATTGGCAAGGTTGATCAAGCAGGAAGGCATCAAAAAAAAATATTATCTCTGGTCCAGAACCGATTCGGTGGTCAATAACCCAGATCTGTTTAAAGCCTGGAAGGAGATAGGTCTGGAAGCTGTGATTGTAGGTTACGAGTCGTATGCTGAAGAGTCCTTAAGGAAATACAATAAGCAGGCAGATCTAAATACACAACAAAAGGCGACAAGGATACTTCAAGACCTTGGTATAATGATTATTGCGACATTTATCGTGGATCAAGATTATACTGCTGAAGATTTCAGTAAACTAAAACAGTACGTGCAACAACAAAAGTTATGGCAGGCCGATTTCCAGATATTAACACCATTCCCGGGATCTTCAATATGGGAAAATAATAGGCATGTTCTTATAACCAACAACTGGGACTATTGGGATATAGTTCATACCGTACTTCCAACCCGGCTGTCGCTTGATGAATATTATAAGAAATTTTATTGGTTGGTTATGACAGCTTTGCCTTTCTGGGAAAAAGTTAAACTAATGCAAAAATATTCAATTAAGCGGTTATTAATTAGATTCATTGCTGGAATATTGTATCGGCTAAAGGGGACAGCTAATTATCGGACATAGTATTCTTATAATTGAAATGAGTTGTTAACAAAAAATTATTATGAAACCGACCGTATTCATACTCGGGGGTAACTTTTTGGGATTAGAAATGGCCCGCGAACTGCGCGATGCAGGTTATGGCGTAGTGGTAGTGGGGTATTCCAAGAACGACATTGCAATCAATGCCAGGGGTGTAACGGGAATCATTCTTCCATTGCCCCAGGACTCTCCAGATGCACTTATGGCCGGGCTATTTAAAGTAGCCAGCGAACTTGATGGGGAGAAAGTGATCATAGGGGCCAGCGACGGGTACCGCCGGTGGGTTTCCCACAATCAAGGTGAGCTATCTAGGCAGTTTAAAATGCTGGCTTGCCCGATTGATGAGATTGACTCTCTGATGGATAAATGGAACCAGCTACAGATGGCGGTATCGGCGGGGATCGCCGTACCCCATAGCTCGGTATTGGATGAAAATAATGAGCCGGCTAAAAACATCAGATTTCCGGTGGTGGTCAAAGCCAGATTTTCCCCAAAATCAATGCCCTTTCGGGACGCGCTGGGGAAAAAGGTCATTGTGGCCAACAATGACGTTGAGCTGAACCAAGCCTGTAAAAGAATAATCGGTTTGGGTTTCAAACCAATGATACAAAAAGTGATCCCCGGGGTGGATTATAATCAGTTCCTGTTCGGAGCGACGGTCAAGAACGGGATACCCTTTGCCGTATGTATGGCTCAAAAACTCAAGGCCGATCCCCAACCCTACGGCAGCGGGGTGGTGATCCGAACCATATATCATCAGGAGTTATACGACGCCGGGATGAAATTTTTAAGACAGATAAATTATTCCGGCATCTGCGACATCGAGTTCATGCGTAACTGGGATACCGGAGAGTTCCAGTTCATCGAGTTTAATCCCCGCTACGGACTGGGGCAGAGGGTGTCGCAAATGGCCGGGGCCAGCCTGGCCGTCACTGCCGCCGAACTGGCCATGGGCGTACAACCCCGAGAACCCAGGACCGCCAAGCCGGGGTTTTACTGGGTCTATTTTGACGAATGGGCCAAGGAGCGGCTTATGCCCTGGCGAAATTCTTTTCTGCGCCAGCTGCGGAATAGAGATAATACCGCCAGAATATTCGACATCAGGGACTGTCAGCCGGAGATTCGGCATATAAAGAATATAGCGTATATGAAATTGAAAAGGATCAAACGAAATTAATTGTCATTGCCCGGCAGATTGAAATCACGGGAGGAATATTTGGAAAAATCGGAAAAATTCTGGCACCGGAAATTCGACCAACTGGCTCTTATGGACATCCCCGATTGGCAGCGTTCAAGTTGGTGGTATGCCTATATCGTTGATAACCAGCGAAAATACCTGAAGCAGAACTTAAGGCGGCATTATCCCCGCGGCCTGAAAAATCTTCTGATTGCTGACCTGGGCTGCGGCCCGGGATTATACTTTGACCAGTTATCGAAACCCGGCTGCAATATGGTGGGTCTTGATTTTTCGCTGAAAGCACTTAAAATAAACCCTCATAGCGATAACCGGCAAATTTGGGGTCTGGTCGGAGGAGATGTGTCTAATTTGCCTTTTAAACCAGGCATCTTTGATGTTATTTTGCTGTTCGGCGTTCTGCAGACAGCAGATGATCCCCGCGAATATATTCGGAGTGTATCAAGGGCAATGAAGCCCGGAGGAATGCTGTTGCTGACAACGTTGCGCCAACACAGCCTTTGGGAATTACCGTTTTGGCCGGTGCACATTTTATTGGCCCGGGGTTATTTCCCTGGTGTAAAAACCAGAGAATCCGCACTGATAAAATCAAAAGAAATCTTGCTCCCTCGGGAGGAGGATGAAAAATATCATCCGTTGAAAAGATATAAACAAATGAGGCTGAAGGATTGGCTGGATAAATCGGGCTTCCATAAAATTCAGTTTAGTTATGACGGTCCGATAACAATGATCCCGCACATCTCAAATTCGGTTATGATCTATGTCAAAGCAGTTAAAAAATAACGCTGAAATAAAGGTATTCGACCGTCCGGATGAACTGCCCGAAGAGTGGGATATGTTATATCGGGCGGATGATATTTTAAACAAAACACCCGTTCTCCGACATCTGTTTTTATACAGCCCCCTGGAACAAAAATATTTTTGGCTGAAGAGACCAGAAAGGAAACCCCTGGCCGGGCCGGTGTGCCGTTCCGAACTTCCCTTTACCGCGGGGCCGATCACTGTTCATCAACCGGCAACCGTTTGTTCCTTGTCAATGCCGTTCAGCACCGATCCGGCGTTTTCAGATATTGGACGGGTTGAAGACGTGGTTGAAGTGATGGGCAGTTTTGGCGGGGGGTTCCAGTTGATAAGCGGGTTTAGTGAGCCTGGGCCGGAGATAGATGGCTGGTCGTGGCGAAGGCATTATCCTACCGTTGATTTTGATGTCAGGTGGGGTTCTTTCGCTGAATATCTTGGGGCCATCCGTTCAGATTATAAATCCAGGGTGACTGATGCATTAAGGATAGGGTGCAAGTTGCGATCCTTAACTATCCCACCCGACAGTCTTGATGAGAAAACGTATTCTTTATATGTAGATGTTGCCCGAAGATATCACTCGATTGTTTTGCCCCGTGAATTTTTTACTAAATTTCCCACTGAAAGTTATATTTTAGGTCTGGAAATGGATACCACCGTCTTGGCCTGGGCTTTCTTGGTACCGCAAGGGAGGTACCTGTATTTCCTTTTTGGCGGGTTTAACGATCGATGGAATGAAGAATTCAGCATATACAACAATCTTTTACTGGCAATAATAAGGTTTTCCATCGAAAATAAATTTGATAAAGTAAATTTGGGCCAGACCGCAGAGTTGAGCAAAATGAGGATTGGGGGCTATCCGCGCGAAAGGTTTCTTCTGGTCAGGCATACTAATTGTCTCATAAATCAAGTAATTAAAAAAACCGATATTTTCAGTTATCGAAAAAAATATCCAACTCCACATGTGTTTAAAAACGATGAAAAATAAAACGGGAATAGAATCTCCTGAAGCAAGTTGCAACTGGCAATGGATGATGGTATTTGCCGTTGTCATCGGTCTGGTCCTGGCCGCCGCCATCTACCCGGCCTCGGATCCCGACCTGTACATCATGCTGGCCACCGGGCGGTATGTGGTCCATACCGGCCAGGCGCCCACCGTTGACCTGTGGAGCCACACCGCCTATGGCCAGCCCTGGCAGATGCACGAATGGTTCTCCAGCCTGGTCTTCTTCGGATTGTTTACGCTGTGGGGCATCAACGGGATAATCCTTTGCAAGGCGTTTCTGCTGGCAGCGGCTTTCGGGTTGGCGCTGTACACCATGAAGCTGAAAGGGGTCTCGCCCCATATTGCTTTTATAACGGCGATCCTGGCCCTGCTGGCATCCAGCTACGGTTTTGGCGAACGGATCCAGATATTTTCGTTCTTCTTCCTGGTGCTGCTCATTTTCTGGCTGGAGCTCAACCGGGCCGGCAGGATAAAGTACTCGCTGTTCCTGTCGGGCTTGCTAGGGCTGATGATCCTGTGGGCCAATGTCCACATGACCTATATGTTCGGGCTCTTCATCATCGGATTGTATCTTTTTGATGAAATCATCTTCGCCTTCCGAAAGAAAGCTTGGGGTCTTATCAAAAAACCGGGTTTTTCCTTTGCCTCTGCCTTTGCCGTCACCGGCCTGAACCCCTACGGGTTTGGCAATATCTGGATGACGTTGAGCTATTACTTCCGGCCGGAGCTGCAAAAGGCAGACACTCAAATAACCGCCACAATCCTGGAATACCAGCCGCTGCTGTCCCCTGGCTTCTCCCGGGAGCCATTGGTCATATACGGGTTGATATGGATCGTGTTTTCGTTCATCGGGGTATTACTGGGCTGGAAAAGACTGAAATTCTCGTTTATCGTTCTTTGGATATTATTCACCTACTGGGCCATCGGTTATGTCCGCTTTCTATGGCTGCAGGTCTTTATCACCCTGATAGGGGTGGGCTGGCACTGGCAGGGGGCTTGGGACACAATATTGCTAAATTTCAAAATTCAAAATGCAAAATGCAAAAAATATGGGAATGTCGCTTTTATAGGGTTGATTGTGGCAGTATTAATAGGGGCGGCCCTGTATCAGCGGACCGGGAAACATTTATGGCAACGGTTTGGACTGGGGTGGAAGCCCCGCATCTACACCGATAAGGGGGTGGATTTTCTGCGGGCAAATATGGACGGCGGCAAGCTATTCAACGATTTCGATATCGGCGGATATTTGCTTTGGAAGCAGATCCCGGTCTTTGTGGACGGCCGAATCGGCCCGTATTTTGGAACCAGCATCATACAGGACCACCATCTTATATACCAGGGCAATTTGGAGCTGATTCATAAATACGGCATAGACTGGATAATACTGGCCTATGGCAAGACCAGCCAGACCGGGACCTTCGACCGGTTGAACCGGCTGATTACCGACAGCGGCCAGTGGGCCCTGGTGTTCTGGGATGACGCCTGCATGATCTATGTCCGCCGAACTCCAAAGTATGCCGGGGTAATAGAAAAATATCAATACCGGTTCGTAAATCCGGCAACGCCCGATTTTGATTCACAGCCCAGGGTCTTTTTGGGCGAATTGACCAGGAAGCTGGATGAGGAACCGATGTCTCTGATGCCACATACCCTGGCCGGCAACTTTTTCTTTTACCATAACGATGTCCAGACGGCTGAGCGCGAGTTCAAGCTGGTCCTGGAAAAGGATCCCTACAATGCGATGATATACAACAACCTGGGAAACGTTTACCTGCGGCAGGGGAAGATAGACCAAGCCATTGCCGCCTACAAGAAGGCGGTCAAATACGACGTCAACTTGGGGCTGACCTACTGCAACTGGGGTTATGTGATGGAGGCCAGAGGGGACACCAAGGAGGCGGTGCGTCTTTATACCATTGCCACCAAGGTCACTCCCAGCGATGCTTGGCCATATAACCGCTTGGGAATAATAGAAATGAAAAGCGGGAACCGGCAAAAGGCCTTTTATTATTGGAGAATAGGTGAATCATTGGATAAAAACTCTGAAGCTGCAATTAGTTTGAGGGAATATTTAAAAAATGGACCGTAAATCGTATGAATTCACAATTTTTAGTGTAATTTATGCGTATCGTTTAACAATATTATAATTAATGAGTTATGTGCTATTGCATGTCTATGTGTAAAATTTGCCTATTGGGATAATTTAATGTTGAAAATAAAAATAAGATTTCCTGTCGTAATAGTTTGTATTGCAATACAATAAAGTTTTTTTAACATCATTATAAATATGGCATAATATATGCATATAAATAATAGCAATAATCTTAAGAAAACTTTAAACAAATATCAATTTTAAAGGAGCACAAAGATGCAGTCAAGGTTCAGATTTCTGGCTTTGGTGTTAGCGGTCATCATGATCGCGGCCATGACCGGAACCAGCTTTGCCATTCCGGCCAATCCCCGGCCGAGAGCTATTACCCAGCCAGACGGCGGTAAGATCCAGGCTGTTTTAAAGGGCGATGAGCATTTTCATTTTGCCGAAGATGCCGATGGGTATTCAATAATTCAGAATAAGGACGGCTGGTGGACCTATGCCAAGCAGGAAAATGGCCTGCTGGTGGCCACCGATCTGATAGTCGGCAAGAGCGAGTGTCCCTTTGTCCGGCATTTACGGCCCAGCTCCGATGCCGTGGCAGCACTGCCCAAGAACGCCAACCGGGTAATCAATTGGTCTACGGAAACGCGACATAAAATGTCCACAGACTTTCTATACGGTCCGAGCGGAACCGAGGACAACCCCACCAAGCTTAATCTCGGGAGAAATTATATGAATGTGGTGCTGGGAGACTTTTCGGACAGCAGCTTTGCTTGGTACGCCGCCACCGAAAAGGCCGGCCAGAACCCCTACAGTCCCTTCCCCTATGACCACAGTGCCGCCAACAACCACGCATTGGCCACTACCAACTGGTTCAACTTTCTGGTCGCCGGAGATTCCATTTCTCCATATGTGCCAGATTCTTCCATAGTTGGTTCTATGAGTAATTTCTATTTTGACTGCAGCTATAGGAGAGACTGGTTTTACGGCGGCGTTTCGCCGGTTATCGCCACCGGAGTGGCCAGGGCCAGCGCCGTCAGCGGCGACGCACCCACTTCAACCTATTACAATGCCGCCCTGACCGGCGCCGATCCCTTTATCGATTACGACCAGAACAATGATCTCGCGCCGGACGGGCTGATCCTGATCCACCCCGGCCCGGGACAGGAGGAATCGAGCGACACCAAGGATATCTGGTCCATGTCTCTAGGGGTGAGCGTTGCCAAGGACGGGGTTACCATTAGAAATCTGATCGTCTGTCCCCAGAACTCGCAGTTGGGCGTGTTCGCCCACGAGATGTTCCATCAGATCGGCGGACCGGATCTGTACGACTACGGCTACTCCGGCACCCCCTGGGGTGAGTGGTCTTTAATGGACAACGGATCCTATAACGGCAGCAAGGGCGGCGACAAGCCGGCCTTCCCCGGCGGCCACCTGGCTTACGATCTTGACGGTGAGCTCACCAACGGCATCAACGGCTGGATGAGCGCCGGAGCGGTCGGCAATTCCGACTCCATATCCAGCCTCTACCGCGGCGACGGGCAGTATACCATTGCCCCGCTGGACTCGGCTGGTGAGGCCCGTCGGGGCAATATCACCAACGGCATCCGTCTGTGGCGGATACGCAACAACGCCTTCCGTGATTCCGGCCAGGTGTTCTTTGTGGAACTGCGCAGCCAGACCAACCCCTATGAGGTGGGCACCACCGAGAGCGGTCTGATCATTACCCATATAGACACCCGGATGGGCGGGGGCAGCCGTTTCAACGACGGTCCGCCAACCGTTCAGCACTATTATTCCTGGGTGGAACAGCCGGGATTCAACCCCAACATCAACTATCTGGCCAACGATTCCAACTTCCCCCGCAATCCCAGCAACGCCTGCTATTCGGCCAACGATTTCTCGGCCGGTGGCTACACCGAGAATGCCATAGACTCGCTGTCCACCCCCCACTGCCTGAGCAACGGCGCGAATGCGGCTGCTCTCGCAGCCAATGGCCCCTGGATCTACGACATTTCGGCCGAGGGCCCCACCATGACCTTCCGGGTGGCCCGCACCGGCATGATCGCCACCACTCCCCAGGTGGGTTATGTATCGGTGGTGGTCAAGGATCCCATCGTGCTGAACACCGCCAACAACAACAACGCCATGCTGGATCCCTGGGAGACCGACACCCTTAAGGTCACCTTCCGCAACACCGGCACCGCCATTACCGCCGGGGCCCGCTGTTCGCTGTATGTGGTCACCGGCGGAGCCTACGTGGAGAGCATTACCGGCGGATTTCAGACAGTAGGCAGCGGAGCATTGGCCACCAACGCCGAGGCCCAGAGCGGACCGTTCGTGGTCAAGATCAAGAAGGACGTTCCCAAGTTCACCGACATCGTGTTCGGAGCGGTATTCCGCAGCACCACTCCGGCCTACAATACCACCAGCAGCTTTGGCCTGAGGGTCAGCGGACTTAAAGTGGTCAAGACCTACGACTTCACCAATATCCGGGTGGGCGGAACCACCTGGGGATACCGGATCCAGCCCTCCTCGGTGGCAGTGTTGGCCGATACGGTATTTATTTCAAATGCCAACCTGGACAACGCCGTAATGCAGACCAGGCTTTACGCCATCAAGAAAAATACCACCAACAACCCGTTGGTGGGCGGAGTAGGCGGCGACACCATCCGCTCCCTGAACAATCATGGTTCATACCAAAATGACGGCCATTACGGCGGCGGTATCGATATCGACAATGCCAAGAACCTGTGGATATCCCTGCAGGATTCCGTCATCCAGACCAATCGGGCCACCACTCATGTATCGGGATTTATGGCCCCCAACTGTTCCTGGAGCGGGACCAATGGATCCGATTACCTCAAAAGGATCAGGGGTATTGCCTTCGGCCCCTCGGTTATCGACACTTTCGGTCCTGATCCCATGGCAGGTGATTCGCTATGGGCCTATTGGCAATACTACACGGTATGGTCGGAATCGGTGATGGTATACAGCAAACCGGCCTCCGGCACCGCGGTCAAGCGCCTGGGCCTAAGCTGGGACGAGCCAGCCTGCAACAATGAGAACACCGAAAACGGCAAATTCGAATTTTGGAACGGCCGGGCTCTGGAATACGACGGCTCCAACATCTGGACCTCCGCGATTTACTATAACTTGTTGTTCCGCCGCAACCCGCTGACCGGCGAAAGATACGAAGCCATGCCTGGGCCGTCCAGCTACGGCGCATACGGCACCTACGGCATGGGCATCGAGGCCACCAACGCCGCCGGCGTTCCCTACGCCCCGGTGGGATCGGCCGCTTTCGTCCGCGGCGCCGCCGGCACCAGGTTCTATCTGTACTGCGCCTCCATGGACGAGGGCAAGATCTACAAGGTGGACATGACCGACTTCGTGCTGCCCACACCTCCGGACAGCGTCAAGGTGACCGACACCGGTGCCGACAATGTGTTGACCTGGTGGAAGGCCAATGACGGAGCCCAGAAGGTGGCCCAGTATATCATCTACCGCCAGGCTCCGGGAAGCACCACTCCGCCCACCTCGGCCAACGAGCTGGTCAGGGTCCAGAATGTTTACGGCGGACCGGCCACTCATACCTACACCGACGTAGGCGCCGGAGCCAAGATCGCCTATGTCTACACCATCAAAACCGTCAACTACTACGGAGAGGGGACCTGGGGCGCCTCGGTGAGCGCTCCGCTGATCCCGGGCGCGGTGGAACTGACCGAGTTCGCCTGCGTCCTATCCGGCGGCAATGCGGTGACCATCAACTGGCAGAC
This sequence comes from Candidatus Edwardsbacteria bacterium, assembly GCA_031082425.1. NCBI lineage: Bacteria > Candidatus Edwardsiibacteriota > Candidatus Edwardsiibacteriota bacterium. Next base: position 34,236 of record JAVHLB010000006.1, on the reverse strand, counting down.
CGCCTCCGAGATGGACAACTATAAGTGGGAGCTGGAGCGCTCCGCCGACAACGAGAACTTCACCAATGTCTGGTCCATCGACGTGGACGGGACCAATCCCTACGGCGACAAGTATTCCTACACCGACCAGGTACCGTCGGTGGGGGTGTATTATTACCGCCTGGTAGATATCTCCAAATCCGGCGAGAAGACCTATCACGGACCGATCTCGGTGGTGGTGGGCTCGGTATACGCCATGGCCCAGAATTACCCCAACCCCATCGGGAACCGGCCGACCACCATCAAGTACTCGCTTAAGAATCCCGGCCAGACCAGCCTGAAGATCTACAACCTGCTGGGCGAAGAGGTCAAGACCCTGGTGAACGCCAAACAGGATGCCAACTTCTACACGGTTCACTGGGACGGCAGGGACAACAAGGGGCAGACGGTCTCCAACGGAGTTTACTTCTACAAGCTGAACTCCGGAGAATTCAATGCCACCAAGAAGATGATGGTCTTGAGATAAACCATCCTACCCCGGGGCGGCGTTCCGACATGGACGCCGCCCTTCTTTAAATCAGGCGAACCAAGTTTACAAATCAAAAGATACGAGATGTTATAATGATGGGACCGCGAAAGATGATCGGGGAGATCATGGTCTCCCTGGGCTACGTTTCCATCGAGCACATCAACGAAGCCCGCCGGCGCCAGATGCAGGGCGCCGGGAAGCGGATCGGGGAGTGCCTGGTGGAATTGGGATATATTCAGGAAGAGGAGGTTAAAAGAGCCTTGTCTGTCCAGGGCCGCGATTGATGGCCTCCAAAAAGCCTCCATCTGTTTTAAGGCCTTCTCCGTAATGGAGAAAGCCTTTTTATTTGATTCCACACCATATCGTCCTGACTGTCAATGAAAAATAACTGGAAATGGCTGCTGGCCGGCTGCTCCCTGCTGGTGCTGATCACCGGGCTCTCGCTGACCCCGGTCTCCGACCCCGATCTGTGGATCATGCTGTCCACCGGCCGGCATATTGCCGAAGGCGGGCAGATACCACAGGCTGATCTTTGGAGCCACACAGCCTACGGCCAGCCCTGGGTGATGCACGAATGGCTGCCGTCGCTTATCCTGTACGGCCTGCATAAGATCGCCGGCTTCCCGGGGATCGTGGTATTGAAGATAGTTTTGCTGAACCTGATCTTCTTTATAGCCATGATTGCGGCCCGGGGAAGGGGCTTGAATCCGTTGATAGTTTTACCGGTCATGGTTCTGGCAGCATTGGCCGGACGGATAGGCTTCAGCGAAAGGGTCCAACTGATCACCTTTCTGGCCCTGGCGGCCGAGATCTTCCTGCTGGACCTTTTGGAGCGGGACGGGATATCGGCCAGAGCCTTCCTTATCATCACCGCCGCCGGTTTCATGTTGTGGGCCAATTCCCATCTGGGTCTGATGTCAGGCCTGGTGGTTCTATTCATATACCTACTGGATTCCCTGCTGACCGGTCTTCGCCGGGGACGCTGGGCCAACTTCCGGGTCATGGCCCTGGGATTTTTTATCGCCGGCCTGGCGGTGCTGGCCAACCCCTACGGGCTGTCGCTGGTCAAGCCTTTTTTTAAATTCTATTTCGACCCCCAGCTGATCGAGTTTGACCGGCTGATCTACGGCACCATCCATGAATACACCTCCATCTTTTCTCCTTCCATGATGGGCGACGCCGCGGTAAGATGGGGCCTGGGCTGGATGGCCTTCTCCGCCCTGGGGATCATATTGAATTGGCGCAAATTCAGGTTGTCCAGTCTGCTGTTGTGGCTGGCCTTCTTCTATCTGGCCTTCGATGCCGTAAAATTCCTGCCGCTGTTCGTTTTTGCCACTTTGGGATTCACGGCGGCAAACTGGAGCCAGATACTCACCGGTTTCCCCGCTAAATTATTCCGAAAATATTCCAACCAATTGGCCAAACCGGTCTTCTGGGCGGCCTGTCTGGGTGTCGCTTTAGCCGGAGTCTTGGCCGGCTCCGGATTTGCCGGGAGGCGGGGCGGGGAAAATCCTTTGAAACTGGACAGCCGGGCCTTTCCGGTGGAGGGAGCCAGGTTCGTAAAGGAGAATTTTCCCGATCCGAAGATCCTCAACGACCTCATGGACGGCGGCTATTTGGTTTGGAACAATATCCCGGTCTTCATAGACGGGCGGATGGCGCCCTTCAGATACATCCTGGGGGATTATATCGGGATCATCAAGGGGGATACGGTCCTGCTGGATAAATACCAGGTTGACCTGGCCCTGCTGCGCTATCCCCGCAGCGGGAAATCCCTCAGCGGCCGGCTGCATCAATACCTGTCCGCCAGCAACCAATGGGCCCTGGTGTATTGGGACGATATCTGCCTGGTGTTCGCCAGAAGAATCGAAGGGAACATAGGCCCGATCACTGAATACGAATATAAATTCCTCAACCCGATCTTCCCCGATCCCGCGGCCCCGCCGGATGAACTCCAGCAGGAATTATCCCGGGCGATAGGACAGAATACAGTGATGGTGACGCCGTATCTGGCGGCCTTCAATTATTATTACCAGAGGGACCTGATCATGGCGGAACGATATGTTCGGCAGGGATTGGCCATTGACAGCCGGGATGCCAGCCTGCACAACAATCTGGGCAATATTTATCTGACCAAGGGGCAAAACAGCCAGGCGGTGGAGGAATATTTAAGGGCCATCGTTTTGGATAAAAATATAGCCGAAGCTTATTGCAATATAGGTTATATCCGTGAGATGGAGGGAGACGTTAAAACGGCCGAAAGGTATTACCGGAAGGTTTTAAAGGACATAGATCCGCTGAATATATGGGTCTATAACCGGATGGGTCTGATGCTGATCAACCGGGGCAGACCCCGGGAGGCTGTCATATATCTGTCAAAAGGGGCTGCCATTGATCCTGCTTCGGAGGCCGCTTGGAATTTAAGGAAACTTAGGGCCTTATATCAAAAAGAAAATATACAAAAATAACATGATAACGCAATTATTGCAGACAGTTAACTCGTTGTTATTAAAAATATTAGCTATCAATCCTTGCATGTTATGACAGCTATATGTCAAAGGGATATTTTCTTCGCTTGTATATTATTGATATTCATAGAGTTAGACTTTAAATAAAAATCCCAATATGGTATAATAATTGCATTATAATATAATAAATATAAATTTATACTTGGAGAGGTACGATGGGAAAACATAGATTGTTGATGGTTGGTTTGCTGGTTTCGATCTGCGGAATTTCCTGGGCTGCCAATACCCAGACCATCACCTATAAGGACTCTTGGTCAAAACGCGGCATCAGAGTTAAGAATCAGACCAAGGGCAGCCTTAATTTGGTCTATTCCGTCAACAGCTTCAATTTCGAGGAGAAGGATGTTGAGGGAGCCAAGGCCCAGGCCGTGGTCACCGAAGGTTCGATCCTGCCCATCGGCGCCGGCTATCCCGACCTGCCGGTTATCAGCAATTATGTGGCGGTCCCCAACGGGGCTACCCCCAAGGTAAAGATCCTGTCCTACCGTGAGGAGCGGTTTCAGAATATTGATATCGCCCCGGGCATGGATATACCCACCGAGCAGGACAAGGTGTTCAAGCCCCTGTCTAAAAATTCCGAGGTCTATTCCAAGAATGAATTCTTTCCCAGTGATTTCGTGATCAAATCCCCGGTCCAGAAGATGAGGGGGGTGGATGTCTTCATCCTGTCGCTGGCACCGTTCAGATACAACCCGGTCACCAGGGAGCTGATCGTCCGCCGGGACATGGAGGTCGAGGTCACCTTCGAGGGGGGCAAAGGGGAGTTCGGCGACGACCTGTACCGCCATCCCCTGTTCGAACGGATCCTGCAGCAGAACATCATCAACTACAGCTCATTGGAGCCCACCAGATATTCAGAGATCCACGAGAAGCTGGCCGCCGATGATCCCTCTAAGGAGGCCGGACAGTTCGAATACATCATCATAGTGCCCAACGATCCCATCTTCATCGCCTGGGCCGACACCCTCAAGCTGTTCCGCAAGAAGCAGGGGATCAAGACCGGAATATTCACCACCGCCGAGACCGGCACCACCCCAGATTCCCTGGAAGCCTTCATTGACAATGCTTATAATACCTGGACCACCAAGCCCCTGGCGGTGCTGATGATGTCCGACATAGCCAGCACCACCAAGGCTTTCGGTCTGACCTCGTCCAAGCTGATGCTGCATCCCGCCGGATACCCCCAGTATGTCTCGGACAACGTCTTCGCCGACATCAATATCACCAATGCCGCCTCCACCTGGGATAACGCCGGGGCCCCGGAGCTGGTGTTCGCCCGGATGCCGGCCCAGACCGTCACCCACTGCTCCACCATGGTGCGGAAGATCATCCGGTATGAGACCGCCCCGCCCTCCAGCGCCACCTTTTACAATCTGCCGCTATCGGCGGCCGGCTGGCAGGATGAGCGCTGGTTCGGGATGTGCTCCGAGATCGTCAGGGGCTTTTTGAAGAACAAATTAAGCAAAACCACCCAGCAGCAATATGCATTGGTTGACGCCTCCGGCCCGGTGGGCGGCGACCCCTGGTCCACCACCGATCCCAGCGCTTTGGTGGCGGCCTATGGCCCGGCCGGGGAAAATTACATCGCGGCCACCGTGCCCTCCGGCATGGTCTGGAACACCGGCACCGGGGCCGGTGTGGTGACGGCCGTCAACAATGGCACCTTCATGATCATGCACCGGGACCACGGCATGTACACCGGCTGGGGCGAGCCGGCCTTCACCTCCACCAACATTCCCAGCCTGACCAACACCAACCATCCCTTCGTCTTCTCCATGAACTGCCAGACCGGGGCTTTCCAACAAACCACCACCGGGGGAACTTTCTCCGAGCAGTTCCACCGCAGCCGTTACGGGGCCCTGGGGGTGATGTGTGCCACCGAGGTTTCCTACTCCTTCGTCAACGACGCCCTGATCATGGGGATCATGGACGGAATGTGGCCCACCTTCAACAGCACCAATAACTGGGATGTGCCCAACGCCGGCACCGGCCAGACCTACGACCGCTACACCGAAGATCTTAGGCCGGCCTTCGCCATGGTCTCCGGCAAATGGCACCTGATGACCCAGACCTACACCGACCCGGCCATCCCGGCCGACTACAAGGAATTCACCTGCCATCTGTTCCACGTGTTCGGCGATCCCTTCATGACCTTCTGCTCGCAGCTGCCGGACACCTTCAAATACGTGACCTATAATGCCAACATCAATACCGGCTCCCAGACCTTCAATGTCAACGTCAAGAAGCAGAACAACACCAACGTCCAGGGCGCCCTGGTGGGGCTGTACATGAATGTTCCGGCCAAGGACGGCTCGGCCAAGGCCACCGATATCTGCCTGTCCAAGCTGAGCGACGCCAGCGGGAACGCGTCCTTCACCATCAATCCCGCCAATGCCGGCCAGCTGACGGTGACGGCCACCAAGTCCAATTTCGTCCGGGGCAATTTCGCCTCCACCGTCAGCCTGCCCGGCGCGGTCAGTTTGGCCAGCTTTACCGCCGCGCCATCATCCGGAGGGATATTGCTGTCATGGCAGACCGCCAGCGAAATCAACTGTCAGTCCTGGAGGATCGAACGCTCGACCCAGGCGGACGGGTCCTTCGCCGAGGTTGGCACGGTAAACGGCAACGGCACCGTTTATGAGACCAGCAACTACCAGTTCACCGATGCCTCCATTCCCGCGGTAGGGGAATATTACTTCAAGCTGGTGGAGATCGATGTCTCCGGCAAGGAAACCACCTTCGGGCCGATCCAGGTAAGCTATTCCGGGCCGGCACGGGCAATTGACTATAAGCTGGAGCAAAGCTATCCCAACCCCACCACCGGCAAAGTGGCCATCAGATACTCTTTAAAAGATCCGGGACATACCAGCCTGACGATATACAACATTATGGGCGCCGAAGTGAAGACCCTGGTAAATTCCAGGCAGGCTACCGATAATTATACCGTAAGCTGGAACGGCAGGGATAACAATGGTCGTGAAGTGGCCAAGGGGGTCTATTTTTATAAATTGATCTCGGGCAATTTCAGCGCCACCAGAAAGTTGATGCTTTTAAGGTAATCATTTAACAACATCTTAAAAGGGCGGCGTTCTTTATGAACACCGCCCTTTTATTAACTTGGCAATTGAATAGGGAATAACCCATACTCGTTTTTTGAACGTCCTTGTTGTCATGCGCACCAAAGGCGCATTTCGGCTAAACTTATTTTACTTGCTGTGCTCAACCCGTGAAACTTGTCCCCAACATAGATTGGGGAACTGGCATCCAGGCCTGGATCCCAGCCGGAGTTTATGCTGAATGCAATGAAGTGCTGGAATGACAGGGGAGGGAAGGACAAATTGCTGTCCTTCCTGCCGATGATGTCTGATATAAAAGGGGGCTGGCGGTCTTATTTAATGGCTGGATTTGATGATATATATTTAGCGATAATTCAAAAAAAGAACTTAAATAGGTAAGTAATAGATATTATAATATTTTATAATTAAATTGCAAATATTGCTAATTCTGCAATTAATGCACCGCATTATATTCATATAATTTTAATTTTAGCAAAAAGTCTTTATGATATAATGAGTTAAGATATGTCGGTTATGGCATATTTATTGCTTATATATAAATAAAAGAAAGATATACCAAAATTAAAAAATTAATTAAGGGGATATAAATGCATAAGAAAACTCTGCTGGTCTTAATGGCGCTGCTGGTGGCGGCATCCCTGGCCCTGGCCTCCGATCCCAGCGTCCTGAAATTCAAGATCGGGCATTTCTCTACCGCCAACGGAATGCCCTCCTACGCCAAACTGGGGTTGGAGCGGGCCCCAAAATCCGCCGAGGCCGACTGGTATATAGTCCAGTTCACCGGGCCGGTGGAGGATGCCTGGAGAAGCGAGGTCAGCAAGGCCGGGGGGAAGATCCACAGCGATTACATCCCCAATTACGGGCAGATAGTCAAAATGAACGGCGAGGTCAAATCCAAGGTCGAAAAACTGCCCTTCGTCCAATTCGTGGGCTATTACCAGCCGGCCTTCCGGATCAGCCCGGACCTGCTGTCGGCTCCCGGTTTCTATGAACAGGATGAGCCGGGAAGGATCATCCTGAACATCGCCCTGTTCGAAAAGGAGAATCTGGTCTCCGTCAGCCAAAGGGTGAAGGGCGTCATGGATGTCCGCTGGCTGCAGGAGGGCGGCAACATCATTCAGATATCCCTTCCCTCGGACCTGGCGGTCGAGCTGTCCAAGGAGTTCGCCAATTATCCCGAGGTGTTCTGGGTGGAGCGTTACTTCCAGCCGGTGCTGCACAATGCCTGGAGCCGCTGGATCAACCAGTCTTTGGATTCCACCGGCATGAGGGCGGCGGCCGATTCCTGGAAGTCGAAATTGACCATGAACACGGCCGACGATTCCCTGAAAATGCCGATCTACAAACGGGGGCTGTACGGCCAGGGCCAGATCGTGGGGGACGACGACACCGGAATGGACTGGGACAACATCTATTTCCGGGATGCCTCATTGAAACCGGTCTACGACAAGGACAAGGACACCATCTGCGAGGCCACCAACGCCCACCGCAAGATCGTGGCCTACAACGTCCATTCCGACACCTTTGACCTCACCTCATCGGGCCACGGCAGCCATACCAGCGGCTCAATCGGAGCCGACAGCCTGGGCTGGCTGACCACTCAGGCCTCGCTGCCCCGGGCCATGGGCATGGCCCCCAAGTGCCGGATAGCCTTCACCGACATCGGAGGGGCCAGCGACGCCCTGATCCTGCCCACCGATTATTCCGACATTTACCTGTGGGCCTACAACGCCGGGGCCCGGATCCACTCCTCCTCCTGGGGGCAGAGCGCCGGCGGCTCTTCGGCCTACACCCTTAACTGCCAGCAGCTGGACCAGGTGGCCTGGACCCACAAGAATTATGCCATGTTTCGCTCGGCCGGCAACTCCAACACCTCGGGTGACCGGGTCAACAGCCCGGCCACAGGCAAGAACATCATCTGCGTGGGCGCCAGCGAAGCGGGGTTCGGGGATGGAAGCACTTGGGCTGTCAACGGTGGAGCCAGCCGTAATGAACTTTTAGATATGGCCGAGTTCTCATCCCACGGCCCGACCGACGAAGGGCTTAGAAGGCCGACCCTGGTGGGCGCCGGCGGTTGGAATATCTGGTCGGTGGATTCCGACGGTTTGTTGACCACCAACAACACCGGTATTTACCCCATGGGCGGTACCTCCATGTCCACCCCCACCATGGCCGGGATGGGGGCCCTGGTGCGGCAGTATCTTACCGAGGGCTGGTATCCCACCGGGACCAAGGTGCCGGCCAACGCCATCGCCAACCCCTCGGGATCCCTGATCAAGGCCATAATGATGCTGGCCACCAGGAATTTTAACGGGGCCTACAGCATCGACGCCGTCGGCCAGACCGGTACCCAGAACCTTCCCTCCCAGGGCCAGGGCTGGGGAGGGGTGGTGCTGGACGATGCCCTGTTCTTTGCCGGCGACGCCAGAAGGACGGCCCTGGAGGATGCCATCGCCGGTTTCAGCTCTTCCGGACAGAGCAAGACCTTTACCGTGACCACCGGCACCTCCGGTACCCAGACCCTCAAGTTCGTCCTGTCATATTTCGATTATCCCGGTACCCCCGGGGCCACCGACATCACCGTCAACGACCTGGACCTGACGGTCACCGGAGGAGGGAACACCTATTACGGGAATGTCTTCGGCCAGCCGGCCAGCAACGGCTTCTCCATCACCGGCGGGGCCCATGACACCGTGAACTGCGAGGAAGTGGTCTGGCTGCCGGCTTCGGCCACCAAGGCCAGTGTCACCTATACGGTGACCGTGAACGCCCGGGCCATCAACAACGGCCCGCAGCCCTATGTGCTGACCGTGGCCGGCGATATTGCAGCTTCCACAGGGTTTACCATATCGCCCAATGCCGTGGAGATGACCTCCTTCAGCGCCATGGCCGTCAATAACACGGTCGAGGTACGCTGGCGGACCGAGAGCGAGAAGGACTGCGATTTTTGGCTGATAGAGCGGTCAACCGCCGAAGACGGTAATTTTGCCGAGGTGGGAAAAGTTGCCGGACACCTAAGCAGCAACGAGCCTCATCAGTACGTCTATACCGATGCTTCCGATCTGCAGACGGGCATATATTACTACCGTCTGGCCGAGGTGGATCTGAGCGGTGCCAGAACCTACTACGGGCCGATGCTGGTGGAGTACGGGGGCCGGGACCTGCCCTTGAGCTACCGCCTGGAGAAGGCCTATCCCAATCCGGCGGCCTCCGGCGTTACCATCAGGTATGCTTTGAAGAACACCGGCCGGACCTCGATCAAGGTCTACAACGTGCTGGGGCAGGAGGTGCGGACCCTGGCGGACGGCATCCAGCCGGCCGGGCATTACAGCCTGCCGTGGGACGGTAAGGATTCCCGGGGCCAAAAGGCGGCCAATGGGGTTTATCTGTATAAGATGACCTCCGGGGATTTCTCGGCCACCCAGAAGGTGATGATCTTAAGGTAAAACTAAATTTTATAAAACAACAGCCCGATTTGTTTTGATCGGGCTGTTGTTTTGTGCGGTTATATGCTATAATCCGGCCAATCATATTTTAAAGGGATATATGCTTAAGCATAAAATCACGGCAGTTCTGTTTTTCCTTCTGGCCTCTTTGGCATTATCGACTTCAGTGGGACATTGCCGGGAGGGCGCCGATAAGATGCTGATCAGGGTGGACATCTCCGATCATACGATGGCTGAAAAACTGGCCCATATCGGCTACGGCCTGGACGTGGCCGCCTATCGGTCGGGGGAGTATGCCGACATCGTCATTGACCCCGGCCAGTTGTGGCGGATAGCGGGGGCCGGGCTGGTTTACAAGGTATTGATGAACTCCCCCCGGGATGTGGCGCCATACAGCGGCAAGGCCGCCTATCATACCTATGACGGCATCCGGACCGAGCTGAAGCAGATCGCGGCCGATCATCCCTCCATCACCAGGCTGGATACCCTGACGATAGCGGCCCAGGGGGGGAAGGTGTGGTGCCTTAAGATCTCGGACAATCCCGCGGTCAGTGATAATTCGCGCCACGGCATTCTGATAATGGGGAATCATCACGCCCGGGAATGGATGACACCGGAGATCTGCCTGTACATCGCCAATTACCTGACCAACAATTACAACCCGGCTGGGACCGATTCCCTGTCGAATCTCATCAAGACCCGGGAGATCTACATCGCTCCGCTGGTCAACCCGGACGGTTTTGTCTACGACAACGGCGGCAATTACGGGACGGGGGTGATGTGGCGCAAGAACCGCCGCCAGAACAGCCCCACGGTCTACGGGGTTGACCTCAACCGGGGCTACGACGGCTCGGTGGACGGCGACATCCGGGGATCCTGGGGCAGCGCCATAAACAGCTACACCAGCCCGGATTCTTCAAATGACGTCTTCTACGGATTCTCTCCCAGCGGCGAGCCGGAACAGCAGGCCATGATGAAGCTGGTCAAAGAACATAACATCGTGCTGTCCATCTCCTATCATACTTACAGCGAGCTGGTGCTGTGGCCCCTGGGCTATGTGGATTCCACCGTCAAGCGGGCTCCGGACAGCCTGGAATTGCGCTATTTCGGCCAACAGTCGGCGGCCCGGATTAAAAAGTACCGCAGCACCTTGGGCTACACTCCCCAGCAGAGTTCAGCCTTGTATCCCACCACCGGTGATTCCGATGGCTGGATCTACGGCTACGGTCTGACCCAGCTGGGCCGGGTGATCTTCCCCTACTGCGTGGAGGCGGACACCGCCTTCTACACTCCGCCTGACCACATAGATTCGATCTGCCCCCAGACCCTCAAAGGGTTCATGTACCTGGCCATGCGAACCGACAGCCTGGTCAGCACCACGTCGCCGCCGCCGGTCTTGCCGCCGGTCATCGATCCGGTATATTTTCCTACCAAGGGCAAGGACACTAATATTATGTGGCTTACCTGGAAACTTTTAAACCCGCCATCAAATCCTACGGCTTATGAGGTCCAGGAAATGACCGGTTTTACTGCCACCACCGACACGGTGGGGGCAGCGGCAAACCCCAATGTGTCCCTTAACGGGTTTGCTTCTTCGACGGTCAGGATGTACTCCGGCAGCCGCAGCTATTACAGCGCGGTCAGCAATCAGTTCAACATCGCCAGCATCACCACCAACAATCCCTATCCGGTCAGTTCGGCCAGGGATTCCTTCAGCTTCTACAGCTACCAGGCCATGACCGGTTTTGACCGGATCTGGGTGGAGATATCCACCGATGCCAGGCAATGGGACCTGTTGGGAAAAATTTACGGCAATGTGCTAAGCTGGACCAGAAGGGCTTTCGCCATCGACTCCGCCAAATATTACAACAAATCGGTTTTCTTCCGCATCCGGCTGGTGGGCGATGGTATGACCGCCACCGACGGGATATATATTGATGATATAAAACCGGTAGCGGCTTACTCGACGGCTGTTTCGCTTTCAAATTCCATAACCATACCCAGTTATGTTGTCGGCCAACGGATAGTCGGGGAGACATATTATTACCGGGTACGAGGCTATAATGCAAAACGCAGTTGGGGCGATTGGAGCCAACTGAAAATAGTTTTAGTCGATCCTTCTGCTGTCGAGTTAAGCTCATTTACGGCACTGCAGGTCAAAGATAAAGTTGAGGTGCGCTGGCGGACCGAGAGCGAGCACGACTGCGATTTTTGGCTGATAGAGCGGTCAACCGCCGAAGACGGTAATTTTGCCGAGGTGGGAAAAGTTGCCGGACACCTAAGCAGCAACGAGCCTCATCAGTACGTCTATACCGATGCTTCCGATCTGCAGACGGGCATATATTACTACCGTCTGGCCGAGGTGGATCTGAGCGGCACCAAGACCTACTACGGGCCGATGCTGGTGGAGTACGGGGGCCGGGACCTACCCTTGAGCTACCGCCTGGAGAAGGCCTATCCCAATCCGTTTGGCCAAAATACAAATATCAAATATCAAATATTAAAATCAGAACAGGTCAGCCTAAAAATTTACAACATCGCCGGGCAGGTGATCAGGGTCTTGGTGGACGGGAACCAGCCGGCGGGATATTATACCGCGGTCTGGGACGGGCGTGATGCCGGAGGCCGCCAGGCCGCCAACGGGGTCTATCTGTACCAGATGACCTCCGGCGATTTCTCGGCCACCGGCAAGGTGATGATCATCAGGTGATATTAGCTGGATCCCCGATCAAGCCGGTTGAGTTCAATAGCCTGGATTCCCGCCTGCGCGGGAATGACAATATAGCCGAAATGCGCCTATGGTGTGGAATGACAATGGGGGATATCATACCCGTGAAGACGGGCAGCCAGAGTAAATAAATCTTCGGCCGTGAACGGCCTAAGATGCAATACATCGTACGATAGCCCATACATGAATGTATGGGCTATGGGTTAACGTACCTTATTAACACCCGGGCATCAGTAACCCACGGCTTCAGGCGTGGGTTACGCCGAGTAACTTCAAACAAACAAGGCCATTTATGGCCTTATGTCTACTATAACACGAACGGAGGGTGGCGGTCGAAAACAGACGTCGCGCTCCGTTTCAGAAAAATGAATTATGTCCTTGACATTTTAGGCCCAATGTTCTAAAATAAACTATTATCAATTAAAATAAACAGGGAGTTTTATCATGAAGCAAAGATTATGGTTAGCAATAGGCTTGGTGCTTTTGTTGAGCGTTACGGCGAACGTATTTGCCAAACCAAGGCCAAAGCTGAAAGTATTGCCAAAGCCTGAGTATCTATCTACGAAAGCGACATTAGATACTGTTTTCTTCGATGATTTTGAAAGCGATACCCTAAAATGGGACAGCATGGATATCGCCGTTCAACAGCCATTTTGGCATATAGACACCTATAGTCCCATTGGCGCTTATGCTGGACACCATTGGTGGTGCGGAACCAACGATTTTGCCGGGGCTTGGAATAGCTCCCCGGGATACGGCTGCGGCTGGGTGCAGATGCTGTATTCCCCGAATTTTGACCTGACAACGGTAACCTCGGATTCGATACAGCTCAAGTTTTATCATTACTATAGTGTAGAGGCAAAAACCTGGAACGGTGATCTGGGAAGATACGATGACTGGGATTGCGTCAATCTGTGGGGTTCTCTTGACGATGGAGGCACTTGGTTCATTTTATACCCAGATTCGTTATTTTCCGAGGGAGGTGGGGCGAGTTATTATGATCTGAAGTGGTCCTATGCTTGGGGCTACACCGGAATGGTCCCCGATAGTGTCCATGTCCCGGGTTGGGGCGGCTCAAATGGAGGCTGGAAACAGGTAGCTTTTGATCTGAGCGCCTATAAGGGCCAAACCTTAAAACTGAGATTTGCGGTGGCCAGCGATCCCTTGGAAGCCGATGAAGATGGCGGGCCGTACCATGGGGCTTGGTATATCGATAATATTGGCATAGATACATTAAGCAATGGCGGAACTAGAGCCAGCGTATTTTTTGATGATGCTGAGGGTGGCAACCTGGGATGGGTGGCCGGGTCGAAGATGCCGGCATACCACTGGCATAAGACCGCCTATCGCACCAATAGTCCCGTCAATTCTTGGTACTGCGGAGATGAGGCCACAAAAAAGTACACCTGGGGATATTCGGATGCCATAGTAAGCCCATATATCAATTTAGAGCAGGTAAGAAACACTGAGCCCTGCCTGGTTGATTTTGCCATATGGCCGGGACTGCCGGATGACGGCACGGATGAGAACACCTATTTTGATTCTTGGTCGGTGGATATTTCTGATGATAGCGGGCAGACCTGGGTTGGCATAAATGATTATATTTACATTGATGACAGCCAGGCCTGGATAACCCAATCGCTTGTTGGGGAACTAAACATAAGCGATTATATCGGTAAAGTAATTAAGATCCGGATAGCCGTCAGTACCGACGGTGATGAGAACGTTGGGGAAGGCCTTTATGTTGACGATTTTATTATTTGGGGCAAGACCCGCGATCCGCTGCCTTCGGTTAATACAGTTCTTTTGGTAGATAACGACGGAAATGCCGTTGACCTTAAAGATGAATCCTGGACCAAATACATGGAAGCCTCTTTGGCCAATTTAGGCTATCGTTATAGCTTAGCAACCATCGGAGGCAACAAGGTTATGCCGGCCGGATACTTGGAGCAGTTCCCGGTGGTGGTCTGGAACCTGGGCGCCAACTACGACGGCCGGGCGGGAGCATCCTATATTGCCCTGACCCCCTATGATCAGGAAAATATAAAATCATACCTGGATAACGGCGGAAAGTTGTGGATGTCCGGGCAGACCTATTTTGGTTTCAGCGCACCTACCCCGGATACCACGGTACACCCCAACCTGTGGAGCGATTATCTGCATCTGGCCCCGGAGAACGGCTGGTTCGGCTCCACCTGCTATACCGGAACCGGGGTGGCCAGCGATCCCATCGGAGACGGATTATACGACAGCCTGTTGTACGATCCCATCAATGGTGGCGGCGCGATCTGGTCGACCCCCGGCTATGGCTACGGCCTGACCCCCGATCCGGCCTTCAGCGACGCTGTCGGGTTCCTGACCGACGATGGCGGGAACTTCATCGGGATCAGGTACTGGGACGGCACCTCCGGCAACTACCAGATGGTCTACACCTCATTCCCGTTCGAGGCGGTCTCCTCGCAGCTGAATCGGGATACCCTGGCCTCCCGGATCATGCATTGGTTGCTGCCCGGGACTCCGGAATACATGCCTCCGGCGGTTCCCACCGGATTGTCGGCCACCCAGCAGTACGACAGCGTGATCTGCACCTGGAATGCCAACAGCGAACCGGACCTGGCCGGCTACAATGTTTACCGTGCCCTGCAGGTGGGCCTGCCGGTATGGGTCAAGATCGGGACCGTGGCCACAAATTACTTTGTGGACAAATCCATCACCGACGGCGCCATATATCACTACGCGGTCACCGCCTTTGATGATAAACTGCCGGTCAATGAAAGCGTCTTATCCTCCTGGTTCTATCTGCAGGTAACTTCATGGAAGGGGGTGGAAGGGGAGCCGGTGGCCTCATCTCCCAGATACTTCAGCCTGGGACAGAACAATCCCAACCCCTTCAGCCGGTCCACCAACATTCAATTTGCCCTGCCGGCCCAAAGCCGTACCAGGCTGGTTGTGTACAACATCACCGGCCAGCAGATAAAAACATTGGTTGATGACAACCTGAATCCCGGCTATCATAATATTACTTGGAACGGATCGGACCAGAACGGCCGGGCGGTGGCCAACGGCATCTATTTCTACCGGATGGAGGCTACCGGAGCCAACGGGCAGAAGTTTGCCCAGACCAAACGTTTAAACCTGGTTAAGTAAGGAGAGACACTAAGATGCGCAAATATATTTTTATAATTTCCTTGATCGTTCTGGCCGCCGCCGCCGCCAACGCCGCCGCTCCGTCCATCACTTTGACCACCCTGTGGCCGGACACCAGTTTTACCGGGCCTTTCACCGTCAGGACGGTGGTAAAATGCGACGAAGGCTTGGGCTATGTTGCACTTGGCTTCAGTTTCAACCCCACCAGCGGTCCTTGGGGCTGGCCGTATAACAGTTGGCTCGATCCCAACGACAGCTGGATCGAGGAATACACCCAAGTGGGGGACACTTTCTATTTTGACATCCCCGCCATCCCGGTAGGTATGGAGACGCCGGTAGAGGTTGCCTATTCGGTTTGGGCTGATAACGCTTCTTATACCGGCACCACCGAAGATCCGGGAAACAATGATTACTATAGTTTTATCAATACCATTTATTCCCCTCAGTATAGCAATGTCAGCGCCCTCCGGGATACGTTTTACAACGGACCCTTTGTGGTCAAGGCCAACATCACCACCCTTTACGGCGATTCGGTGGCCAATGATTACATTTACAATGATATCACCGGAAGCATTCCCCGGGACAGCCTGGGGGCCGACGGTTTCTACTATTACAGTATTCCCAGGAATGCCGGCAACACTAAGACGCCGGTGACATACAAATGGTTCATGGCCGCCTACGACACCATGGGCAACTGGGCCCAGTATCCCACCAAGCGCGACACCATGAATCATTTCCAGATCATCGACCCCTGGCCGTACAACACCCAGCTGATAGCCGATACCGACCAACTGGGGCCCTTCCCAGTATGGACCAGCTTTAACAGCGAAGGGGATGTGATCAACGATTCGCTTTGCCTGTACGACTACGGAATGGGGATGTGGCTTTCCTATCCTCGTGACAGCCTGGCCGGAGGTCTGTATTACTATACCATTCCATCGCAGAATTATCCGGTGGTGAACCCGGTAACGATCAACTGGTATATCAGGGCCACCGACAGCATGACCGGAAATTACTCCAACCAGCCGGTCACCGCTCCGGGGGTCAGCTATAATTTCAGGATATTCGATTGGACCCCGCCCCAGGTAACCAATACCACCACCTGGAAGGATACCTCTTTTACCGGGCCCTTCCCGGTGTACACCCAAGTGACGGATAGCTCCGGAATATCCCAGGTTAGACTTTATTACCGGGTGAAACCATTCGTCTCCAGCGACACCACCTGGAGCTATATTCCCATGTCTCCCACCGGCAGCGCCAACGAATACATGGGCTCCATCCCGCCCCAGTACCCCGGCACCATGGTGCAGTATTATGTCAGCGGCCGTGACGGCGCCCTGGACCAGGCCGGGCAGCCCATCTGGAATACCGGCTATTATCCGACCGGCGGATCGCAGACCCCCTGGCATTTCTTTGTAGGCGAGCACAAGTATAAGATGCTCCTGGTCAACGACGCCCTGCCGGCCAACGATTACGGTCAGTACTATCTGACCTCGATGGATACCACCGGCGTTCTCTACGGCTACTGGGACAACCGCAAGGCCGATGCCCTGTCGGTGCTCGGCAACTTCAATGTGCTGGTCTGGTTCACCGGCGACGACAGCCTGACCACCCTGACCCAGACGGAGAGAGACAGCCTGTCGGCCTTTTTGGACCGGGGAGGCAATCTTTTATTGTCCTCCAAGAACCTGGGCCAGAATGTCAGCGACACCGCGGTATTTTACAATTCTTATCTTAAGGCCGATTTTGATAATTTTAACGTGGCCACAGCTTATATCACCTCCATCGGTCAGGTGGCCCTGCCCATCAGCCATGGCACCCCGGATACTCTGGCTATCATGACTACTGGAACGGCCGGAAACTACAAGTCCATGGACCGGATGTTTCCGCTGGCCGGGGCAGAATCGGTGTTCCAGTTCAAGACCATCGGGGGCTCAGGCGTGATCAGGTGTTCGACAGCCGTTTACAAATCCGTATTTTCCTCAGTGCCTCTGGAGGCGGTGGCCTCCAACACAGCTGGCAAGCTGTCACGGACCGAGTTCATCGCCCGGTCGCTGAGATGGTTCGGTATTACCGCCTTCTACAAGGTGGATGGCGAACCTGAGGCGTTGGTCTTCGGCAAAACAGCCATTTTAAACCAGGCCAGGCCCAATCCGTTCACCAGCAATACCTCCATCTCCTATGCCTTGCCCACTGCCTCCCGGGTGGCTTTGAGGGTCTACAACATAGTGGGGCAGGAGATCGCCACCCTGTGCGACGAGGAGCAGGCTGCCGGCATGCATGAGGTTTCCTGGAACGGCCTGGACCGCAGTGGCAGAAAAGTGTCCAACGGGGTCTATCTCTACCGCCTGACCACCGGTAACCAAAGCCTGACCAAGAAAATGGTGAAGGTCAAATAAGCTGATCATCTAACAAAATGGCAGGGCTTCAAGCCCTGCCATTTTTTCATATAGCCATTATTAAGCGCAATAAATACATTAATATAACGTTATAATAATAAATGAGTTATGTTCATAAAGCAAAAATGATGTAAATATTGCGTAAATTTAATATAATATCTAAAAGTATCGCAGATTATGCCTAATAATATTTTTAACATATTAAATAGCAATAAGTTGAAATACGGAATAATATTAATAACGGCATATAAATTGCATATATAATAAGCTTAATATCGTAAAAAATAAAAATTAATCAATAAAAGGAGAAAAACATGGCTAGAAAAACTAGCGTATGGTTAACCGGCTTGGTGCTGGTAACAGCTCTGGTAACTATCTCCCTGGTGGGTCTGAAAGATGTTTCGGCCTATAAGTTGGATGCTGCTCAGAGCACTAAGCAGGCGACCAAGGCCACCGTCGTTCCGGCGGTTAAAATCGCCAGCAACCAGTCTATTACCGCCAGCGGCAATCCCCAATTCATCGGCGAGAATAAAATTGCGGTAGGGGTTCAGCCCTACGCCAATGCCGGCGTCATTGAGTTCTCCAATGGCTATAAGATAAATACCGATGTCGGCGAGCCCAATATGCCGGCCGATCTGAAATACGACACCCCCAAGGGTGATGAGCCGGCCTATTATATTGTCCAGTTCAACGGTCCGGTGCAGGATGCCTGGCGCAAGGGTTTGGAGAAGGCCGGGGCCGAGGTGATGTTCTACCTGCCCAACTATGCCTTTGTGGTCCGGATGAACCAGACCATCGATAAAAATATCCGGGCCTCCAAAAGCGAGGTCAAATGGACCGGGCTTTATCAGCCGGCCTACAAAATATCCCCCCGGCTGGCCTCCAATGCCAAGGGAGGAAAGATCCGGGCGTCCATCACCCTGTTCAGCCCGGAGGATATCAGCGGAGCGATAAAGCAGATCGAGGCCGTCGTCGGCCACAAGATATTCTACAAATCAACCTTTGAGTGGGAACCCGGCAAGTTCAACAAGAAAATATTCGTTGACATCAGCCTGGACAAGCTGAGCGCCCTGGCCAACCTCAAGGGGGTATCCTGGATGGAGCCCATGCCGGTGTTCAAGATCCACAATGCCGTCAGCGAGGTTAACGTGCAGAACGGCACCCTGACCGCCAATGCCAGGCCTTTCTGGGCTGTGGGCATCAGCGGAGAGGGCCAGTTGATCCAGAACCTAGACACCGGCTGCGCCGAGGCCAACGAATATTTTCAGCATTCCTCCAACCGCAAGTCCACCTGGTACTGGGATGCCACCCACCGCAAGGTGGTGGGCCAGCAGCCGGGCGCCCGGGAAGACGAGATCGATCTGGGCTGGGCCGCCGGCACCATGTCCAAGTGGGGAGATGAATCGGCCAATTCCTACCACGGCACCCATACCACCGGCAGCAACGCCGGCAATGACAGCTCGATCTTGACCGGAATCTATGAGGGAATGGCCAAGCACGCCAAACTGGTCTTCATAGACGGCGGCGGAGACTCCGGCTCGGTTTACGGCACCTGGGACATCAACCGGGTGGGTTCCTGGGGCTGGGACAGCACCTATAAATACATCAGCCAGAGGGCCTGCATTTCGTCCAACTCCTGGGGCAGTGATGACGGCGGAACCTACAGCAGCAGCTCCATGGAATCCGACCAGTTCATGTGGAGCCACAAGGATTATCTGTGGATATTTTCCAACGGCAATACCGGGACCGAGGCCGTGCCCCTGTCCAAGGCCGGTTCGCCGGCCACCGCCAAGAACTCGGTGAACGTGGGCGCCGTTGCGACAGCCGGAGCCCTGGGCGTGGGCGGGGCCAATACCAAGGCCACCTTCTCCAGCTGGGGCCGGCTGTTGGACGGAAGGCTTAGCCCCACCGTCTGCGCTCCGGGGGTGAATATCATATCGGCCGACGGCGACGGGGCCGGCACCCGCACCATGAGCGGCACCTCCATGTCCGCCCCCATTGTGGCCGGAGCCACCGCCCTGCTTCGCCAATATTTCACCGATGGCTGGTATCCCACCGGCACCAAGATAGCCGCCAACGGGTTCACCCCCTCGGCCGCCCTGATGAAGGCCACCCTGGCCATCAGCGGCGACAGCACCACCAGCTGGTGCGGCAGCTTCGTGCCGGACTCCCTGTTCGGCTGGGGCCGGGTCAATCTGGACACCGCCCTGTACCTGTCGGGCAACCAGGTAAAACTGCTGGTCAACGACAACCGGACCGGGGTCAATACCGGCGAGGCCGTGGAATACCTGGTTAACATACCGGCCGGAGCCAGCGGGCTTAAGATATCACTGACCTGGACCGACTATCCCGGCAGCACCACCGCCGCCAAAGCATTGGTGAACGATCTGGACCTGGATGCCTACAATCCCGCGGCTGCCCGCTACCGCGGCAACCGCTACGGTTCCGTCCTTCCCCGGCAGTCGGTCACCACCGCCACCGACAACGATAATATTGACATCTTGGAGGGCATCAAGGTGGTGGCCCCGCCCACCGGGATCTGGAGGATAAGGGTCACCGGCAAGAACGTGGCCATGGGACCGCAGCCCTTTGCCTTGGTGATCACCTACCGGACCGCCCTGCCGGCCATGGGCAAGGTCTACCTGGATAAAAACTCCTACGACACCCCCATCGGAGGTGGAGTGGGCGACACCCTGCGGATTGAGATCGTAGATCCCAACAACATCCTGGCCTCCAACAATGTGTCGGTTTACGCCAAACTGGTGGAGACCACCCCGGAGATCGTCTCCTGCGTCAAGGTGGGCGACGGTCTGTTCCGGGGCAAGATCGCCCTGTATAACGGCAATCCGGTGAACGGCGACGGACGTCTGAGCGTGGACTACCTCGATTCCGTCAGGGTGGTGTATGTTGATAATATCCCGGCCGGCGCTGCCGATACCGCCTATGCCAGCATCAACGGCGGGTCCTTCACCATCACCAATGTCCGGGCCGGCGACACCCAGCCTCCGGCGGGGAGCATGAAGCTGATCATGTGGAACACTTCGCAGAACACCACCAGCCGGGTCTATTACGGCACCACCACCGCCCTGGGTAGCACCACCGCAGTGGATACCCCCCTGATGACCAATAACATAGTAACCCTGTCCGGGCTGGCCGCCAACCAGATATACTATTACGATGTGGAGTCCAAGGATGCCAACGGCAATACCCTGCGGGACGACAACGCCGGGCGGCACTATATGTTCAGCACCGGCGGCGGAAGCGGCCAGAACGACATTCTGATCTGGATGTGGGACGATAACGGCTTTGCCAACTCGTTCATTCACGCCGATTATTTGACTTCGGCCCTGACTCAGGGTGGATGGGGATACGATTGGTGGTCCAGCCAGCTGCAGGGCGCGGTTACCACCGCCCAGCTCAAAAAATACAAGGCGGTATTCATTCAGGTGGCCCAGGACGGTTCGTCGGGCGGGACCTATCCGGCCTTTACCCCGGCCCAGCGCGATACTTTGATCGCCTACCATAATGCCGGAGCCCGCTTCGCGGTCACCGGTAACGACATAGGCTGGGACACCTGGCTGAATCAGGCGGCCGGGCCTGACCTGCAGGCCGATACTATTTTCTGCCGCAACTATCTGCACTTCAGCTACGTCGGTGATCATATAGTTGAAAACAGCGCCCTCACCATTTACGGCGTGGCCAGCGATCCCATCTCCGGCGCTTATACCGCTGGAGTCAGCCATACCAGTTGGAGAGAGGGCGCCTGCGGCGACAGCATCAGGAATTCCCATTATTTGCCGGGCTATACCGGCGCACCTGGGACCGGCAGTCCCGTGTGGGATTTCCCTGGTACCACCCTGGATACCTGCGGGACAAAGTGGCAATCGACCAACAATTTTGGATCCTTGGGCAACGGGGTGTGGGGCGGCTATCCCACCAGGACGGTAATGAATGCCTTCGAGATCACCCAACTGGAAGCGGCGATTTCCAACAGCGCCATCCGTACCGACATATTGAACAAGATGTTCATCTGGCTTATCGGCCACGACCATCCCTATGACACCATTCAGACCCCGGTGGCCGGCCAGATCTATACCGGCAACAGCATTCCCATCGCCTGGCGGGCCTATGCCAAGGGCGGGGCCACCATCGACACCACCTGGGTGGAATACTCCAACAACGAGGGGGCCAGCTGGAACACCCTGCTTAAGACCACCTCTCTGGCTGCTTCGCCATATACTTGGGACATCACCACCCGGGAGAACGGCAGCAAGTATCAGGTAAGGGTCAGGGTTCAGGACAAGGGCCTTTATCCGGCCATGAGCGGCTTCGATACGGTGGGCAATTTCACCATCCAGCGGGTGGGCAACGACTTCACCGGGCCGGTGATAGTCCCTGGGACCATAAAATTCGCCCGCAACCCGGTGGGCAACCAGGCCGGCAACGGTTTTATAGTTTCCTGCGATGCCTCCGATTCCAGCACCGGGCTTTCCGGCATAGGCGCAGTCAGATGCTCGGTCCGGGTGGGCGCCAGCTCCTATATCGGCAACCTTTCTCCCACCGACGGATCATGGGGCAGCATCTACGAGAAGGCTCACGGCGGTATTTCAACCGATGGGTGGACCCCGGGAATCTACACCGTCTATTTAAGGGCTCAGGACAATTCGACGGCCAAATCGGTCAACAACTGGGGGGCCTGGTCCACTGCAACCCTGACCGTTCTAAGCGGCATCAGCACCCCGGGCGCGGTCTCGCTCTCCTCCTTCAACCATCTGGTCTCCACCCAGGGGGTGACCCTCAAATGGGCCACCCAGTCCGAGCTGGATTCCGATCTTTGGGAAATTGAGAGAAGCGCATCGGCCGCCGGACCATATATCAAGATCGCCGAAAAGGAGGCCCAGGGAACCACCAACCAGCCTACCGAGTACCAGTATTTTGATGCTTCGGTCGCTCCCCAGAAGGTCTACTATTACCAGCTGGTGGAGGTATCACGGAGCGGGGACCGGACAGCTTACGGGCCGATCGAGGTCAGGACTTTGGGGCCGGCGTCGTTTGCCCTGGGGGCTCCCATACCCAATCCCTTCTCCGGACAGGCCGAGATCAGATTCCAGCTGCCGGCTGCCTCAAATGTCAGCCTGAAGATCTACAACATCACCGGACAGCTGGTCAATACCCTGGTCAACGAGGTCCGGCCGGCCGGTTACTATTCTAGCGTATGGAACGGCAAGAATGATAAGGGCCAGACCATGTCCAACGGAGTATATTTCTACTCGCTGGAGGCCGGCAGCTACAAATCCACCAAGAAGATCACGCTTATCAAATAGCCATCCTTGGCCTATAATTGACGCCCCTGAAGGCAGGGGCGTCAATTTGTTTTGGATCAATCAATAATGCTCATATTTGCCTGTCATTTGAAACTTGAGAGCAAGGAAACTGTTGACTTTTAATGGTGTTATGTCTTATACTTAAAGCTGTTATGAAAATATTCATCAAAAATTCGGAGGGACCCATGAAAAAATTATTGTCCATCGCATTTGTTTTGTCGCTGGCGGCCGGCTGGGGACTGGCCCAGTCCGACCGGGCCACCATCAATGCCGGGGCCTTGAGGACCGACCTGTTATCAAACAACCTGATGGGGGATACCACCGACGCCCAGTACCTTCCGGCCGGATTATTTCCCTATCATGACGCTAAGTCGCTGCTGAAACTGGGCAGCCTGTGGGTGGGAGGGTCCATCGACAATAAAAAACATTTCGGGGTCAGCGCCGGATATATCGATGGAAACGGCATTATCAGCAGCGAATGGAATGACGACGGCGGCCTGGTATCAGCCGCTATCCCGGGGGCTGTTTCGCCACTGGAACTTTCAGCCGGTTGGTCGGACACCAGCAATGCCGCCAACCAGGGTATTAAGCTGGGCATCAAGGCGGATCTGACGGTGCATCAGTGGAGTTATTCGCCGATAGACAAATTTTACATCCTGAACTATAAGCTGGAGAATGCCGGGGGAGAAAAGGTGGACAGCCTGTATGCCGGGCTTTACCATCTGCCCACGGTTTTCCGGGATGCCGCCAATAATTCATCCAACCTCGATTTCTGCGGTTTTGACAGCTCTTCCGATCCGGTGAACGGGGGGGGGCGGAACCTGCTGTGGATCACGGCCGATTCGTTCTCCTGCTCCAACAGCTACGGGGTCAATCCCCAATTTCTGGGCATCAGATTGTTGCAGGCAATGGATCCCTCTGGCAGCCCGGCCGGGCTGAGCGGGGCTTCCAGCTGGTTCGGCCTCAGGATGGAGCCTTACAGCGACGACGATCCCCTGAATCCCTACAGCAAGTATTTTTACCTGAGCCGGAACAGATCGGATGTGGCCGACATCCAAAAGGTCAATGCTCCGGTGACCACTTTTGACACCCTCCGCCTTGATTTCTTCGGACAGGTCATCACCGATGTGGAGGGGGTGTGGGATGTCAACGATACCAACCATCTGGGCACCAATTATTACGCCGGAGGATCGTTTGATGCCGAAAAGGGGATGATCTATCTGGGGACGCCCAAAGCCGACCGGACCGCCTTGATCAACAGCGAGGAGGTCTGGCCCAGCGACACCCTGACCCTGACGGTCTCGGTGATCCCGGTGGCCTCGGTGGCCGGGGTTTATGACAATCCGCTGGATACCGGCGTCAACTATTATACCGGAGGCAGCTTCGATCCGGCCAGCGGCTTGATCACCCTGGGCACCCCCTATTACGGCGGAGCCCAGCTTTATGTGGACTATTATTACCGGATAAACAATGTGGCGGTATCCTATAATTATTATTACAACAAGGTCATCACCACACCCTGGGATAGCTATACTTTGCAGATAGATCCCTATGCGGTTCAGAATGTGGAAGGGGTCTATTGGGCCAAGGACAGCTCCGGCACCGGCACTAATTATTATACCGGAGGGTCATTTGACAAGTCCTCCGGGATGATCAGCCTGGCGGTGCCGATCGATCCGGATACTTTGGTTTTTGAAAGGTATTCAACATTCATGCATGATGCATCCTGGCTTCCGCAGGATGATACCCTGGACATCTCCGAGCTGGACCTGTCCAAAATAGTCGAGATATTAGGGGTTTACGACGACAGCAATACAGATAGATACCCGGGCGGCAGTTATGATCCGGCCACCGGCACCATCACCCTGGGCATTCCCTTTTCTTCCGATGATTACCATAGCGTTTGGGTGACATACCGCTATCTGGGGCTTCCCAGTGTCTGGGTAAAAAATTACAAGCCGGAGCTTTCGGCCAAGAATGTTCTGACCTCGGTCGGCCCCTGGACCATGGATCCGGGCGATACCGCCAGAGCGGTCTTTGCCGTGGTGGCGGGAAATACTCTGGCCGAACTTCAGGCGGCTTCGGATTCGGCCCTTTATATCTGGAATAATCCATCAGCCGCTATTTCGGCCCTGGCCGGATCGGTCTCCGGCATGGTGGAAAGGACCGCGGGAAGGGGGCCGATCCCCGGGGCCAAAGTGGTGGCCTATCAGGGGGTGGCGTCTCTTGACTCGGCCTATGCGGATGACAACGGAAGGTATTTCATCAGCAATATATCCGGCGGACTGTACGATTCTCTGGTGGCCTCGGCGGTGAATTATCTGTCTGCCAGCTTGAGCAATGTAACCGTCACCAATGAGCAGGATAATGGGGGAAACAACCTGACCCTGATATCCTCACGGGCCGACCTGTCGGGCGACATCGTCCGGGCCGATGGGATCACTCCGGTAAAGATGGCCAAGATCTATATCCGGGGTGCCAATAGTGACTCCACTTTTTCCGATATTTCCGGATATTATCAGTTTTCCGGTTTGGAAATCACTGCCGGGGATACCCTGATCTTCACTGCTCCTTACTGCCGGACCGATACGGTGCCCGGCATCATGCTGGCCGGGGATTCTGCTTCGGTCATCAATCATACGATGCATTCCCTGACCGGCTGGATAGACGGCCTGATAACCAAGCTGGACGGCATCACTCCGATTGCCGGGGCGACGATCAAAGCCGCCAGGACGGCCGATACCGTTTCCGCCATTAGCGGTTCAGATGGCCATTACAGCATTCCCGGCCTGGCCTCTGATACTTATAACATTCTGGTCTCGGTCGATTGGTTCGCGTCCGATTCGATGTCCGGGATCGGGGTAGTAACCGATTCCACGTCTTTGGCGAGCCTTTCGCTAAAGCAGGCCAACAATATCTCCAGCCTGATTTGGCAAAAGAAATCGACCATGCCTTCCTGGCGATATGGCTCGGCCTCGGCCATGGCCGGCGGGAAGGTCTACTTGTTCGGAGGGCGCGACTATCTGGGCGCCACCAACACAGTTTTCTGCTATGATCCGGCAGCCGACACTTCTAGGGGTGACCCATGGACCAGCCTGACCTCAATGCCTACGTCACGTTATGGGCTGGGAGCGGCCACGGTGGGGGACAGCATCATCTATGTGATCGGCGGTTACGACAACGACAGCCTTCCGTTAGCCACCATCGAAGCCTATGTGCCGGGAAGTGATGCCTGGGTCACCGGCCTGGCCGGCATGCCCACCCCCAGAGCGTTTTTGGGTGTGGCCAGCATAGCCGACACCGTTTATGCCGTAGGGGGCTTAAATGAGGTCTTCCCCGGATTGGATACCGTGGAATTGTACCTGCCTGGTTCTAACAGCTGGGTAACCAAAAAAGCCCTGTTGGGAGGACCGTCATTTGGCCGGGCCGGGATCGGGTTTGCCACTTTAGACAGCTTGGGGACAAAAAGGGTACATTGCATTGGTGGACGGAAGCTTGATGGCTCAGTACTTCAAACGCACATCAAGTACAATCCGGTGACCAATGCCTGGGCGAGCAGGGCCGCCATCCCCTGGGTAGTGGCTTTCGGCGCGGCTGCCTCCCTCAACGATTCCCTGTATATGATAGGCGGCTGGGATGCAAGCAATGGATATCTTAACAAGGTCGGGGCTTATACTCCCTTCGCCAATACTTGGTCAACGGCCACCGATCTACCGATCACGGCGGCCTACCATTCGGCCTCGGCTTTGGATTCCGTAGGCCTCTGGATCTTTGGCGGTAAAACGGCCGACACTTACATTTCTGATGATATCTATTTTGGGTATAAAGCCGGAGGCATAACCGGTCTTTGCAATACCACCACCGACGGCCCGGTGGTAGGAGCCTTGGTGAGCGCCATCTCCGACTCGAAGGTTAAAAACACCGAAGCTACCGATAATAGCGGCTACTATACTTTGGCCGGGCTGGAGCCGGGCCGGTACAATGTCCACATCTATAAGGCCGGGGTGATGGATACCGTTATTTCTGATGTGGTGGTGCGCTGGGGCAGGATCACAGACATCGGTCCCGTTACCGGGGTGTCCGGCGGCAAGCCTGGCGTGGTGGTCTCATCCTTTGCGCTGCATCCGTCTTATCCCAATCCGGCCAGGGGTTTCTGCCATATCAGCTATCAAATACCGTCAAATTCGCGAGTAGAACTTGCAGTATATAATGTCCTGGGCCAAAAGGTGAAGACCCTGGTCTCGGGCAATAAACCTGCCGGCAGCTATTCAATCAAGTGGGCGGGGGATGATGGCCGGGGGCAGAAGGTAGCCAATGGTATCTATATCTACCGGTTGCAGATGAACTCCGGGACGGAAAACAAAACTGCCACCAAGAAGCTGGTGTTGCTCAGATAACATCTTAAGCGCCGCATAAATATATATTTATGTGGCGCTTTTCCCCTTGACAAATACCGCACTTTACGATAATATAACGAAAAATATGATAAGGGGCACTTATAGCCAGTTAAATGTCAGTATCACAGTCATCTTTGTTTTAAATGGTGAGCTATGGATACTGGCTATGCTTTAGTTTGTCGTCGTTTTGAAGCCGGTATCCAGATGATACCGGCTTCATTTATTATATCAACCGCAAATGATAACGGTGGTTCATGAGACATCTTAAAATTATTTTTATGACCATAACGGTCGCTGGATTTGCTTCCCTTCTGTCCTATGCCCAGGTTTGGACGGCCGACAGCAACCTGACCAACTCCGACGGGGGATCATACACTACGGCCAATAACAGCCACAGCCTGGCGGTTTTCGAAAATTGCATCTATCTGGCCTGGTACGATTTCTATTCAAGCCCAAACAACATGGGCTGCCAGATCAGGTTCAAGCGATACGATGGGAGCGTCTGGTCCGGCGACACCACGGTCGGTTTGATCGGCAACAGCCGGCTCAACAACTGGTATCCTTCATGCGCCACCGATGCTGCGGGAAATTTCCACCTGGCCTGGGAAACCAACGAGTTCACCACCGATATCGAGAACTTCGAGATCGCCTACCGGAGATACAGCAGCAATCAATGGACCGGAATTACCAGGCTTACCGTCAGCTCCGGTCCGTCCACCAATCCCGCGATCGCCATTGCCGGGGACGGCCGCCTGTTCGCCTTCTGGCAGGATAAGAGGAGCGGCCTTTATCGGGTTTACTATAAGATATACGCCGGATCCAGCTGGGGGTCGGAGGGCGTCCTGGGAGAGAATGCCGATTATTGCGGGATGCCGAGCGTCACCATGTGCCAGGGACTGCCGGCGGTGGTCTGGGAGGATTTCAGCTCCGGAACCTTTCAGGTAAGGTTCCGAAAAATGTCCGCCGGCGGCTGGGAGGGCGACAGCCTTATCAGTCATAGCTCGCTGGGGGCATTCAGCCCGGCCATAGCCGCCGATAATTTCGGCAACATCCATGTGGTCTGGGAGGATTGGTCGCTTAACAGCTCCAAGATATGCTACCGGAAGTATTCCCTCCTGTCACGGAATTGGGGCCCGGAAACGGTTCTCAGCGCCACTGCTTTCCGGACCGAGGGCCCGGTCATGGTCTGCCGGGATAGTCTGGTGGATATCTTCTGGGCGGATGACCGCAGCGGCTACTACGAGATATATCACCGGCAGAGCACCAACGGCAGCTGGGGACAGGAGGAGCCGGTGACCGATCAGAGGGCCTGGGCGGTATCACCTTCGGTGGCGGCCGATTCCCGGGGCAATATGCATCTGGTCTGGACCGGTGATCAGCCGGCAGTCAATAAAAGCCCGGATATATTCATCAAAAGTTTATTCATAGATCCCTGGCCCCCGAAGGATGATGGCCTGTCAGATAGTGATATCAAACCTTGGTGCAGCATCACGACTTTTCCCAACCCGACATCGGACCGTTCGGTCCTAAAATATATCATAGCATCACCTGCCGGCAGCCTGTCGGGCCAACTTCCGATATCATATAACGGCCGGATGGATGTTTACAATGTTGCCGGCCAGCTGGTCACTACGCTGTTAACCGGTGATTTAGCCGAAGGGGAACACTCCTTGGAATGGAACGGCCGGGACCGGGCCGGCCGGAAAGTGCCCAGCGGCATTTATTTTGCTAAATTGACTTCCGGGGCGGCCTCGGCGGTGGCAAAAATTATGGTAGTGAGGTAAAGGAATGAAAAAGTACGCAGCGGTCATTGCCGGCCTGCTTTATTTTTCTGCGGCGGCCCTGGCCGACATCGATATTATCAGATCCGATGAGTCCGGAATGATCCTTGAGTTCGGGGCGGGCACTATAAAAACCTCCCCGGTGCTTGCCGGCAATAGAATATACCACCAAATATCGGTGGAGGGCTGTTTCAACACCATTGACTGCGGGAGACCTTCTTTGCCCCAGCACAGCGTAATGCTGGCGGTCCCGTACAACGCTTTGGCGATCATCACCCGGATAGAAATGCTGGATAAGGAATATATCCCCATTGTTCCTCTTCCCAGCCCGGCTCCGGCCGAGATGGAAAACGGTTTTGTGATCGACCGGACAATATATTCCGGAAGGGCCCAGTACCCAGCCCAGGCGGCAAGCGTGAGTGCCCCGGGCTGGGCCGGAAACACCAAGGTGTCGACGGCAACTGTTTTCCCGGTTGTTTTCGACCCGGCCAACGCCCGGGTGATCTTCAGCCGGAGGATCAGGGTCACCCTAGAATATAAAATAACCGGGACCTATCCCCAGGGTGTTCCGCCGGCCCAAAGCCGGCTGAACAAGGTTTTGCTTGGAACCGTAGCCAACCCCAAACAGGCTGAAAAATGGGGCTACCGAGCTTTATCCAAGACCGGCCAGATATCGTGCGACACCATGCCGTATAAGATGTTTATCAAAAGCGACGGCATCTATAAAGTAGGCCATGACGACCTGCTGGCCGCGGGAATAAATCCCGGTCTGACCGACCCCCGCTCATTGAAAATAATCCATAAGGGACGGGAGGTCGCGCTGTATTTTAAGGGGCAGTCGGACGGGGTTTTCGATCCCGATGATTATTTCGAGTTTTATGGGCAGGCCGGCCGGGGCGACTCCACCTATTATCATCAGTTCTCCAACGCCAATGTGTATTACCTGTCATTGACCGGATCCTTAGGCGCCCGGATGGCGGAGGAGGAGGGAACCCCGGTTCTATCGGGAATGACACCGGCCAGCCACTTTTCCGAGACCCTCCATTTTGAAAAGGACAGCCTGTTCTACAGGCTGAGCAGCTTGAACAGCGATCAGCACGACCGGTGGTTCTGGAAAAGGCTGGATTATCCGGCCAGCGCGGTGATAGGCCTCGATATTCCCTCCCCGCATATTTCTTCGGGCGACAGCTTTATCATCAAGGGCAGCCTGCACGGAATAACTACGGACTGGCATCATGTCCAGCTGCTGCTGAACGGGTATTTGATAGCCGATCTTGCCTGGTATGAGCAGACCGAGAAAGAATTCAGCGCCAAATTCCCGGCAGCAGCAGTCATTAACGGGGCCAACAGTCTGACAGTCAGGCATGATACCACCTCCAATACCAGCAACAAGATACTGATCAACTGGCTTGAAATCGATTATAAAAGGGGTTTCGCCGTACCCGGCGGGGACCTGACGTTCGCCGCCGATAACAGCATTTCCGATTCCCTGGTGCAGTACACCCTGACCGGATTGCCGGCCTACACCGTCGATGTTTACAAGCTGGGTATTAGCAAGATAGTCGGATCGGCGATAACCCTGGGGGTCAGTGGCCTGGATTACGATCTATCCTTTCAGGACAGGATATACGGCGATGAAAGATATGTGGTCATCCGGAGCGACAATAAAAAAAGGCTTTCCCCGGGGGATCTGGCGCCGAACAAAGCGTCAAACTTAAGGGATCCGGCATTCATCGGTACCGAATATGTCGTCATAACGTCGGATGAATTGACCGCCTCGGCAGGGAAGATGGTCCAGATCCGGGGGGCAAGCTACCCCAATGCGATCTATGCGCTGACGACGGATATCTACGACGAGTTCAACGATGGAATACCAGCGGACAAAGCAATAAAGGATTACCTTAAGTACGCTTTTGAAAACTGGTCGATCCAGCCGGAATATGTCTTATTGATGGGCGACGGCAGCTACGATCCCCGGAATGTCATGGGTAACAGCAAGCCCGACCAGATCCCGGTCCATTTAACCAGGACCGATTGGTACGGCGGGGTGGCTGATGATGATTATTTCGTAAGGGTCAAGGGAGATGATTTTCTGCCGGACATGTCGATAGGCCGGCTGCCGGTGAATTCCAACCAGGAATTTGCCGTTTGGGACAACAAACGCCAGTTGTATGATCAGCGGTTGTTCCTGGACCGGTGGCATAAGGACATCCTGTTTGTTGCCGGATGGCCCTTGAATGTCGAGGATAATTTTTACAGCCCCAGCGATAAGCTGGCGGCCATGGTTTCCCCGGCATACGATATAGCCAAGGTATATCACGGCTCTGCCTACCAGAACAAGGAGGACCTGATAAGCCGCCTCAATCAGGGGGTGGCGGTGGCGGTGTTTTACGGGCACGGCGGGGCCCAGCTGTGGTCGCACGGGAGCTTCTTCTGGTATTATGATGTCCCCCGGCTGAATAACTGGGGGAGGTGGCCCCTGATCGGATCTTTCACCTGTTCCTCGGGCGCTTTTGAGAGCCCGTTATATACCTCCATCAGCGAATCTTTCATTTTCAACCCCGGAGGGGCTATCGGGATTTACACCAGCAGCGGAGCTTCCTACGGGGACAGCATCACCGGCTGCGTCATGGAAAACACCTTCATGGATGCCTGGGATAGGAGGGGGTTCCGGTATTTTGGAGACATCGCCTTGTCCTCCAAATACAGCCTGTCCGGCGGACTGCCGCCATCCGGCCAGTCCCTGGACATGCTGGCCAGTTATAACCTGCTGGGCGATCCGGCGGTACGGCTGGCCCTTCCGGATACCGGGTTGAGGGTTGAAATATCACAGACGGCGGTTTTCCCCGGGGACTCCACCCAGGTAAAAATAACCGGGCCTTTTGGACCCGGCCTGGCGGTAATTTCATTATATGACTCGGGGCGGAGAATCGTTTCGCAGAATGCCTTCTCCAGCTCGGCGGGGCAGGCCCAAACGTACCTAACCATCCCCGACTCGGCGCTTTCCGGGCAGGCTTACTTGAAGATATACCTGAAAGATGAGAATTCCGATTGGGTGGCCGTGGAATATTTGGGCATCAGCCGGCCGGCCGTATCGGGGATCAAGGTAATCCCTTCCGCCCCCACCGACATCGACAGCATACAGATCACCGGGATAGTCCAGAGCCTTGACGGCATCGATTCGGTGTGGTGCCGCTGGCACTGGGGAAGCTACAACGATACCACCGACACCGGAAACGTCTTTAATCAGTCATTGATGACCCTGTCCGGAGATTCCGCCAGGCTGAACAGCAAACTGTACCTGGCCGGGCTGGAGGGAAACTATCCTTCGCAGTCGGAGATCTACCTGGTGTTCCGTGTTTCGGCCCAGGATACTTTGGGCAATATCACGACCGGGCGCTGGGAAAACCACAAGATACTGCGCCGGGCCGATCTGACCCCCTCCAGCCAGGCTCAGGGGTCGGTTTACCTGGGCGGCAAGAGGGTGTTGACCATCAACGCCCCGATCAAGAACCAGGGGGATATCGATGCCGATTCGATCCCGGTATCTTTCCATCGTTCCGGCGATGATTCCCTGTTGGGTCTGGGACTTATTGACGCCATAACCGCCGGAGAGGAAAAGACGTTAAGCCTGCCATGGACGATCGAGGGGGAGTTCACCCAGCTTTATTACCGGATAGATCCCCTCCGGACCCTGGTGTTGCCGTATCCCCAGGAGGATACCACCAACGACAATTCGGCGGCCTATTGGGTGCCGTCACAGGATTTCTATTATTACCAACTGGATGCCAGGGGCAACAATCAGGATACCCTTGATTATTATTCCAAGATCAAAGCTTTTTTCCCCGATTCCTGCCTGCACGACAGCGCGGTGGCCATTATCGGGCGGAAGCTGTTCGATATAAACGGCATCGCCCAGTCCGGCCTGGTCCCCTTTGACAGCCTGGGGCAGGCCTATTTTGTGGGGCTGACGGATTCCTCCCGGGCTTTTGAAAACAACCGGGCGCTTTGGGTGTCCCTCCAGCTGGATAATATAGACAGCACTACGGACCTGAACCATCTTAAACTTTTCAGGAATGACGATATAACCGGATTTTGGCAGCTGATCCCCTCGCAGATTGACGGCAGCTATATCTCCGGGTTTTCTCCCCGGTCCGGGACATTTGCCGCCATGTACTCCACGGACACCACCGGTCCGCAGATAACCGCCAAGGTGGACCAGCAGGCGGTGGGCTGGGGGCAGGTTATCAGTGTTCCCGATCCCCAATATTCAGTCATGATCGAGGACCGGGATGGAATAAATGCCGATTCAATATGGCTTAAATTGGATAACCAGATAGTGAACCGGCCGGATTACAGCCTGGCGATCAATCCTGATAAAAGCCACAGTGTTCAGCTGGTGTATTCCGCCCGGTTGAAAAACGGAAGGCACAGCCTGGAGGCCGGGGCGGCTGATAATTTGGGCAATAAATCCACCCTCAAAATATTCAATGATGTGAAGATCGAGTTTGCCCTTAAAGAAATCGCAAACTATCCCAATCCGGTAAACGGGGACATCACGACCTTTTATTTCTATGTGGGTGATGTGGCCGACAAATATGAACTTAAGATATACACTGTCGCGGGAAGGCTGATAAAGACCTTCCAGGGGGGATTGACCTCCGGGGTGCGTACTTTTGGATGGGATCTGCGTGATGAGAGCGGAAGGGGCGTCGCCAATGGGGTCTATTTTTATAAGGTCACAGTTTCCCAGGGGGGACAGGTCAAGGAGAGGACCGGTAAGATGGCGGTTCTTCGGTAGGTATCCATGAAAAAATCTTTAATTGGTGTTGAAATGAAAAGGATCGTTTTAATCGTCCTGTTTATATGGGGTGCCGGCAGCATGGATTCCCGGGCCGAAG
>JAVHLB010000005.1 GCA_031082425.1 Candidatus Edwardsbacteria bacterium | reverse complement strand
AGACTTTGTTTCCACCAGGAAGCTGATGATTGTCAGGTAAATATCTAATATCCACCAAGGGCCGCCCCAAAGGGGCGGCCCTTATTATTTGGCTTCTCAAGGGTTTAATTTGGCATGCCCTTTTATCCTTGACATAAGCCCGTATTGATGTTAAAATACAACTCTAATTTCATAAATGGAAATATTCCGTATGTTGTTATCGCGTAATTACATATTAGACTGGCTTAGGGAAGACCCCTTCGACTGAATATAAAGACATTTCGGGCATTTGCATCATCGCTGTATTTTGACTTTACTGCGTGGCATTGCCCTTTATTATTTTCACCGAAAACAAATGAATCAAATAGACAGGAGAACCGAAGATGTCCAAAAAAAGGATCCTGATCATGGGAGCCGCCGGGCGCGATTTCCATAATTTCAATACCTATTTCCGCAACAACCAGGATTACGAAGTGGTGGCCTTTACCGCCACCCAGATCCCCGATATAGCCGGACGCAAATATCCCGCGGCTCTGGCCGGAAAGCTTTACCCCAAGGGCATTCCCATCTACGACGAGAAGGAGCTCACCAAGCTGATCACCAAACTGAAGGTCGACCAGGTGGTATTTGCATACTCCGACGTGCCCTACGCCTACGTCATGGGCAAGGGGGCCGTGGTCAACGCCGCCGGGGCCGATTTCATGATGCTGGGCCCCAAGGATACCATGATCAAGTCCACCAAGCCGGTTATTTCCATCTGCGCGGTGCGCACCGGCAGCGGCAAGAGCCAGACCACCCGCCGGGTGATCGAGATCCTGATGGCCATGGGCAAGAAGGTGGTGGCCATCCGCCATCCCATGCCCTACGGCGACCTGGTCAAGCAGAAGGTCCAGCGCTTTGCCACGGTCCAGGACCTGGCCAAGCACAAATGCACCATCGAGGAGATGGAGGAGTACGAACCTCACGTGGTGCGCGGCAATGTCATCTACGCCGGGGTGGACTACGAGGCCATTTTGCGCCAGGCCGAGAAGGAGGCCGATGTCATCGTCTGGGACGGCGGAAACAACGACTTCTCGTTCTACAAGTCCGACCTGGAGATAGTGGTGGTGGATCCCCACCGCCCGGGACATGAGCTGTCATACTATCCCGGCGAGGTCAACCTGCGCCGGGCCGATGTCATCGTCATCAACAAGGAGGACAGCGCCAGGAAAGAGGACATCAAGATCGTCAAAGCCAATATCAAAACGGCCAATCCCCGGGCCCTGGTGATCGACGCCGATTCCCCGGTAACGGTGGAACAGCCCCAGAGTCTTAAAGGGAAGAGGGTGCTGGTGATCGAAGACGGCCCGACCCTGACCCACGGAGAGATGAAATACGGTGCCGGGGTGGTGGCGGCCAAGAAGCACGGGGTGGCCAAGATGATAGATCCCCGTCCCTATGCGGTGGGCACCATTGCCGACACCTTCAAGAAATATCCCGGCATCGGGGTGCTGCTTCCGGCCATGGGATATTCCGCCAAGCAGATCAGCGACCTCCAGGCCACCATCAACCGGACGCCCTGCGACATGTATGTGGTGGGAACGCCCATCGACCTGCGCCGCCTGGTCAAGTTCCCCAAGCCGGCGGTACGGGTGGGCTATGACCTGAAGGAGACCTCCCATCCCGACCTGGCTGCGGCCATCAAAAAGGTCATCAAAAAATAAAAACCTTAACCATTGCAACGGCCTCATTACTCTGCACAAGGGGATATTTCCCCCTGTTGCAGAGAGTGGGGTCTTTGCCGTGATATCAACCAAGATCAGGATAAACCGGAACTTTTACCACAGAGAGCACCAAGGGCTCAAAGAATCTATATTATTTCTTTGTGTGCTTAGCGGGCTTTGTGGTTAATAAAAAGACTGTGCACACTGCAAGAACTTAATTTATAGGTTCCTAAAAAGAGAAATGTATGCCAAACAATAAAACCGCGGTGGTGGCCCTGGGCGGGAATGCCATCGGCGCCACCGGCAAGGAAGACATTCACCAGCAGTTCTCCAATACCAGGCAGGCGGTGCAGGCCATCACCGAACTGGTCAAGGAAGGCTACAACCTGGCCATTTCCCACGGCAACGGCCCCCAGGTGGGCAATGCCCTGCTACGGGTGGAGCGCACCTTCCCCGACGGCATCCCGGCCCTTCCTTTGGGTGTCATTGTGGCCGACACCGAGGGCGGGATGGGTTACATGATAGAGCAGTCCCTTCAGAATAATCTGATAAGGGAGAAGATCGACCGTGACGTGGTTACCATGGTCACTCAGGTGGTGGTGGATAAGGATGATCCCTCGATATTGGATCCTTCCAAACCAATAGGTTCCTATTATAAGCAGGACGAAGTTGAAGCTTTGCTTAAACGCGGCTGGGTGGTCAAAGAAGACGCCGGACGGGGCTACCGCCGCTTCGTGCCGTCCCCCATTCCCCGCTCCATAGTCAACCGCCGGACCATCAAGCAACTGGTTCATTCCGGGACCATCGTCATCGCCGCCGGGGGCGGAGGGGTGCCGGTATATGCCAAGACCGAAGGAGGCTATGAGGGGGTGGATGCGGTGATAGACAAGGACCGGGCCTCGGCGGTCCTGGCCCGCGATATTCAGGCCGAGACCCTCTTGATACTGACCTCGGTGGGGAAAGTGTCGCTAAATTACAAGAAACCCGGCCAGAAGGATCTGGACAAGATCACGTTGAGCGAGGCCAAGGGATACCTGGCCGCAGGGCATTTCGCCGCCGGCAGCATGGGCCCCAAGATCGAGGCCGCCATCCAATTTTTGGAGTACGGGGGAAGACAAGTTATTATCACTTCCCTGGAAAAGGCAGCCGAAGCCCTAAAAGGCAAAGCCGGTACATTGCTTGGTGTTAAGTGAATCGGATAAATCAAAACATTAAATATATTGGGAGACCTTATGGCCAAAAATACCGATGTGATGGAGGCCAGGCTTGCCATCGAGGAGGATTTTAAAAAGGGCTACGATCTGCCGGTGTATGTCTACAAGCCCTGGTGCAAATCCTGCGAGATCTGTGTGGCTTTCTGTCCCAAGAATGTCCTGGAGATGGGCGAGGACCGCAAGCCGGTAGTGGCCCGTCCCGACGACTGTATCTTCTGCAGGCAGTGTGAAATAAGATGCCCGGACCTGGCCATCTTCCTGACCAGGGAGAAGAAGAAATGAACAAAGATATAAGATTACTACAGGGCAACGAAGCCTGCGCCTTGGGCGCCATCTATGCCGGTTGCGATTTCTTCGGGGGCTATCCCATAACCCCCTCCACCGAGATCGCCGAGGACATGGCATTGATGCTGCCGAAAAAAGGCGGCAAGTTCATCCAGATGGAGGACGAGATCGCGGGCATCGGCACCATCCTGGGGGCCGCCGCCGCCGGGGCCAAGGCCATGACCGCCACCTCCGGCCCGGGATTCTCGCTGATGATGGAGCTGCTGGGATACGGCTGCATGGCCGAGATCCCCTGCGTCATCGTCAACGTCCAGCGGGGCGGGCCTTCCACCGGGCTGCCCACCAAGGGGGCCCAGGCCGACATGATGCAGGCCCGCTGGGGCACCCACGGCGACCACCCCACCATCGCGCTCTGCCCCTCATCGGTGGAGGAATCCTTCAAGCTCACCGTCAAGGCCTTCAACCTGGCCGAGAAATTCCGGATGCCGGTGATCCTCCTTTTGGATGAATTCATCGGGCACATGCGGGAGAAGATGGAGGTGCCGGCTCCCGGCCAGCTGGCGGTATACACCCATCCCCAGCCGACCGTCAGCCCGGCCGAATACACCCATTACGGCGATGGCAGCAGCGTGGGCGGGCCGTACGCCTCCATGGGCAGCGGCTACCGCTTCAACATCACCGGCCTGACCCACGACCCGCATGGCTTTCCCACCGGCCGGGCCGACGAGATCCAGTGGAAGATGGACCGCCTGAAGGAGAAGATCGAGGGCCACCGGCCCGAGCTGCTGGAAGTGGACCAGGAATTCATGGATGACGCCGAGATCGCGGTATTCGCCTACGGCGGGGCGGCCCGCAGCGCCCAGCAGGCCATCAGGGAGGCCCGGGCCAAAGGGATCAAAGCCGGGCTGGTCAGGCCCACCACCATCTGGCCCTTCCCGGACCAGGCCCTGGAAGAGGTCCTGCGCCGGGTCAAGACCATGATCGTGGCCGAGATCAGCCAGGGGCAGCTACTGGGCGAGATCCAGCGCCTTAACCAGACCCACACCAGGGTGGTCCCTGTCCAGCGCTACGACGGCGAGATGCTGACCCCCAACGAAGTGCTGAACGCCATTGCGGAGGTGTCGAAATGAGAATGCACCCGTCATACGAAATGCTCCGCCCCGGCAAAAAGTTCCCTCATGTCTGGTGTCCGGGCTGCGGCCACGGCATCGTCCAGGGGGCCATCATCCGGGCGGTTCAGAAGCTGGGCTGGTCCCGGGACGAGATGGTGATGGTCTCCGGCATCGGATGCTCCTCCCGGATGCCGGTGTACGTGGATTTCAACAGCCTGCACACCGCCCACGGCCGGGCCCTGGCCTTTGCCACCGGGGTCAAGCTCCACAACCCCAAACTGCATGTGATCGTGATCACCGGGGACGGCGACGCCCTGGCCATCGGCGGCAACCACTTCATCCATGCCTGCCGCCGCAACGCCGACCTGACCGTGATCCTGATGAACAACAACATCTACGGGATGACCGGCGGGCAGTACTCGCCCACCACCCCCATCGGCAAGCGGGCCTCCACCGCGCCCTACGGCACGGCCGAGCGGGATTTCGATCCCTGCGCCCTGGCCAAGGCGGCCGGCGCGGCCTTCACCGCCCGGGGAGTGGCCTACAACGCCCTGGAGCTGGAAAAGCTGATCGAGACCGCCCTGACCAGGAAGGGCTTTTCGCTGGTGGAGGCCATCAGCCCCTGTCCCACCCTCTATGGCCGGCTGAACAAGGAGGGCAACGCGGTCAAGATGCTGCAGTGGCAGAAGGCCAATACCATCAATATCAAGGCCGCCGAAAAACTTCCGGTGGAGCAGACGGCCGGCAAGATCATCACCGGGATCTTCCACGATCAGGAGACCGTTCCCTACACCGAGATCTACGACCGGATCATACACAAGGCCCAGGGGAAGTAGGGAACAGGGAACAGATGCCAGGGATCAGAGGGTAAGGGTACGGGGACCGGGCCCCAATCAATGTAAGGGCAGTTCATCCAACTGCGTTCCTTCTGACAAACTACGTCGGACGCGTGAATTGCCACAACTGTGATCTAATACGAGGATAGGATAGATGAAAGAAAGATACGAGATCAGATTATCCGGGTCCGGCGGCCAGGGGATGATAACCGCCGGGATCATCCTGGCCGAGGCGGCCGGGGTGCACGACGGCAAGAACGTGGTCCAGTCCCAGAGCTACGGCCCGGAGGCCAGGGGCGGGGCCAGCAAGGCCGAGGTGATAATCTCCGACAAGCAGATATTCTACCCCAAGGCCACCGCCATCGACATCCTGCTGGCCATGACCCAGGAGGCCTGGGATAAATACAGCAGCGACCTCAACCCCGACGCCGTGGCCATCGTGGATTCCTGGTACGTCAAGAATGCCGACAAGCCCGGAGTGATCAGCCTGCCCCTGAGCCTGAAGGCCCGCGAGGAGGTGGGGCTGGAGATCATCGCCAACGTCATCGCCCTGGCGGCCATCGCCCAGATCACCGGGGTGGTCAGCCGGGAGGCTTTGGAGAAATCTTTGCTTTCCCGCATTCCCAAGGGAACCGAGGAAAAGAATAAGAAAGCTCTGGAGATAGGGTTCCAGCTGGGAAAGGAAGCAAAAAAATGACCGGGCAG
The DNA here is from genome assembly GCA_031082425.1 of Candidatus Edwardsbacteria bacterium. NCBI lineage: Bacteria > Candidatus Edwardsiibacteriota > Candidatus Edwardsiibacteriota bacterium. The sequence goes on along the minus strand of JAVHLB010000005.1, from coordinate 246,302 downwards.
CAGCATCCCAAAGGGCCGCCGGAGCGGACCCTGATGATCATCAAGCCCGATGCGGTGGAGCGGGGGCTGATCGGAGAGATACTGCACCGGGTGGAGCTGGACGGATTCCAGATCATAGCCATGAAGATGATCAAGATGACCGAGTCCCAGGCCAAGGGTTTCTACCGGATGCACCGCAAAAAAAACTTCTACAAGGCCCTGGTGAAGTTCATGACCTCGGATCCCAGCGTGTTGTGCGTGCTGGAAAGGGAGAACGCCATAACCAATCTGCGCCAGCTGGTGGGCAGCACCAACCCGGATGAGGCCGCCTTCGGCACCATTCGCCATGACTATGCCACGGCCACCCGCTTCAACTGCGTCCATGCCTCCGATTCGCCGGAATCGGCCAAACGCGAGGTGCATTTCTTCTTCCGGGAAAGCGCCATGGTAAGGATCCACCGCCGGATCAAAAGGATCTACAGCATGCCGTTCGCCAGGAGATGAACTGACAAAGAGGATGACTGCTGTCAGGAGGTTTAAAAGTTGAAAAGGTTTCAGAGGTTCAACGGCTTGGTATTAAGCCATGAATAAAATCTGACCTTATAAGCAGGCATTATTATCTTGCAGGCCGGAATTGCCATGGCTGTCGCGGCCCGGATCTTTTTTTGTTAACAAAAACCTTTAAATATATTTCATGAGGTGTACCAGTGTCCAACGACATCATAGTGCTGTCGCTCAATTGCGGGAGCTCGTCGGTCAAGTACCAGCTTTACAACTATAGCCAGAAAGAGATCATGGCCAAGGGCCTGGTGGAGAGGGTGTCCACCGAGAGCTCCTTCATCATCCACGAGGTGCCCCATCGGGAGCCCCACAAAGCGGAGAGATCCTGCCCCAATCACGAAGTGGCCATCCAGCTGATACTGGACACCCTGCTGCACGAGAACCATCCGGTCATCTCCGACATCAAGGAGATCACCGCGGTGGGCCACCGGGTGGTGCACGGCGGCGAGAAATTCGCCAAATCCACCCTGATCAACGAGGAGGTGATAAAAACCTTCGAGGACCTGTCCGCACTGGCCCCGCTGCACAACCCCCCCAATGTGCTGGGCATCCGGGCCGCCCAGGCTTTGATGCCCACCATCCCCCATGTGGCGGTGATGGACACCGCCTTCCACCAGACCATGCCCAAGACATCATATATCTACCCGGTGCCGTACGAGTGGTACGAGAAGTACGGGGTCCGGCGCTACGGGTTCCACGGCACCTCCCATCTCTACGTGGCCCGCCGGGCGGCGGTGATGCTGGGTAAGAGCCCCTTCGAGGTCAATCTGATCACCTGCCACATCGGCAACGGGGTCAGCCTGGCCGCCATCCGGAACGGCTGTTCCTACGACACCAGCCTGGGCCTGACCACCATGGAGGGCCTGGTGATGGGCACCCGCAGCGGCGACGTGGACCCCGGCCTGATGCCCTTCATCTGCAACAAGGAGAAGCTGACCACCCGGGAGGTGGAGTCCATCTACCTCAAGAAAAGCGGGGTGCTGGGCATCTCCGGGAAATACATCGACCGCCGGGACATCGAGAAGGCCATGGACGAGGGCGACGAACGGGCCAAACTGGCCTTCGAGATCGAGGCCTACAAATTGCGCAAGTACATCGGATCCTACTATGCCGCGCTGGGGCATCTGGATGCCATCGTCTTCACCGGCGGGGTGGGGGAGATGGGGCCGCGGCTCAGGGCCCAGGCGGTCTCCGGACTGGACGAGATGGGGATCGTGCTGGACCAGGAGAGGAACACCACGGCCAAAAACCGCAATCACGAGTTTGTGATCTCGTCCGACAGCTCCCGGGTCAAGCTGTTCGTCATTCCCACCGACGAGGAACTGGTTTTCACCGAGGACGTGGTGGCCATCATCGAACGGCGCTACGACGTGCACACCAATTTCAAATATTCCTTCCAGGATCCCGGCTACCGGAACAACATGCGGGACGAGGCTTACCAATGGGCCCTGGATAAGAAGCAGCAGAAATAGTCCCCCGGGTTATCCTTGCCACAAAGGCACCAAGACGCAAAGATTTTCACCCACTTGTCATTCACGCGTTTCATTACATTCAGCAAAACTCTGGCGGAAATCCAGGTTACTGCACTCAACCGACCCGAGAGGGAATCCATTTTTAAACTCATGCGATCAATCATCAAGGCGATATAATCTAATGGGCACCAAGTGAAGATCAGGGTCAAGGAATTACGGGAGGGGTTCAATCCCTACCGGGTGGAGAGAAAGGGGAGCATCGGAGACCCTCCGGAGTTCGCCGATCTTTCGGGCGACCTGGTCATCGAGAAGTGCGGCAGCACCCTGAGGGTCAAGGGGGCTTTGACTTTCACCGCTCTCCAGGAATGTTCCCGCTGCCTGAACGATTTCCGGTGCTCCGTCAGCCAGCCCCTGGAGCTTTTCTACCGCACCGGAAAATTAGAGGATGCGCTGGTGGGGAAGGAGGCGGAGCTTACTTCCGACGACCTGAACGTGATAGCCTACAGGGGCAACGAGATCGACCTGTGGCCCGACCTCAGGGAGGCCATGGTACTGGCCCTGCCCATGAAGCCGCTCTGCTCGGAGGACTGCCGGGGCATCTGCCCGACCTGCGGAAAGGATCTCAACAACGGGGAATGCCGGTGCGGCAAGCGATCCATGGACCCCCGCTGGGAGGGCCTGCTTATGCTGGAGGAGAAAAAGCCGGCCGGGAAAAAGAAAAAGTGACCCCATCCCAAGGTTTAAACCACCAAGGGCACAAAGATCACAAAGGTTTTCAGGATATTAGACTTTAGCATTTTGCCGGCTCCACCCACGTTACGGCGGGAATATAAAAATGGAAGCAAAGTATTATAAAAAGACCGGTGGCGATGTTGTGCAGTGTCTGCTGTGCCCCCACCTGTGCCGGATAGCGCCGGGGAAGGCCGGGCTATGCCGGGTCAGGCGAAATTCGGACGGGATCCTGGAGGCCTTAAGTTACGGCCAAGTGGTGGCGCTGGCTATGGATCCCATCGAGAAAAAACCGCTGTTTCATTTTCATCCGGGAAAACAGATACTTTCCACCGGACCCAACGGCTGCAACCTGGACTGCCAGTTCTGCCAGAATTGGGAGATCTCCCAGCAGGAGGTGCCGACAGAATATGTCGAACCGCAAAAGCTGGTGGATCTGGCTGCCAAGTCTAATTCCATCGGCCTTGCCTATACCTATACCGAGCCGTTCATCTGGTTCGAATACCTGCTGGATGCCTGCCGGCTGGCGCATGAAAAGGGTCTGGTCAACGTGCTGGTGACCAACGGAACGGTCAACCGGGAACCGCTGGAGGAGTTGCTGCCCCTGATAGACGCCATGAACATCGATCTTAAGTCGATGGATGCCGGCTTCTACAAAAAGACCTGCCGGGGCGATCTGCAAACCGTGCTCGATACCATCATGACGGCGCACGGAGGATGTCACATCGAGCTGACAAACCTGGTCATTCCGGGACTCAATGATTCCGACCAGAATTTTGACGACCTGGTAAATTTCGTGAAAAGCGTGGATCCGCTGGTCCCCCTGCATCTATCGCGATGCTTTCCGCAGTATAAGACCAAGATAGAGCCCACGCCGGAAAGCACGCTGATAAGATTCTACGATCGGGCTTTGGCCGATCTCAAATACGTCTATCTGGGAAACGTCAGCCTGCCGGGGAAAGAGGATACCCTCTGTCCCCAGTGCGGTAAGGTGCTGATAGAACGCCGGGGATACCGGACGGCGATAACCGGAATAAAGAATAAGAACTGCCAAAATTGCGGCAGGAAGGCCGATATCGTCGGCCTTTGAAGGAGAGGGGTGAATTATGGCCTTAAAGAGAAGAGGGGTGGGTTTCTTTCTGCTGATACTGCTGGGCGGGGCGTTGTTGGGCAGCGCCCTGGGCGACCTGGTGGGATATCTGCTGCCCAGCGGCGTGGTGCACGACTTTTTCACCAAGGCGGTGACCCCGGGGGTGAACCCGCCGGTGACCATCAATCTGTTGGTGATGACCTTGACCTTGGGCTTTACCTTCAAGCTGAACATCATCGCCCTGCTGGGGGTGATACTGATGGCCTACCTGCTGAAGTGGTTTTAAATTTATTGGAACGCAAACCACCCAGGCACCAAGATACTTATTTTTCGGGTATCAATTCATGATCTGCATTTTAGGGACATGGTGCGCCATGTCCCTCCAGTATTTAAGGGATCATCCAATAGGTTGATAAAAATGAAGGCAAATAAATGGACCTGATATTCATCTACGGACCGCCGGCATCGGGGAAGTTGACCGTCGCCAAAAAACTGGCAAAGTTGACGGGCTATAAGATATTTCACAATCACCTGACCTTCGATTCCATTGCTCCGATCTTCGATTTCGGCACCCCGGCTTTTGCCGAAACAGCCACGGCAATGCGATTCAAGATATTCGAAACAGCCTGTAAATACAGCCTTAAAGGCATGATATTTACTTATTGCTATGATCATCCGCAGGATGATAAATTCGTCAAGCAGACCATACGGGTGGTTGCCAAGAACGGCGGGCGGGTCCGATTCGTTCAGCTTTATTGCGGCAGGGAAGAGCTGTTCAAAAGAGTGGGGGCGGCCTCCCGCCGGAAACATGGGAAGATCAAGTCCACCGCTAAATTGAAGTTAGTCCTGAGGCAATGGGACCTATTCACGCCGATGCCCTATGGAAATAGTTTGAAACTCGACAATACCAGGTTATCTCCGTTAAAAGCGGCCCAGATGATCAGGGATCATTATAAACTTTAGCTTAAAAAGATGCTTGCATCCCGGCTTGGCTCCCAGGCCGGGTATTTTGTTTTCATTTATCCTTGCCAGAACAGGTCTTATATGTTATCATTCATGGCAAATGCATAAGAATTTACTGGTAAATAAAATGCGGGAGTTCATCGTTTCCCGCCGGCTGATAAAGCCCAGGGAAAGGGTACTGGTGGCCCTTTCCGGCGGGCCGGATTCGGTCTTTTTGCTGCATGCTTTGCTGGACCTGCGGGAAGATCTGAAGATCACTTTATTGGCCGGGCATTTAAACCATCGCCTGAGGGGTGCGGAGTCTGATAAGGACGAGGCATTCGTCAAGGTCCTGGCCAAAAAAGAGGGAGTCAAGCTCTTCTCCGCCCAGCGCGATGTGGCCGGATACGCCAAGAGACATAAGCTTTCCATCGAGACCGCGGCACGGGAACTAAGGCGGGAATTCCTTATAAAAACTGCTGATAGGTACGACTGCCAAAAGATCGCCACCGGCCACAACCTCAACGACCAGGCCGAGACGGTGCTGATGCACATCATCCGGGGCTCCGGCCTGACCGGACTCAAAGGGATCCCGGCGGCCAACGGAAAATTCATCCGGCCCATGCTGGGCATCGGCCGGGAGGAGATCCTGGAATATCTTCGGGTCAACAAGATCGAGTGGCGGGAGGACAGCAGCAATAAAAGCCCGGAATATTCCCGCAACAAGATCCGCCTGACCCTGATCCCGCAGTTGAAAGAATACAACCCGCAGATAGCCCAATCATTATCCCATCTGGCCGAGTCCGCGGGGTCCGATCTGGAACTGGTCGACCAATTGGCTGAGCAGGCTTTCAGGCAGACGGCCAAAATCCATAAGGCCAAAATTAATATTGACTTATCATTGTTTAATAGTTATAATAAAGGTTTACAACGGAATGTTTTGAGGCTGGCGGTTCTACATCTTGCCCGGCAAGGGGTTGCCCCCAGCTTTGAAGCTGTCGAGAATTGCATTCATCTGATGGCCGGCCGAGTGGGCAGCCGGTGGGAGGTATTGCCGGGAATCTGGTGCATCACCGGATATAAGACCGCCGAGATCGTCATCCCTCCGACCAAGGCCGTGGTTAAAAATGACGCAGCCGTTAAAAAGCTGGCGGTACCGGGAAAAACGATCTTCAACCGGCATCTGATCATTTCGAAAATCATCGGATCCCATGCCTGGGGAAAGATCCTGACCCGAAGCGCCGATACCGCCTATTACGACTGGGACAGGCTGAAAGAGATTGATCTCACGGTGGGGAAGCGCCGGCCGGGAGACGCCATGGTTCCCTTCGGGTCGTCGCACAGGAAGAAGACCAAGGAGATCTTCATAGAGGCCAAAGTGCCCCGGGCCAAACGCGATCTCTGGCCGGTGATCAGGTGCGGGGACCAGATAATCTGGCTGGCCGGATTGAAACGCTCCAACCATGCGCCGGTAAACCGGGAGACCAAAAACATCCTGAAGCTGGAATTTGTATCATGATCCGCAACGGGGCAAAAAATATCCTCATCTCCCGGGAGCAGATCCAGCAAAGGATCCTCGAGCTGGGGCGGGAGATCTCACGGGATTACCCCGATAAAAACCCGGTGTTGGTGGGTGTCCTTCGGGGCTCTTTCGTCTTTCTGGCCGACCTGATAAGGGCCGTCACCATCCCCCTGGAGGTGGATTTCATCTCGGTGGCCAGCTACGGCAGCCAAAAAAACTCCAGCGGGGTGGTGCGCCTGCTGCAGGATCTGAACACCAACATCAAGGGGCGCGACGTCATCCTGGTGGAGGACATCGTGGACAGCGGGATCACCCTGTCCTATCTGATCGACAACCTCAAGACCAGGGATCCCGCCAGCCTGGTGATCTGCGCCCTGCTGGACAAGAAGGAGCGGCGCCAGAAGGAGCCGGGCATTTTAAAATACGTCGGGTTCACCATACCCGACAAGTTCGTCATCGGTTACGGCCTGGACCATGCTCAGCAATACCGTAACCTGCCATATGTAAGCTGGGTCGAGGAGGAATAGATGGCCAATCCCGTCAAACCAAACAGGAACAAACGGATGAACAAGCTGCCGCCGGCCCCCAACTGGAGGAGCGGCACCAGCACCCTGCTGTTCTGGGTGATCATCTTCATGCTGGGGATCACCCTGTACCAGCTGTTCTCCGGCGGCCGGGAGAAGCAGATGGATATCATCTACTCCCAGTTCCGCGAGGAGATCAACGCCGGGAACATAACCCAGGTCACCTTTTACGACCGGGAGGTCAAGGGAAAATTCAAGACCCCCAAGGTCAAGGTGGAGAGGTCCATCCGCAGCGAGTATCCCAAGTTCAAGACCTACCTGCCCATCGAGGATCCCGGGCTGATCGCCGAACTGGAGAGCCGGGGCATCCAGATCAAGGCCGAGAACACCGCGCCCAGCCCCATCCTGTCATTTCTGATGAACTGGGGATTCCTGATCGTCATCGGGGTGCTGTGGTTCGTCTTCATGCGCCAGATGCAGGGCGGCCAGAAGGGGGTCTTCTCCTTCGGCAAGAGCAAGGCCAAACTGCTTTCCGAGGACCGCATCAAGATAACCTTCAGCGATGTGGCCGGGGCCGACGAGGCCAAGGACGATCTGCAGGAGATAATCGGCTTCCTGAAGGAGCCCAAAAAATTCACCAAGCTGGGCGGCAAGATCCCGAAAGGGGCCCTGCTGCTGGGCCCTCCAGGGACCGGCAAGACCCTGCTGGCCAAGGCGGTGGCCGGTGAGGCCGGGGTGCCGTTCTTCTCCATCTCCGGCTCGGACTTCGTGGAGATGTTCGTGGGGGTGGGGGCGGCCCGGGTGCGGGACCTGTTCGAACAGGGCAAGCGCAGCGCCCCCTGCATCATCTTCATCGACGAGATCGACGCGGTGGGCCGCCACCGGGGGGCCGGGATCGGGGGCGGGCATGACGAGCGGGAGCAGACCCTGAACGCCCTGCTGGTGGAGATGGATGGTTTTGCCGGGAACGAGGGGGTGATCATCGTGGCCGCCACCAACCGTCCCGATGTGCTGGACCCGGCCCTGTTGCGGCCGGGGAGGTTCGACCGGGTGATAGTGGTGGACCGGCCGGATGTGGTGGGCCGGGAGGGCATCCTCAAGGTCCACACCAAGAACAAGCCGCTGTCCGAGGACGTCAACCTGAAAGTGCTGGCCCGCAGCACCCCGGGCTTTTCCGGGGCCGATATCGCCAACATGGTCAACGAGGCCGCCCTGCTGGCCGCCCGCCGGAACCGCGACAAGGTGTTCATGATAGATTTCGAGGAGGCCAAGGACAAGGTGATGATGGGCGCCGAGCGCCGCAGCATGGTGATCTCCGAGGATGAGAAGAAGATGACCTCCTATCACGAGGCCGGGCACACCCTGGTCAGCCGGCTGATACCCGGCACCGATCCCATCCACAAGGTGACCATCATCCCCCGGGGCCGGGCCCTGGGGGTCACGGTCTCCCTGCCCATAGACGAGAAGCACAACTACTCCCGCACCTGGTGCATCAACCAGATAACCACCATGCTGGGGGGAAGGGCGGCCGAACAGCTGGTGTTCGACGAGCTGTCCACCGGATCGGGCAACGACCTGGAGAAGGCCACCAATCTGGCCCGCAAGATGGTCTGCGAGTGGGGCATGAGCGACAAGCTGGGCCCGCTGACCTTCGGCCAGAAGGACGAGGAGGTCTTTCTGGGCCGGGACTACGGGCACATCAAGAATTACTCCGAGCAGACCTCGGAGCTGATCGACTCCGAGATCAGGTCGCTGGTGGAGGGGGCCAATAAAAAAGCCAAGGCCCTGTTAAAGGATAATGTCGAAAAACTCCACGCCCTGTCGCAGGCCCTGCTGGAGCGGGAATGCCTGGACGGCGAGGAGGTGGAGATGATAATCAAGGGCGAGCAGCTGCCGCCCAAAACGGAAAAGAACGATGAAAAGAAAAACAATGAAGCCCCCAAGGTCCAGTCCTAAGAAGGCAGGCGGCATCGACGGCCCGGCAATTGAAAAGGCTGTTCATCAATTACTGTTGGCGGTGGGCGAGGATCCGCAGCGCGAGGGGCTTAAAGAGACCCCCTGCCGGGTGGCCCGGATGTACCAGGAGATCCTGTCCGGCATGGCCGACGACCCCATCGACCAGTTGAAGGTGTATACCGCCAAGAACGAGGACGAGATGATCCTGGTCAAGGACATCACCTTCCATTCGCTGTGCGAGCACCACCTGCTGCCGTTCTTCGGCAAGGTACACATCGCCTATATCCCCCGCCGCAACAAGATCACCGGATTCTCCAGCCTGGTGAAGGTGGTGGAGGCCATGGCCAAAAGGCTGCAGCTGCAGGAGCGGCTGGCCGCCGACATCGCCGATCTGCTGATGAAGAAGCTGAAACCGCTGGGGGTGTTGGTGGTGGTGGAGGCCGAGCACCTGTGCCTGACCATGCGGGGGGTCAAGAAGCCCGGGTCTTCCGTGGTCACCTCAGCCATCCGGGGCGGGATGAAGCGGGAGTCCACCCGGCTGGAGGCGCTGTCGCTGATCAAGGGCCGGTAAGACTTCCTGTTAACCACATCAAGCATAAAATTCACATAAATATTTTCCCCATAGGTTCAAAAACCCCAAATTAAATTATGATTTGAATCCCTTTGTGTCTTTTGTGCATTTTGTGGTTGAATGGTTGTGAATAAAATCCGTGTCTTTTTTAAATCTATTTCCTGTAGTATTTGCCATATGGCAGATAAATATTCGGGATTAACAAACAAAGGAGAACCATGCCCAAAAAAATGTCCACCATGCTGATGATATCGATCGTATGTTGTTTCACGGCGGCAACTGCCATGGCCCAGCAGAAATTCACCGAATTTCCCATTGCTACCGGCGATGACAACACCTTTGGCGGCGGGGGCGCCTTTGACGGGACAAACTTTTTATTCGCGATAGTTGGTGATTCGATAAACCAATACAATATAACCGCCCAGTTTCTTTCGTCAGACGGCAATCTCTACGGCCCCAGAATTTCCATCGGCCAAACCGGCAGCGGACCATTGGTGGCGTTTGACGGAATAAATTATCTTATCGCCTGGACCGACAGTTTTCCCATGTTCGCCGGCGGAGATACCAACGGCACGGGCAATATATACGGTCAGTTCATAAGCACTTCGGGGAGCTTGGTGGGGACGACCTTTACCATTGCCAGCAGCGTAAATATAAAATTCGGGAAAGGGCGCGGAGGGCTGGCTTTTAATGATACGACTTATCTCCTGACTTATTTAAAGGGCGGCAATCATATAGATTATCTATACGGGCAGCGCATAAACAGATCGGGGAATCTGATAGGCAGTCCGATACAAATCAGCAGTAATTATGCGCGTGAACATGCCATCGCCTTTGACGGTATAAATTATCTGGTGGCATGGTGTGAGTGTGCGCACCCCGATGTTGATAACGATATCTTCGGCCAGTTTGTAAGCCCGTCGGGGACATTAGTTGGTGCTAATATTTTAATAGATGGTGGCCAATATGCAAGCGATAACCCGTTATCAATGGCTTTTGATGGTTCCAGGTATCTGGTGGCTTTCCATGAGCAAGCCAATACCATTGATAGCAGCGGGTGGAACATTCTGGGGCGTTTTGTGACCACTTCGGGAGCAATCCAGGACAGGTTCACGGTCTGCGATTCTACCGAGGGGGCAACAGGTCCTTCGGTGGCCTTCGACGGCGCAAACTATTTGATTGCCTGGATAAAAATGTCCGATATGGCATCCTGGCGGGTACAGGTGATGGGAAGGTTCTTCAATGCTTCGAGCGCTCCGCTTGGTACCGCGTTTTCGATTTTTGACACATTGGGCGGTAAAATCCCATTGGGCGGCGTGGCATATGTTGACGGCCAGTACCTGGCAAGTGCCACAAGAGTGGATACAAATTTTGCCGGGGGCGACATTTACGGGACCTTCATCCCAAAGTATAGCGGGGTGGAGGGGAAGCCGGGCAGCGATATGCTTAAAGTTGAAAGTTTAAAGTTGAAGACCGCCGGAAATATCGTCAGATACCAAGTTCCCCGATCGGGGGTGGTAAGTTTAAAGATTTTCAACCTGCTGGGGCAGGAAGTGCGGACACTGGCAAACGCGTTCAAAAGTTCCGGAGTTTACAGCTCACAGTGGAACACCTGTGATGCCAGTAACCGCAAGGTTTCCAGCGGGGTGTATCTTATTCGGTTAGAGTCAGAAGGACGGAGTGCGACGGCAAAAATGGTTGTAGTGAGGTGACACGCCCCCGGCCCCTCTTGAGATAGAGGGGAGATAAAAGCATAGTATGTTTTGGCAGTGCGGCAAATATAAACTCGACACCAGTCATAAAACCCTGGTGATGGGCATTCTCAACCTGACCCCGGATTCCTTTTCCGACGGCGGCAGGTTCAATTCGGTTGACAAGGCTCTGGCCCGGGCCATGGAGATGGCGGAGCAGGGGGCCGACATCATCGACATCGGCGGCGAGTCCACCCGGCCGGGGGCGGCCAAGGTCTCGGCCCCAGAGGAGATCGATCGGGTGGTGCCGGTCATCGAAGCGCTGGCAAAAAAAACCGACGTCCCCATCTCGATAGATACCTACAAATCGCAGGTGGCTCGAAAAGCGCTGGAGGCCGGGGCCTCCATGGTCAACGACATTTCAGGGCTGCGGTTTGATTCAGTGATGGCCAGCTTGTCAGCGGAGTTTAAAACCGGCCTGGTGCTGATGCACATCAAGGGCACGCCGGAGGATATGCAGCAGGACCCGCAGTATGGCGACCTGCTGGGCGAGATAAGATCATATCTAAAGAGTTCGATTCAGATAGCCCTGGATGCCGGAGTGGAGAGATCGGCCATCGCCATAGATCCCGGCATCGGATTTGGCAAGACGGTGGAGCACAATCTGAGCCTGATAAAGGATCTGGCATACTTCAAAGATATGGAATGTCCCATCCTTGTCGGAGTTTCCCGGAAATCTTTCATCGGAAAATTGAACAACGATATCCCGGCCACAGAGCGTCTGCCGGGCAGCCTGGCGGCGGCCGTACTGGCGGTGCAGAACGGGGCGGCCATCATCCGCTGTCACGACGTGGCCGAGACCAAACAGGCGCTGCGGGTGGCGCGGGCCATAACCACACCTTGATCCCACTTCGATGATCTGAAATAATCTGCATCGCTCAGTGCAGGCTCTCCTTGATCAAGGAGGGGACGGGTGAGGTCTAAAAACATCTTATTTATAAAAGAATATTTTAATGGATAAACTCTTTCCCACATTCCACCTCCCCGGGGTGCTGTCCTTCCTGACGGTGCGGCCGCTGGACATCCTGGACATCATCCTGGTGGCCTATATCATCTACCGGATCTTCCACCTGATGAAGGGCACCCGGGCGGTCCAGATCATGTTCGGCCTGCTGGTGCTGGTAGCCATCGCCATAGTGGCCCAGCTGTACCAATTGCCCGGCACCAGCTGGGTGATATCCAGCCTGAAGACGGTGTGGGTGGTGGCCTTCGTGATACTGTTCCAGCCGGAGATCCGCAACGCCATGACCCAGCTGGGGCGCAACCGCTTTCTGGGGATCTTTCTCAAGGGCGAGGTGCGGGCCATCGAGGAAGTGATCAAGGTCTGCCAGGCCCTGCTGGTCAGGGGCTATGGGGCCATCATCGTGCTGGAGAAGAACGACGGTTTGAAGAACTACACCGCCACCGGGGTGGAGCTGAACGCCCACCTCACCGAGCAGCTGCTGGTCTCCCTATTCGTGCCCGACGGACCGCTGCACGACGGGGCGGTGATCATCCGGGGGGAGACGGTGGTGGCCGCCGGCTGCACCCTGCCCATCACCAAGGACCAAAATTTCTCCGGGGAGCACGGAATGCGGCACCGGGCGGCGGTGGGCCTTTCCGAGGAGACCGACGCCGTGGCGGTGGTGGTCTCGGAGGAGAAGCAGTCCATCTCCATCGCCCGTTACGGTAAGCTGGTCGAACTGAAAAATATCCAGGAACTGAGGGAAAAACTCAACCGGGCCTTGCACACCAAGGCCGGCCCGGGCGAGATAAAAGAAAACACACCAGGTGACATAAATAGCAAGGAGAATTAGATGATCAAGGAAACCAAGACCAGGCTGTGGATCGGGCTGGGGATATTTTTGACCGCCTTCATAGTCTACCTGAGGACCATGGCCCCCACCGCCTCCTTCTGGGACTGCGGGGAGTTTATCACCGTCTCCCAGATCCTGGGCATTCCGCATCCGCCGGGCTATCCGCTGTACGCCATCGTGGGCCGGGTGACCATTATGCTGCTGCCGTTCTTCAAGGAGATAGCCTTCCGGGTGAATCTGCTGTCGCCGCTGTTCTCGGCCCTGACCATCGCCATCGTCTACCTGCTGACCGTCAAACTGATCGTGGTCTGGAAGGGCCAGCCCAAGGACCGGCTGGATGAGGTGATAATCCACCTGGCCGGCGCATCGGCCGCCCTGTTCCTGGCTTTCTGTCCCACCTGGTGGGACAATTCCATAGAGACCGAGGTCTACGGCATCGCCATGTTCATGATGTCCATGACGGTGTGGCTGGCCCTGCGGTGGCGGGACCAGATCGGGAGAGTGGGCAACCGCAAGATGTTGCTGCTGATCGTCTACCTGTTCACCCTGGGCATCGCCGGGCACATGTCCACCTTGCTGGCGGCCGGGCCGATATTCCTGTTCATCCTGCTGGTGGACTGGCGGGCCCTGGTGGACTGGAAATTCCTGGGCTGGGCGGCCGGGCTGATATTCGTCGGGATCACCATAAATTACTATCTGCTGCTGAGGGCCAACCTGGACCCGGCCCTCAACATGTGCAATCCCCGCAACTGGGATTCCCTGATGTACGTGCTGCAGAGGAAGCAGTACGAGCCGTTCAATTTCTTCACCCGGCGAGAGGATTTCATGTACCAGTTCGGCCACATGTTCCTGCGCTATTTCAGCTGGCAGTTCTCCCCCATAATCAGGCCCGGCGTATCCGCCCTGCACAGCGCTCCCGCCCTGTGGCTTTCCTCGCTGCCCATGGTGTTGGGGGTGTTCGGGGCGGTATACCACCTGCTCGAAAAGGAGGAGAAAAAGTTCGGGATCACCGCGGCGGTTTTGCTGCTGGTGGGTGTCCTGGTGGCCCTGTTCACCAACAGTCCGATGGCGACCATGCTGATAGCCCTGGGGGTGGTGGCCGGGTTCTTCCATGTCTACAAACGACGGGACAAGAGCTTCGCCATCGTCGGCCCGGCCTTCATCATCACCAGCCTGGGGCTGGTGGTCTACCTGAACATGGCCAATCCCCAGCCCCGGGAGCGGGATTACATCTTCGCCCCGGCCTACCTGTTCTTCGCGGTCTGGATAGGGATGGGCGGCTGGCGCCTGATGCAGTACGCCAAGGAGATGCTTAAGGAGAGATCGGCCAAATGGGCCAGGCTGGCGCCCATCGCCCTGGGAGCGATCTTTATTCTGATAGCGCTGTTCAATGTCAAGCAGTATCATTTTGAGAAGAACCGCTCGGATAACTGGATCCCCAACGATTACGGCTACAACATCCTGCAGTCGGCCCTGCCGGGCGGCATCGTGTTCACCAACGGCGACAACGACACCTACCCGGTGTGGTTCATGCAGGAGACCAACGGCATCCGCCAGGATGTCCGGATAGTCAACCTGTCGCTGGCCAACACCGACTGGTATCTCAAGCAGGCCATCCGCCACGGCGTCCCGCTGGACCTCTCCGAGTATCAGATAGACCAGCTGGCCGGCCGGGGCTATATCACCGAGGACCGACAGATCTTCAAGCTGTCCGACATCGCCATCAGGTTCATCATCGCCTCCAATGCCGGGAAGAAACTTTCCTTCCAGCAGATACTGGCCCCGGCCGACAGCTTCGCCCAGCTGGTGTTCGATAAGAACTATGCCGAGAAATATCCGGTCTACTTCGCGGTCACCGTCTCCGATGACAACCTGGCCGGCCTGCAGAAGCACCTGTCGTTCGAGGGCCTGCTGTACCGGGTGACGCCCGGGGTCTCCAACAAGCAGGTCAACCTGGAGCTGACCCAGAAGAACATCACCCAGGTCTACCGTTACCGGGGCATCACCGATCCCGATATCTTCAAGGATGACAACACCCAAAGGCTGCTGGGCAACTACGCGGTGGCCTACTGGCAGCTGGGGATGGCCATGCGGAAGCAGGCCGAGGCCGAGCGGGCCGCCAAGAGGGAGGACCGCTATCGGGAATGGATGATGAAGTCCATCGAACAGTTCCAGCAGGCTTACAACATCCTGCCCAACGAACCGGCCAGTTACAACTGGCTGGGGGTGGCCTATGCCGAACTGGGGGACTACGCCAAGGCCTCCGAATGGCTGCACAAGCTGGTGGATAAGGACCCGGCCAACCCCTACGCCAAGATGCAGATCGGCGGCGTTTTCCAGCAGGGCCGGATGTACGACTCGGCCGAATATTACTACCAGCAGACCCTGCTGCAGGACCCCAACCTGGCCGAGGCCTACGGCCGGCTGTATCAGCTGTACATGGAACAGAAAAAGTACGATAAGGCGGCCTCCATCCTGCAGGACTGGCTGCGCAAGAATCCCAACGATCCGGTGGCCGGCAGGATGCTGAGCGATCTGCGGCAAAGAATGCGCTGATGCACGAACTGGCCATCACCCAGAGCCTGGTCAAGATCGCCCTGTCCAAGGCCCAGGAGGCCGGCGCCCTGCGGATAAGGAAGATCAACCTGAAGATCGGCCGCCTGACCGGGTACGTGCCGGAGGCGGTGGAGATGAACTTTGAGATGATGGTCCCCGGCACCAGGGCCGAAGGGGCGGTGCTGGACATCCAATGGATTCCCATCAGGTGCCGCTGCCGGGACTGCGGGGCCGAGTACCAATCGGACCAGCTGGACCTCACCTGCCCCCGATGCGGCATCTTAAGCGGCCAGATAATCGACGGCCGGGAGATGTTCATCGACAGCATCGAAATCGATAATTGAATTCACCGCATATGACCGAGATCAAGATCCTGAAAAATATCCTGGACCAGAACCGCCACCGGGCGGATGAGAACCGGGCAGTGTTCCAAAAACACGGCATCCTGGCGCTTAATTTCATCGCCTCGCCCGGGGCCGGCAAGACCACCCTGCTGGAGAAGACCATCTCCGGTCTGAAGGGCAGACTGGGGTTTGCGGTGATCGAGGGCGATATCACCGGCGACTACGACGCCCGGCGGCTGGCGGCCCTGGGCATTCCGGTGGTGCAGATAAACACCGAGGGCGGCTGCCACCTGGATGCCGGGATGGTGCACCGGGCCTTTCAGGATTTTCAGCTTGATAAGACGGATATCCTGGCGGTGGAGAACGTGGGCAACCTGGTCTGTCCGGCCGAATTCGACCTGGGCGAGGCTTTTAAGGTGGTGGTGCTCTCGGTGCCGGAGGGCGACGACAAGCCGGCCAAATATCCCCTGATCTTCTCCGAGGCCGGGGCGGTGATTTTTTCCAAGATTGACCTGCTGGAAGCGGTGAACTTCGATCTAGAGAAGGCCCGGGCCGACGTCCGGAGGATAAACCGGGAGGCTCCCATCTTCAAACTGTCGGCCGCCACCGGGCAGGGCATGGCGGAATGGGTGGACTGGCTGGCCGCCAGGGCCGCTGAACAGGGGAAATCCAAAACGGGATGAGACGGTGAACAGATATATCGATATTATCGGCGGCGGGCCGGCCGGGATGATGGCGGCCATCATCGCCGCCGGGAAAGGCGGCCGGGTGCGGCTCTGGGAGAAGAACGGCTCCTTGGGCCGCAAACTTTTAGCCACCGGCAACGGGCGCTGTAACTTTGCCAATCAGAACATCTCCTTGGATAACTTTCACGGCGGCCACCTGCAACTGGCCGGCGGCATCCTTGATAATTTCAAAGTGAAGAACACTCTGGAATTTTTCGAGGGCCTGGGACTGTCGTTTTATGCCGACAGCCGGGGGAGGTATTTCCCCCGCAGCAACGAGGCTTCCGCGGTGCTGTTCTGCCTGGAGCAGGAGATGGAACGGCTGGGGGTGGAGGTCAACCTGCGGTCCGAGATCGTGGCCCTGGGGAGGGTTTCCTCCGGCTGGGAGGTCCGCCAAAGGGGGCCTGGGCATGGATCCGCTGCGGTGATCCTGGCCTGCGGCGGGGCGGCCAGTCCGCAGTTCGGCTCCACCGGGCAGGGCTACGAGATGGCATCGAAACTTAACCATGCCATCGTCGCCCCGGAGCCGGCCCTGGTGCCGCTGATGCTGGCCGGGAACTGGTTCCATAAGCTCCAGGGATTGAGGATGGACCTCAGGCTGACCATCAGCCGGGGCGGCCAGACAGTTTTTGAGATCGTCGATGAAGGATTGTTCACCCACTACGGGCTGTCCGGACCGCTGGCCCTGAAGGCCAGCCGAATGATGAAAGGTCCGGGACTTGAGTGCCGGCTCAATTTCCTGCCCTATACCAATCAAACAGAGGTCATCACCCAACTGAGGGCCAGAAGGGAAAAACTGGCTTCCCGTCTGACCAGGGATTTTTTGACCGGACTGCTGCCGGAGAAGCTGGGACTGGTCATGATGATCCAAAGCAAATTGAACCTCGATGCGTCATGCCGGGAGATATCGGATGAACAATTGCCGGTGCTGCTGGAAAATCTCTGCCGCTGGCCGGTTCAGATAAATGGCCCGCGGCCTTTCCAGGAGGCCCAGGTCACGGCCGGCGGGGTGGACTGCCGGCAGGTTTTCCCGGGAACGTTGATGTCCAAAAAGGCTCCCGGGCTGTTCTTCTGCGGGGAAGTGCTGGATGTGGACGGGGATACCGGCGGCTACAACCTCCAGTGGTCCTGGAGCTCGGGATATGCGGCCGGGAAGGCCGCGGCCGAGTACGTGATCAAGAAGCAGTAAATCCTATTGATCTATTATCGCTCCGGGAATATAATAAAACATGTATCATCTAGTTAAAAATATCTTTGCCGCATCTTTTAAAAGGATTTCGACATCACCCCGGCTGGGGCTGTGCCTGCTGATCATGTCCCTTGGGGCGCCAGCTGCCCGGATATCTGGGGCATCTTTCCGGCCCGTTGAGATCGACACCACGCTGACCCTGAAGCAGATCGCCCGCCGGAACCAGGTCCCGGCGGAGAAACTGCTGAAATACCTTAATTTGGATCCCCGGCAGGGATCAGCCAGGCCGATGCAGGCAGATTGCAGTATTGCCCAGATTGAAAAAGCCGTGGTAAATATCCGCTCGTTGAATGCCAACCAGGCTTCCAACCACTGGTTCTTTGCCCTGGCCAAGTTTGCCAAATGGGCCTTAAAATTAATCGCTAAGGTGTTTATAGAGTAATGAGAAAAATCAGCCTTGTCGTTATCCTGCTTATCGCCGCGGGGACGGCCCGATCGGCCCCCCAAATAGACCTGGTCTATCCTCCGGAGGGAGCCGATATCGGGCCGGTCTCCTGGTCGTTCATAATGGGATCGGTAACTCCCGGCAGCCAGCTTTCGGTCAACGGCCGCAAGGTGGAGGTCTACAAGACAGGGGCCTTTCTGGCCTACATCCCGTTCGATCCGGGAGAATTCATCATCCAGCTGTCGGCTTTGGATGCCTCGGGCATCGCCACCCTGGATCGCAAGGTGAAGGTGGCTGCGGGCAAAAAGAACATCCGGCCTGACAGCCTGTGCATCCTGCACGGCTCGATCAACCCCAATTACAGATTGAGCCTGCCGGCAGGAGATCGTCTTTATGTCTCATTCCAGGGGACACCCGGCGGCAAGGCCAGCTTCTCGGTGGGCCGGAACATAGGTATCCCGATGCTGGAACAGAATGCCGCCACCGAGGCCGATGACAAGGTCCTGGCCTTTTCCGATTCATCCATCGCCGACACCGCGGTGGTGCCCGGCATCTACGGCGGATCCTGTCTGATAAGGGGAGATGAGGGCTGGGAAAGCCGGCGAATATATTTTTACCTGGTTGACCGGGAAGGAAATTCCGTAATTGATTCCACCGGGCCAATTCTCAGCAATTGGGACGATGCCCGCCAGGTCTTTGCCAAAGTGAAGGATTCCCTTGCGGTGCTCAAGACCGCCCCGGACCTGGGCTATGAGATGTTCCTGCCCCGGGGAACGATCCTGCAGATAAGCGGGATCCACGATCAGTATTACCGGCTGAAGCTTTCGGAGGCCAAGGAGGCCTGGGTCAAACAGAACTCGTTGGAACTGTTTCCGGCGGGGAAAATATTCCCTGCCGCCAAGCTGGCTTTGGTCAAGACAGCCAGGGAACCCCGCGGCAGCCTACTGAGCATCTTGCTGTCACGGCCTTCGGTCCATCAGGTCTTTCCCGGAGCCGATGGACGGAGTCTGAAGATGGTGCTTTACGATGTCCGGGCCGACATGGACTGGGTGCGCTACGATCCGGCCGACGGTTTTGTCAACGATATCCGCTGGAGGCAGGTTGACAGCCGGACGGTGGAGCTGGAGGTGTCTCTGGCCGGCAAATTGTGGGGCTATAGCACTGCCTATCAGAACAACAACCTGGTGCTGTCTTTAAAGGCCCCGCCGGCCATCAACCATAAACTCCCATTCAAAAATTTAAAAATAGCCCTGGATCCCGGGCACTCCCCGGACAACGGCGCAGTGGGCCCCTTGAGAACTTTGGAGAAGGACATCAACTGGCAGATCAGCCAGCGGCTGGGCCGGATGCTGAAGAAGGAGGGGGCCTCGGTTCTCTACACCCGGGAGGGGTCTGAGGGGGCCGGCATCTACCAGCGCCCCAGCCGGGCGGCTGGCTGGAAGGCGGATATTTTGATCAGCATCCACAACAACGCCTCGCCGGACGGAGCCAATCCGCTGTTGAACAGCGGATATTCCACCTATTACTACCAGCCTTACAGCCGGGGGCTGGCCGAGACGGTCCACCGTCAGTTTCAGAAGACGCTTCCGCTTAACGACCACGGGCTGTTCTACGGCAACCTGGTGCTGTGCCGGGCCACCGAATTTCCCTCCATCCTGGTGGAGCCGGCTTTCATCATCGTCCCCCGCGAGGAAGCCCTTTTATTGGACGAAGTTTTCCAGGAGAGGATCGCCAGGGCCATCTTTATCGGGATGAAAGAATTTCTTTTGAAAGTAAAATGACCTCCCCTTAATACCCTCCTTGATCAAGGAGGGGAAGGGGTGGTCATAAATAGCATCTAACCTCAATTTCTTAAATGATTATGACCGATCAGACCGAAATATTTCCCGACAGATCGGCCGAGGCCAAATCCGTCCCCCTGGCCGACCGGATGCGGCCCCGCACCCTGGACGAGGTGGTGGGGCAGGAGCATCTGATCGGGCCCGGACGGGTGCTGCGCAAGATCCTGGAATCCGGCGAGGTGCCGTCGCTGATCTTCTGGGGTCCGCCCGGATCCGGCAAGACCACCCTGGCCCGGATCATCGCCAGCTCGGTCAAGGCCAATTTTCTGGAGTTCTCGGCGGTGATCTCCGGCATCAAGGAGATCAAGGAGGTCATCAAGCAGGCCGAGGCCAAGCGCAGCCACCAGGGCCAGCGCACCATCCTTTTCGTGGATGAGATCCACCGTTTCAACAAGGCCCAGCAGGACGCCTTTCTGCCCTACGTGGAGCGGGGGACCATCGTGCTGATAGGGGCCACCACCGAGAACCCATCCTTCGAGGTGATCTCGGCCCTGCTGTCCCGCAGCAAGGTGCTGATCTTAAAAGGCCTGGGCGAGGAGGACATCAAGGGCATCCTGGAGCGGGCCCTGACCGTTGAGAAGGGATTGGCCGAGCTCCATCCGGCGGCCGATGCCAAGGCCCTGGAATTCATCGCCCAGTCCTCCTACGGCGACGCCCGCACCGCCCTCAACGCCCTGGAGCTGGCGGTCAGCACCGTCAAGCCGGACCAGGACGGGAAGAGAACGGTGACCCTGGCCGATGCCGAGGAGGCCATGCAGAGGAAATCCCTGCTGTACGACAAGGCCGGGGAGGAGCATTACAACCTGATCTCGGCCCTGCACAAATCCCTGCGGGACTCCGATCCCGACGGCTCATTATACTGGCTGGCCCGGATGCTGGCCTCGGGCGAGGACCCGTTGTATGTGGCCCGGCGGATGATCCGCTTCGCCACCGAGGACATCGGCAACGCCGATCCCAACGCCTTGCTGATAGCCAACCAGGCCAAGGAGGCCTATCATTTTCTGGGCACGCCGGAGGGCGAGCTGGCCCTGGCCCAGGCGGTGATCTACCTGGCCCTGGCCCCCAAGAGCAACGCGGTCTACAAGGCCTATGGGTCGGTGATGCGGGAGATAGACCGTTCCGGCTCCCTGCCGGTCCCGTTGGTGATCCGCAACGCCGTCACCAAGCTGATGAAGGAGGTGGGCTACGGGGCCGGCTACCGCTACGCCCACGATGAGCCCGACGCCAAGCTGGACCAGCAGCACCTGCCGGATGAGATCAGGGACAAGAAATTCTACTTCCCCACCGAGCGGGGCTGGGAGGGCCGGAAGAAAAAGGAAGGCGGCAATAAATAAATGTAAAAGTTTAATTCATCCTTTGGGTTGACATTGGGCCTTTCAGTGTTTATAATTGATTCAGGAAGTAACCATTACATAAATATAAAATGAGGTAACTATTCATGGGTAAAAGCTCAATAGTGCGATTACTTTTGGTCGTGGCGATACTGTCATCAACGATCGGACTGTTGTTTGCCATGCCGCCCCGGGAAGGGATCCAGGAGCCCGAAGCCCTGAAGGCCATGCGCCTGAAAGGCATGGACAGTCCGGAACGGGGCCTGATCTTTCAGCTGAGGGATATCAAAGGCTCCGATGCCAAGATCGCAGGCAGCCGGGAGTATCCGGTGATCATGGGTTATTTCACCGATCTGGCGGCCATCAACACCCAGGCCGAATTCCAGGGCATGCTGTTCAACACCGGGACCAACAACAAATCGGTCAACAACTACTACCGCGACATGTCCTACAATACCATGAGCTGTTCCGGCGCGGTCGACAACTGGCGCACCAGCAACAACACCGTCGCCTATTATTCTGCAGGTTCTGGTCTTAATGGTGGTACCACAGCCAACACCTACGAATTCATCATCAAGACCCTGGCCCATGCCGATTCATTCGTCAACTTCGCCGATTCCAGCTACGACCAGAACCACGACGGGTATGTAGACGTGCTGTGGGTGGTCCACGCCGGCAAGGGGGCAGAAGAAGGCGCCACCGCCATCTGGTCACACAGCTTTTATTTATCGGGCTTTGGCAGTGGGGCCACCTATTATACCACCGGCGACATTAGCCCCTTCACCGGCAATCCGGTCCGGATCAACGAATATATCATCATGCCGGAGAGGACCAACTACGCCGACGGCAACGGCGGCACCACCGAGATGATCGGCTGCGGAGTATTCTGCCACGAGTTCGGGCATGCCCTGGGCCTGCCCGACCTTTATGATACTGATAATTACGATTACGGCGCCGGCTCGGGCATCGGCAAATTTTCGCTGATGGCCGGCGGTTCCTGGGGCGGCAACGGCACCACCAATGCCCGCCCGGTGTCCTTGGATGTCTGGTGCCGGCGGTTCCTGGGCTGGGCCAGCCCCACCCTGGTCACTGCCAACAATCTTTATACCGTCAACAACATAATGACCACCGCCGCCAACAGCAGCTATAAGCTGGCCTTTTTGGGCACCGATACCACCAAGCAGTTCTGGCTGGTGGAGAACCGCTATGAACTTGGCATGGGTCCGGTCAGCAGCGTACGTTGGGACTCCCTGCTGCCGTCAACCTCGCCGGGCGGTTTGGCCATCTATCATATCGACAGCACCTATACTACCAGCACCTATTTGAGCAACAATACGGTCAATAACAAATACACCAGTGGCGGGGTGGCCAGGCCGTACGGAGTGGCCGCGGAGGAAACGGACATGAGCACCCCCGGGTACTCCTCGGAACTCTGGACCGGCACCAACGACGGCGATGCGGCCGACTATTGGACCAGCGGCACCCAGGCCAGCTTCGACAGCTCCGGCACCGCCTACCCGGTCAGCTATTACAACGGTGCCACCTCCACCACCGGCGGCGCCCATGCCGGGGTGGCGGTGCGCCAGATCCCGGCCGGCTCATCGGCCATGACCTGCAGCCTGATCGTCAAGCCGGAAGGCGCTCCCACCGGGCCGGCCATGGCCCTGGACCACACCTATTATGATGTCAACGTTCCCCAGAACGACAGCCTGGACCAGACCCTGGTGATCGGCAACACCGGCGGTATGGATCTGGACTGGAACCTGACATATTTAAATACCGGCATTGGAAGTTACGACAATGCTGACAATGGTGATGCCATAGGAAATGGCGGCACAACCTTTACCACCGCAATCCTGCTGACCAGCACCGAATTAGCTTCTTATTACGAAACCTATGAACTATATGCCGTAAAGGCTTTGATCATCCTGCCCATTACCAATGTGACCGTTAAAGTGTGGCAGGGCGGGACCACCTCTCCGACTACTGAAATATATTCCGCTGATGTTACTGCGTTGACAGCCGACGGATGGAACACCTACCAGCTACCCTCGCCGATAACCCTTCAGACCGGCATCAATTACTGGGTAGGGTACAGCGTGGGGCATGTCAATGGCGAATTCCCGGCGTCGGTGGATAACGGCCCGGCCATAGACGGCAAGGGGGATTGGGTCGAAGCCGGCGGTTGGGCGGAATTGCAAACCTACGCACTTGACTACAATTGGAACCTTAAGGCCATGCTGGGCAAAAAGCTGGCCGACTGGATCACCATCGATCCCACCTCGGGAACAGTGGCCGCGGCCGGCAATAGCAATGTCACCTTCAGCTTTAATGCTACGGGATTATCCTTGGGCACTTACAGCGACACGGTCTGCCTGGCCAGCAACGATCTGGCCAACAACCCCAAGAAGATCCCGGTCTCCATGACCGTGGGCGCCTCCGGGGTAAGCGGCAAACCGCAGGCCGGGAACCCCGCAGTCTTCGCCCTGCACAACGCCTGGCCCAATCCGGCCCGGGGGCAGGTCAACTTCAGGTACCAGCTGCCCAGGGCCGCCCAGGTGGACATCAAGGTCTACAATGTGCTGGGCCAGACGGTCAAGAGCTTCGACCGGGGCCTGCAGGAGCCGGGTCACTACTCGCTGAAATGGAGCGATGCCAATGTGGCCGAGGGGGTCTATTTTGTCAGACTGCAGGCCGGGAATTACCGGGCCACCAGGAAATTCGTGGTGGTGCAGTAGATCATAGGAAAAACCCAGGGCGAAGTGTCTTCACTTCGCCCTTTTTTCATTTGACAGGGGGCTTTTTTTAAAGTAAACTTAATACTTCAAATTTTGCTTATCATTTTGATCGGGGCACAAGGTATAGGGCGGCAAGTGTTCACCCGTTCGGCTTGCTTGGTATTGCTGCTTTCTCAGGGTGACAAATCATGTCATCCCGGGGAATCTCCGAGGTAACACAGGTTGAAGGATGGATCACAGTCCCCCATTCAATATTCAGGGCAAGTTAGATTACTCAGGGTGACAAAACGAATGTCATCAAAAATAAAATTTTGAAACATATAGAGTTATGAAGAAGAAAGTAAAGTTCATATTTGTGACCGGCGGGGTGGTCAGCTCGCTGGGCAAGGGCATCGCCTCGGCCTCGCTGGGCTACCTGCTGAAGGCCCGGGGCCTGAAGGTCAACATCCAGAAGTTCGACCCCTACCTGAATGTCGATCCCGGGACCATGAGCCCCTTCCAGCACGGGGAGGTGTTCGTCACCGACGACGGGGCGGAGACCGATCTGGACCTGGGCCATTACGAGAGGTTCATCGACCGGCCCCTGACCCGGGACAACAACCTGACCTCCGGGCAGATCTACGAATCCATCATCACCAAGGAACGGAGGGGCGATTACCTGGGCAAGACCGTCCAGGTGGTGCCGCACGTCACCAACGAGATCAAGGCCCGGATCCACAAGCTGGCCGAAAGCGGCGACGTCGACGTGCTGATCACCGAGATCGGCGGCACGGTGGGCGACATCGAGAGCCTGCCGTTCATCGAGGCCATCAGGCAGTTCCGGCTGGACGTGGGGCGGGAGAACTGCGCCTATATCCACCTGACCCTGGTGCCGTATATCCACGCCTCCGGCGAGCTTAAGACCAAGCCCACCCAGCATTCGGTCAACAAACTGCGGGAGATCGGCATCCAGCCGGACATCATCATCTGCCGGACCGAGCAGCCCCTGGACAAGGAGCTCAAGGAGAAGATCGGCCTGTTCTGCAACGTCTCGGCCGAGTCGGTGATCGAGGCCATCGACGTGGAGAGCATCTACGAGGTGGCCCTCAGATTCCACAACGATGGATTGGATGAGATCGTGGCCCATCTGCTGGGGGCCGGTTTTCACAAGCCGGACCTGTCCGCCTGGAGCCAGATGATCGAAAAACACAAGAATCCCGAATCCGAAGTGCGGGTGGCCATCTGCGGCAAGTATGTCGACCTGCACGACGCCTACAAGAGCATCATAGAATCATTCGTCCATGCCGGCATCGCCAACCGGGCCAAGGTCAACCTGGACTGGATAGATACCGAAAGCCTGGCCCCGGAGAATGTATCCCAACGCTTCGATAACTGCCACGGCATCCTGGTCTGCCCCGGCTTCGGCGAAAGGGGCATCGAGGGCAAGATCCTGGCGGCCCGGCACGCCCGGGAAAAGAAAATGCCGTATTTCGGCATCTGCCTGGGGATGCAGGTGGCCACCATCGAGTTTGCCCGCAACGTCTGCGGCATGAAGCAGGCCCATTCCACCGAGTTCGACGACAAGACCCCGCATCCGGTGATAGACTACCTGCCGGAACAGAGGAACATCAGCAACCTGGGCGGGACCATGCGGCTGGGGGCCTACCCCTGCGTCATCACGCCCGGCACCAAGGCCCATCAGGCCTACCAGACAGAACAGGTGTCGGAACGCCACCGCCACCGCTACGAGGTCAACAACAGCTATGTGGCAAAATTGGAGGAGAAGGGCATGGTGTTCTGCGGCCGGTCGCCGGACGGGATGCTGGTGGAGATGGTGGAGCTGAAGGACCATCCCTGGTTCCTGGGATGCCAGTTCCATCCCGAGTTCAAGTCCCGGCCCATGAAGCCACAACCCCTGTTCCGCGATTTCATCAAAGCGACCAAGGAATACCGGGACGGGAAAAAATAATTTCATGGGCTGAGAGATCAGCCCATTTTTAACAGCCAACCCGTTTCAAAGGGACAAACATGAAAAAAATTCCAAAGTTATTCTGGGTACTGGTGCTGTCCAGTCTGCTGGCACTGGCTGGCTTGAGCTTCTTCATCGTCAAACAGCGGGAGATGGTACTGGATCAGGCCCAAAAGATCACCCAGGCCGGAGAGGCCGAAAGCCTTGACCGGGCGGAGGGCGACATCAAGGGGATGAAGTTCATCACCAGGGAACAGCGGCTGGGGCTGTATACCATGCTGGCCGGCCGTTTCGCCCAGATAGGCAACCAGCCGAGGATGTATGAGGTCTTCGAGTCCGTTCTGAAGATGGACCCCGAGAATGCCGAGGTGCTCAACAATCTTTCCTATGAGTGGGCCAAGCAGGGGATCAACCTGGAACAGGCCGAGCAATACTCCAGAAAAGCGGCGGCCCTGGCCCACAAGAGATCATCCGGCCAGAAGCCGGCCGGCCTGTCGCGGGAACGCTGGGAAAACATCCTCCGGATGGAGAGGGGAAATTATCTGGACACCTACGGCTGGGTGCTGTACCAAAAAGGAAAATATAATTCGGCCCTGGGGGAGCTGCGGAAAGCCTTCAAACTGGCAGAGGACCCGACCATCCAGTATCACTTGGGGATGGCATTATACCGGACGGGCGATTTGGACGGGGCCATAGAGAACCTGGCCGCCAGCCTGGCCGGACGGCTGGAGGACCCGGCCAAG
Organism: Candidatus Edwardsbacteria bacterium; assembly: GCA_031082425.1. Classification (NCBI taxonomy): domain Bacteria; phylum Candidatus Edwardsiibacteriota; species Candidatus Edwardsiibacteriota bacterium. The sequence goes on along the minus strand of JAVHLB010000005.1, from coordinate 219,549 downwards.
ACCAAAGCCGAGCTGGAGGCCGTCTATAAGGAAAGATACCGGACCCTGAAAGGATTGGACAAAATTTTGCAGCAGGCGGCGGAGAAAACCTTGGCCCGCCAGCAGGCCGAGGATGAGGCCGACGCCGCCAGAATAGTCGGCCGGCCGGCCCCCGACTTCAGCCTGCCGGACCTGGACGACCAGCCCTATCAGCTTTCCCAGTTCCGGGACCGGGTGGTGATCCTTGATTTTTGGGCCACCTGGTGCGGTCCCTGCAAGCTGGCCATGCCGCTGATCGACCAGGTCTTCCTGGAATACCAGGGGAAAGGCCTGGTGGTGCTGGGCATCAACCTGGAGGGCCGGGACAAGAACCAGTTGGTGAAACAGTTCGTAGAGAGGTCGGGTCATCAGTTCGTCATTTTGCAGGGCGGGATGATGGGCGTCGGCATCGACCGGGTTTACGGCGTGAGCGGGATCCCCACCACCTTTGTGATAGACAAACAGGGGGTCATCAGATACCGGCATATAGGCTACCGCGAGAATCTGGATCAGATGCTGGCCCGCGAAGTCGAGGAGCTTTTGAAGCAGTGATCCCGTGCAGCATTTGATCTATATCGCCCTGGGCGGCATGACCGGGGCTTTGGCCCGTTACGGGCTTTCCCGGCTGGTCCAGCTGTCGGTCAATGAGATATTTCCCTGGGGGACCTTGTTTGTCAATCTTTCCGGCTCTCTGGCCATCGGGGTGTTCTTTGAATTATTCGACCGGGCCATGATCCCCCCCGACCTGAGAAGCTTTATCGCCATCGGTTTTTTGGGGGCCTACACCACCTTCTCCAGCTACTCCCTGGAAACCATCAATCTGCTGCGGGAGGGCGAGATCAGGCTGTGCCTGACCAATGTGCTCCTGAACAATATATTGGGACTATTGTTGGTGGTGGCAGGGATATATGCCGCTAAAACAGTGATCAGATTATTTTAACCAGGGAGGATCGGCGGATGAAACTTCCGGAGCAGGCAGTGCTGTTAAGGGTGTTTATCGGCGAAAACGACAAGCATAACGGCAAGCCTTTGTACGAACAGATAGTGCTCAAGGCCCGCGAATTGAACCTGGCCGGGGCCACGGTCCTTAGGGGCATCCTGGGATTCGGGGCCGACAGCCGGCTTCACAGCGCCAAATTATTGAACCTGTCGGAGGACCTGCCGGTGGTCATCGAGGTGGTGGATACCAAGGAGAATATCGACCGGCTGATGCCCTTCATCGACCAGAACGTAACCGAGGGACTGGTGACCCTGGAGGATATCCGGGTGATAAAATACCGTCACAGCTAAAAACAATGCGCCATATATGTTTTGCAGTTCAAGCCCTGCATTTTGCGGGGCTTTTTTAATGGATTTTCTTTGCTTGATTTTAAACCCGATCTGTGCTATAATACCAAGTTGTTTTATTATAACCGATTGATAAACCTATAGTTGGAGAAATGCCATGATACCCCAGCCCAGGGAGAATATCGGTTCCATCAGCCCTTATATTCCCGGCAAGCCCATCGAAGAAGTGCGCCGTGAACTGGGGCTCAAGGGCAGGATAATAAAACTGGCCTCCAACGAGAATCCATTGGGCCCGTCAAAGCTGGCGGTCAAGGCCATCCGCCAGGCGCTAAAGGAGATCAATCTGTATCCCGATGACGGCTGTTATGCCCTGGGCCAGAGGCTGTCCGATCACCTGGGAGTAAGCGAAAACCAGCTGATATTCGGCAACGGCTCGGTGGATATCATCGAATTTATATTCAAATCCTTCGTGGCGCCTAAAGATCATGTGGTAATGGCCGAGCAATCTTTTGTGATGGGCAAGATAGCGGCCAAAATGACCGATGCCGACCTTACCGAGGTCCCTTTGAAGAATTATACCCCTGATCTGGAGGCCATGGCCCGGGCGGTCATTCCGCAGACCAAGGTGGTCTATATCGCCAATCCCAACAATCCCACCGGAACCATGATCAACCACGACCAGCTCAAGGCTTTTATCAAAGCCGTTCCCGGGAGCTGTGTCATAATATTGGATGAGGCTTATTCCGAATATATAACCCGAAGCGATTTCCCCAGAAGCCTGGAACTGTTAAAGGATCACTCGAATATAATCATCCTGCACACCTTCTCCAAGATATACGGTCTGGCTGGCCTTCGGGTGGGCTATGGCATCGGCCATTCGGATTTGATCGCCTCGATAAGAAAGGTCCGGCTGCCGTTCAATATAAGCTTGTTGTCCCAGGCAGGCTGCCTGGCCGCCTTGGACGACGTCCAGCACCTGGAGCGCAGTCGCCGGGTGAACGATGCCGGCAAGGAATATTTATACCGCCAGTTCGAGAAGATGAAGCTGTCCTATGTCCCGTCGGAGGGTAATTTCATACTTGTCGATCCCCAGCTGGACTCGATGGAGGTCTTCGCCCGCCTGCAGAAGCGAAGCATCATCATCCGGCCGGTCAAGAACTACGGGCTGCCCACCGCCTTGAGGGTCACCATCGGGTCCGAGAAGCAGAATAAAAAGCTGGTGGTGGCTTTGAAAAAGGTCATTAAAGAGGTCCGCCGATCGCAGTAGCGGGCAGGAGAATGGTCATAGCCATTGACGGTCCGGCGGCCTCTGGCAAAAGCACCACCGCCAAGCTGGTGGCTCGGGAGCTGGGATATCTCTATATTGATACCGGGGCCATGTACCGGGCCATGGCTTTGAAAGCTTTTCGGGGAAAGGTGTCTCTGAGCGACAGTGCGGCCGTGGCCAAGTTGGTCGAATCCACCACCATAGACCAAAAGCCCGGCCCGGACGGGATCCGGACAATATTGGACGGCCGGGATGTCAGCCAGGATATCAGGACCCCGGAGATTTCGCGGGCCGCCTCGGATATCTCGGCCATCTCGGTGGTCCGCCAAAGGCTGGTCAAACTACAGCAGGAGATGGGCCGCCAGGGCGGGGTGGTGATGGAGGGCCGGGACATCACCACCGTGGTGTTTCCCGATGCCGATGTCAAGGTGTTCATGAAGGCCGGCATCACCCAGCGGGCCCGGCGCCGGATGGAGGAACTGACAGCCAGGGGCGCCCATTGCCGACTGGAGGATATAGAGAGGCAGATAGCCGAGCGCGACGCCCAGGACAGCCAGAGGGCCGATAGCCCGCTGCTCTGCACCCCCGATTCGCTGGTGATAGACACCTCGGCCCTGAGCATCGGACAGCAGGTGGAGCAGGTGCTGGCGGCCGTCAGGCAGAAAGCGGGGACAGCATGATATGGGACAGCCGGGCTTTTAATTCCCGCTTCTACCGGATGGTCTGGCACAGTCTGAATTTCGGGCTGAGGCATTTTTTGGGACGCCGGGTCACCGGCTGGGAGCATGTTCCGCTCCAAGGGGGCTGCATAATCGCCTCCAACCACATCGCCCTGGTCGATCCTCCGTTTCTGGGCACCGCCGCCCCCCGGGAGGTGACCTTTGTGGCCAAGCAGGAATTGTTCCGATTCTTCCTGCTCCGCTGGCTGATAACATCCCTGAACGCCATGCCGCTCCGGCGCCAGGGCGGGGATGCGGCGGCCATCAAGCTGATCCTGAAGAAGCTGGAGCAGGGCTGGGCGGTGGTGATGTTTCCCGAGGGCACCCGCAGCCGCACCGAAAATTTCCTGCCGGCCAAATCCGGGGTGGGTCTGATAGCCAGGCGCAGCCTGGCCCCGGTGGTGCCGGCTTACATCCAGGGCACCAACCGGAAGCTGTCCCACCTGCTTAAGGGGCGGTATGAACTGCTGGCCAGGTTCGGCCCGCCCATCACCGCCGCCGAGATAGCAAAGTATCCCGACAGCAGGGAGGGGCACCAGCAGATCAGCCAGCTGGTGATGGACCGGATAATCCGGCTGAAAGAGGGCCGATGAAGATAGAGGTTGCCAAAAGGGCCGGTTTCTGTTTCGGGGTCAAGCGGGCGGTCAAGCTGGCTTACGAGACCGCGGCCAAGAGCCGGCAGGCGGTCTGCACCCTGGGGCCCATCATCCATAATCCCCAGGTGGTGAAGGATCTGGAGAGCTGGGGGGTCAAGGCCATAGAAAAGCCGTCCCGGGTAAAAAACGGCGTCCTGATCATCCGCTCCCACGGGGTGCATCCCCGGGTGCTGCAGCAGCTGAGAGCCAAAAAGGGCCTGACCATCATTGATGCCACCTGCCCCTTCGTCACCAAGGCCCAGAAGGCGGCGGCCTGCCTGCGGGACGAAAAACGACAGGTGATCATCATCGGCGAGAAGGAGCACCCCGAGGTGATAGCCCTCAAGGGCTACGCCGGGCGGGATTCGATGGTCTTCAACCACAAATCGGTCAAGGTGGGGCCGCGGATAGGGGTGCTGGCCCAGACCACCCTGTCCACCGACGATTTCGTAAAGGCCCTAAAGTACCTGGGGTCCAAGACCAACGACATCCACCTGATAAACACCATCTGCCGGGCCACCCAGGTGCGCCAGCAGGATACCATGCAGCTGGCCAAGCGCTCGGATCTGATGATCGTGGTGGGCGGCCGGAACTCGGCCAACACCTCCCGGCTGGCCGAAATGTGCCGCAAGGTGGGAAAGCCCACCTACCATGTGGAGACCGAGGACGAGCTGAAAGCCCGATGGTTCTCCAAAGCCGGACTGGTGGGCGTCACCGCCGGGGCCTCCACCCCAGACGCCCTGGTGCGGAAGGTGGTCAGCAGGATAAGGGACATCACGGCCAAGAAAGAGAAACCTGTGAAGGGTTTAAAGGTTCAAAAAGTTCAATAGGGTTAAGAGGTTTATAGTTTTTCGCGCGTTTTGCGGGCAAAAGTGAAAATTTCAAGGCTGGCATTGGTCGGCCTATTCTATACCAAAAGGAGTAACACAAAACATGGTCAAAACCAAAAAGCTTCGTCCGGAGGACGAGAAGGACGAGTTCCTGACGGAGGAGGAATCCCAGGATTCGGGTGAATTCAGGGCCCTGCTGGATGAGTATTTCCATCAGAAAACATTCGAGGAGGGCGAGATCATCACCGGCAGGGTCCTCCGCATCAGCGGGGACTCGGTGATGGTGGACGTGGGTCTTAAATCAGAGGGGATCGTTCCCCTGATGGAGCTGTCGGATCCGGAGTCCATCAAGCCGGGCGACGTGCTGGATCTTTACCTGGAGACGATGGAGAACGAGGAGGGCCAGATGGTGCTCTCCAAATCCAAGGCCGATTTCATCCGGGTGTGGGACAAGGCCAAGGAGTATCTGGACAACGAATCGCAGATCGAGGGCAAGGTGGTCAAGCGGATCAAGGGCGGCCTGATAGTGGACCTGATGGGGGTGGATGCCTTCCTGCCCGGTTCCCAGATAGGCCTGCGGCCGCTGGAGACCATGGACAGCCTGCTAGGCCAATTTGTCCCCCTGAAGATCGTCAAGATCAACAAGAAACGCCGCAACATAGTGGTCTCCCGCCGGGCGGTGCTGGACGCCGAGCGCGACAAGCTGCGCACCGCCATCCTGGCCGAGATCGACAAGGGACAGCTGCGCGAGGGCATCGTCAAGAACATCACCGACTTCGGGGTGTTCATCGACCTGGGCGGGCTGGACGGCCTGCTGCACATCACCGACATGTCCTGGGGCCGCATCAACCACCCCTCGGAGCTGGTCAAGCTGGGCGAACGGCTCAAGGTCAAGATCCTGGAATACGACCGCGAGAAATCCCGGGTCTCCCTGGGCCTCAAGCAGCTGACCCCGCATCCCTGGGAGGATATCGAGACCAAGTTCCCGGTGGGGGCCACCATCAAGGGCAAGATCGTATCCATCGTGGATTACGGGGCCTTCATCGAGCTGGAGAAGGGGGTGGAGGGTTTGATCCACATCTCCGAGATGTCCTGGACCAAGCAGGTCAAGCATCCCTCCAAACTGGTCTCCATCGGGGCCGAGGTGGACGCGGTGGTGCTGAAGATAGACAAGAACGAGCAGAAGATATCTTTGGGTCTGCGCCAGCTGGAGCCGGATCCCTGGGACACCATCGAGCAGAGATATCCCATCGGCTGCAAGGTCAGCGGCAAGGTCCGCAACATCACCAATTTCGGGGTGTTCGTGGAGCTGGATGAGGGCATCGACGGTCTGATCCACATCTCCGACATCTCCTGGACCAAGCGCATCAAGCATCCCAGCGAGGTGGTCAAGAAGGGCGACAGCATCGACATCATGGTAACCAACATAGACAAGGACAACCGCCGGATCTCCCTGGGCATCAAACAGCTGGAGGACGATCCCTGGGCCGACATCGGCAGCAAGTTCTCCATCGGGCAGGACCTCAAGTGCAAGGTCAACCGCCCGCTGGAGCGGGGCCTGCTGGTTGACATGGATCACGGCTTCGAGGGATTCGTGCCGGTCTCCGAGCTGGAGGGGATCACCGAGGACAAGCTGGCCGAGACCTTCAAGGGCGGCGAGGAGCTGGACCTCAAGATCATCGAGATCGACTCCTCCAACCGCCGGATAGCCCTGTCCCAGAAGATCCTCAAGGCCGAGCAGGAGTCCGGGGAGATCAAGCCTTACCTTAAGGCCGAACAGTCTTCGACCGGCACGGCCTTCGGCGATGCCTTGAACCAGGCCATCAAAGGCAAGAAGGAAGAGAAGAAAGAAGACGAAAAGGGTGGGGAAGAAAAGCCCGAGGCCACCGCGTAAACAGACCTAACCCCCAACCCCCTTCCCCACGAGGGAAGGGGGTTTTATTTATTCCTGTCTTCCGTGTCATTCCTGCGAAGGCGGGAATCCATGCCCGTGCCGGGCCCAATATTGTAGGAGAGGATTTGAAACCCACCCTACCTGCATGCCCGGCTGGTTGACCGCCCCCAACCCCCTCCGATGCGGAGGGGGAATTTTATTCCCCTCTTGCATTTTCCCTGACTATTTGCGATAATACCCCAAATGCCGGAAAAGACACAAAATACTTATCCCCGCCGGAGATCCCAGCCGGTCAAGGTGGGGAATCTGGCCATCGGCGGCAACGCCCCGGTGTCCATCCAGTCCATGACCAACACCGACCCCTGCGATGTTAAGGCCACATTGGCCCAGATCAAAAAACTGGAGAAGGCCGGGTGTCAGATCGTCCGCCTGGCGGTGCCGGATAAAAAGTCTGCCACCGCCCTGGTCCGTATCCGGCAGGGGACAAAGATGCCGCTGGTGGCCGATATCCACTTTGATCACCGCCTGGCCCTGATCGCCCTGGATGCCGGGGTGGACAAACTGCGGATCAACCCAGGAAATATCGGCTCCAAAGATAAGATCAGACAGGTGGTCAAGGCTGCGGCCGGCAAAAAGGTTCCCATCCGCATCGGGGTCAACGCCGGCTCGCTGGAGAAGGATATTCTGGCCCGGGACGGCCATCCCACCGCCCGGGGCATGGTGGACAGCGCCCTGCGGCACGCCCGGATACTGGAGGACCTGGGGTTTGACGATATCGTGATCTCCCTCAAAGGCTCGGATGTGCCCATGACCATCGAGGCTTATAGGAAAATTTCCCCCATGGTTCCCTATCCTCTGCATCTTGGCATCACCGAGGCCGGGACCCCGGCCGCCGGGGCCATCCGCTCGGCGGTGGGCATGGGAACCATTTTGGCCGAGGGCATCGGTGACACCATCCGGGTGTCGCTGTCCGGGGATCCGGTCAAGGAGATCCCGGTGGCCCGGGAGATCGTTCAGTCATTGGGGCTGGGGACCTTTGGCCCGGTGGTCCATGCCTGTCCCACCTGCGGCCGCTGCAAAATAGACGTGGCCGGGATCGCCGCTCAGGTGGAGCGGAGAATAGCCGGGATAAAGAAACCGCTGAAGATAGCGGTGATGGGCTGTGCGGTCAACGGGCCGGGCGAGGCCCGGGAGGCCGACCTGGGGATCGCCGGCGGAGACGGATTGGGCCTGCTGTTCCAAAAGGGCAAGATCATCTCCAAGGTCAAAGAGAAGGACATGGTGAGCCAGTTGGTGACGTTAGCCAAAAAAATGAAATGAATTATTTTGGACGCTGATAAACGCTGATTTCCGGGATCTTATTACAATAAATAAAACAGCGGGAATCTGCGAAAATCTGCGTCCTATGAACTCCGGTATATTCGGATTGTTAATCAGGAGTGTTCGATGAAGAAAAAAGGGCTGTTCATAACCCTGATCGCGGTTGCGGTGCTGATGTTCGCCGTCATCTTCGTAGGCGCCATCGTGATGGCGGTCTCCAATGAAGGTCATATGGAACTTTCCTACGGGAAATCGGTGGGGCTGGTGGAGATAGTCGGTCCGATAGTCTCCTCCGATAACGCCGTCCGGCAGATAAAGAAATACCGCGACAATAACTCCGTCAAGGCCATCGTGGTCCGGCTGGAGACCCCGGGCGGCGGGGTGGCCGCTTCCCAGGAGATATATGAGGCCCTCCGAAACGCCCGGACCAAAAAACCGGTGGTCTGCTCCATGGGTGAGGTGGCGGCCTCCGGCGGGTATTATATCGCCTGCGGCTGCGACTCCATCGTGGCCAACCCCGGCACCCTCACCGGCTCCATCGGGGTAATTTTAAGCTACGCCGTGTTGGAGGAGCTGTTCCGCAAGATCGGCATCGGCTACGAGGTGATCAAAGCCGGGGCGGTCAAGGATCTGGCCTCGCCATTCCGCCAGATGACGCCCCAGGAGCGGGCCCTGTTGCAGTCGATGATCGACGATGTGCACCTGCAGTTCATGGAGGCGGTATCGGAAGGGCGCGGCATTCCGCTGGACTCGGTAAAGCTATTTGCCGACGGCCGGGTCTTCTCCGGCCGGCAGGCCTATAATCTTAAACTGGTTGACCGGCTGGGAACCCAGGACGATGCGGTGATAATGGCCGGCACCATGGCCGGGCTCAAGGAAACCCCCAAGGTGATCAGGGAGAGGAAACGCCGGCCGTCGATATTGGACCTGCTGACCGAAAGCGCCGAGACCCTGTCCGATCTGAACCGATCCTCCCGGACCAAGCTGGAGTACCGGCTGGGGAACTAGGCTGAAAAGGGATCTTCTTGACAGGCGGGGCCGAAAACTGGTAAAATCAGCTTATTGATATTTGAGGCGGCTTAGCCAAGTGGTAAGGCGACGGTCTGCAAAACCGTTATTCAGCGGTTCGAACCCGCTAGCCGCCTCCAGTTAAATGGATATAAATAAAGTGGGTCATTCCCGCGAAGGCGGGAATCCATGTTCCGACTGGATACCTGCTTTCGCAGGTATGACAAAATGCAAGTAGACGAGTACGAAACAAAATGCCGGGGTGGCGGAACTGGTAGACGCAAGGGACTTAAAATCCCTCGTTCCTCAAGAACGTGTCGGTTCGATTCCGACCCTCGGTACCAGTACAAGGCAGGACTGCTGAAAAGCATCCTGCCTTTTTGATTTAAAATTTATAATATTCATTCATTTTAAAACAAGTGTTTGACATAGAGGATTAATTTTGTTATATTTAGAATATGAATAAGTTTGCAATGTCTCTAGTAGCAATATTACTGCTTTTGGGTTGTACATCGTATGTCAAAGAAAAGGCGCCGGTAAGCAGAAGGATAACAAGGAGGAAATTGCCAGCCGTAGTAGCACTTGATACATCAGAGTATCAATGTTTTTTATTCTATGAAACCATCAGGGTGAAAATCAAGATGAGCTATGATGCTGTTTCCAGGTTTGCATCTGCGGATACAATAGGTGATAAAGAAAGGATAAAATTTGCAAAGCGTTACAGGGATACCATTAAAACATTGATGGACCAAAAGATCGATTCTGTCAATTTGGCTAAATTTAAAAAAAGAAATTTTTATAAATATTCTGTATTGGTATTAGAAAGTCTTTTAGATGAAGGAGCCGTGAAGATATTTGATGCATATAATAAGGAGTATGCGGACAGCATTTATATATCGCAGTATACCGAAATGTATGACCAGTTTTGCGGTGTATCGGGGCGGAGGTTTAGCCTGAAAGGCAATAGGATGATATATGAAACGGTCGATATGGTTCACTAAAACGCAAACGATTCCGACCCTCGGTACCAGTACAAGGCAGGACTGCTTAAGCAGTCCTGCCTTTTTTACCCCGCCCATATTCCCTCCCCTCGAGGGGAGGGAAGCCGTAAGGCAGGGAGAGGTTAATAAAAAAGGACAGGCTTTTAAAGCCTGTCCTGATATTTACTGGAGCGGGCGATGGGATTCGAACCCACGACGTCTACCTTGGCAAGGTAGCACTCTAGCCACTGAGTTACGCCCGCAATCAACGGTAATTATATATAAATATCCGGCGGGTGTCAAGGGTTTTGTTATATACCACACAGGAGCAGAAAATAAATTTAAACTTGCGTTTTGGCGATATTAAGGTTAAACTTAGGCAAATATAACGATCGATAACAGATATGAAAAACCCCAGTCCAAATATCAAGGACCGCTTGCTATGGCAGCTTCAGGAACGGGTCAAGGAACTGACCGCTTTGCATAAAGCTTCGGCCATCCTGCAAAACGACCGGAAGAGTGTTGAGAATATCCTCGGGGAATTCATCAAAATACTGCCGGCGGCCTGGCAGTACCCCCGGGATACCGCCGCCCGGATAGTGGCCGGGGATCTAAGCCTCGCCACTCCGAACTATGCGGCCACCCGGTGGAAACAATCCAGCTTCTTCGGCATTGGCGGCGGGGAAAAAGGCCGGATAGAGGTTTACTATCTGATCAAGCAAAAGGCAGCATTTGAGGGACCGTTCCTCAAAGAGGAACGGCAGTTGATTGATTCGCTGGCCAAAATGCTGCATGCTTTTTACCAGAAGAGGTCGGCCCAGCAGGCTATTCACGATGCCCTGGATCATCTGGAAGAGAAGGTCGTCAAACGGACCTCTTTGCTGAACGATGCCAACCTCAAACTTAAAGCTGAAATTGCCGAGCGCAAGCGGACGGAGCAGACGGTCAAAAGATATCAGCAGAAGCTGAAAAAACTTGCTTCGGAGTTGACGCTGACCGAAGAGAGGGAAAGGCGGGCCATTGCCTCCGACCTGCACGACCATATCGGCCAGGCCCTGGCTATGATCCGGGTGAAACTTAAGAACCTGGAGGGCAACGCGGTCTTCAGCGGGGCGGAAAGGGATCTGGAGGAGATCCGGATGCTGCTGGAGCAGACCATTAGCTACACCAGGAACCTGACCTTTGAATTAAGCCCGCCGGTGCTGTACGATCTGGGGTTTGAGGCCGGGCTGGAGTGGCTGGCCGAGCAGACCCGCCGAAAATACGGGAAAGCGGTCGAACTGTCATGCCCCGGCCCAAAGCTGCAGCTGCCTGAAGATCTGAAGGTCACCTTGTTCCGGTCGGTTCGCGAGCTGATGATCAACATCATCAAACATGCCGGGGCCGATAACATTTCGATCGTCTTGACAAACTCCGGCGGGAGGCTGACCATCGAAGTCTCCGACGACGGGATAGGGCTGGTTGAAAAAGGAGCCGGGGAAACGGCGGAACCCGGAGGCTTCGGCCTGTTCAGCATCCGGGAGCAATTGGGTTGTTTCGGAGGCCGGCTGAGCTTGGCAGCGCTTCCGGGCCGCGGCACCAAGGCGGTCATCATCTGCCGGACGAACGGAAAGGGGGTGGGATGACGCTTAAGATCATCATTGCCGACGACCACAAGATCGTGCGGGAGGGCTTGAAAACCCTGCTGGAAAAACAATCCGGGATAAAGGTGGTGGCGGAGACCAGCGACGGGCTGGCGGTGGTCAAACTGGCCCAGGAGCACCTGCCCGACCTGGTGATCATGGACATAACCATGCCGGGGCTGAACGGGATAGGGGCGACCCGGAGGGTTAAGGAAATCTGCCCGGCAGCAAAGATAATGATCTTATCCATGCATGCTGACCGCCGCTATGTGGTGGAAGCCCTCAAGGCCGGGGCCAGGGGCTATCTGCTAAAGGACTCGGCCTTTGAGGAACTCATTCAGGCGATAAAATCCATTGTTAAGGGAAAGATATATTTAAGTTCCGATATCACCGATGTCCTGGTCCGGGACTATCTCATCAAGGAGCGCGATGCCGACCCCGGCGTTTATTCGCTATTATCGGCCAGGGAAAGAGAGGTATTGCAGCTGCTGGCCGAGGGAAAGAGCACCAGACAGACGGCCGATAAGCTGTCCATCAGCGTCAAGACGGTGGAGACCCACCGCCAGCAGCTGATGCAAAAGCTCAATCTTCACGGCATCGCCGAACTGACCAAATATGCCGTCAGGGAAGGCTTGACGACCTTGTGATCGCTGGCGACCGCAGGATCTCCCGGCCCTGTTGACAGGGGCCGGGATTTTCATGCTGGCTATTATCAGGTTTTGCGAAGCCCTTTTTCAGGGATATCCCTATGGCAGAATCCCCCGGCATATTTTAAACTGTAGCCAGTGATCAACAAACCATCAAAACGATAAGGAGCAAAATATGTTCGATACTGGCAATACCGGGTTCATGCTGGTGGCCACCAGTCTGGTCATGTTGATGACCCCCGGACTGGCATTCTTTTACGGCGGTCTGGTGGGCCGCAAGAACGTGCTGGCGATCATGCTTCAGAGTTTTGTGTCCATGGGGTGGACCTCGGTCCTGTGGTTCGCTTTCGGTTATTCCATGTGCTTTTCCGGCACCATGGCCGGGGGAACCGATATCGCGGGGATAATCGGCAATTTCAACATGGCCTTCTTCAAGGGGATCGACGTCATGACCCCTCTGGCCGGAAACAACATCCCGCTGTTCGTCTTCATTGCCTACCAGATGATGTTTGCCATCATCACCCCGGCGCTGATAACCGGGGCTTTTACCAATCGCATCCGTTTCGTTCCTTACCTGATGTTCCTGACGGTCTGGCTGATTTTCGTTTATTTCCCGATGGTCCATATGATCTGGGGCGGCGGCCTTCTGCAAAGCTGGGGGGTGCTGGATTTCGCCGGCGGAATAGTGGTGCATGCCATAGCCGGGATGGCGGCCCTGGCCTCGGTGTTCTACGTGGGGCGCCGCCGGGTGGCCGAGCGCGGCCCTCACAGCATCCCGCTGGTGGCCCTGGGAACCGGCCTGCTGTGGTTCGGATGGTACGGCTTCAACGCCGGAAGCGAATTGCGGGTGGATCAGATCACTTCGCTGGCTTTTTTGAACACCGATACCGCCGCGTCATTCGCCGCCATCACCTGGCTGATAATGGCCTGGATCTTTGAAAAGAAACCGAAGCTCTTGGGTCTGCTGACCGGATCGATCGCCGGGCTGGCCACCATAACCCCGGCCGCCGGCTATGTCACCGTCCAGACAGCAGCCATGATAGGCATCATTGCCGGGATGGTATGCTACGGCGCCATAAACCTTAAAAACAAGCTGGGCTGGGATGATTCCCTGGATGTCTGGGGGGTTCACGGCGTCGGCGGGACCATCGGTGTCCTCCTGCTGGGATTGTTCGCCACCACTACGGTTAATGCCAACGGGGCCAACGGATGGTTCTACGGCAATCCCGGGTTTTTTGTCAAGCAGACCGTGGCCGTGGTGGGCGCTTCGATATATGCTTTTCTTTTCTCCTACTTGGCATTGATCGTCATCAACAAGTTTTCACCGGTTAGAACCACCGAGGCCGAAGAGATGAACGGCCTTGATGCCAGTTTGCATGGCGAGGAAGCATACATTCACGATTAATAAACGAATTCTTCGGTTATTTAAAGAGGTTGTTAAGGCAGCCTCTTTTTTATTTCCCTTGAAAATCCTGTTCAATTCTGATACAATAAAAGGGCCTTGTTTACCGTCAATTAAAATCATCAATATATAATTTCAGGAGGTCCACTATGCCAGAAATCAGGGTCGATGAGACCCGCTGCAAAGGATGTGAACTATGCACCAAGGCCTGTCCCAAAAGCTGCATAGAGATGTCCGATACCTTCAGCGTCACCGGTTATTACCCGGCCAAGCTGGCCAAAACTGAGTGCTGCATAGGCTGCGGCCTGTGCGCCCAGATATGCCCCGATCTGGCCATCGCCGTGTGGAAGTGAAGCGTTGAAAATCCTTACCCACACCGTCTTTGTTAAAGTAAAACTTTTAGGAGAAAATAAATGGGTGAAAAGATCTTAATGAAGGGCAATGAAGCCCTGGCCGAGGGCGCGGTCCTGGCCGGGTGCCGCTTCTTTTCCGGGTATCCCATCACTCCGCAGAACGAGGTGCCGGAGTATATGTCCTGGCGCCTTCCCGAAGCGGGCGGGACATTTGTCCAGGCCGAATCCGAGGTGTCGGCCATCAATATGATCTACGGAGCTGCGGCCACCGGGATCCGCACCATGACCTCGTCCTCCAGCCCGGGCATCAGCCTCAAACAGGAGGGGATCTCCTACTGCGCCGGGGCCGACCTGCCGATATTCTTCGCCAACGTGGTCCGGGGAGGCCCGGGGCTGGGCAACATCGCCGCCTCCCAGGGCGACTACTATCAGTCGGTCAAGGGCGGCGGACACGGCGATTACCACACCATCGTGCTGGCCCCCAACTCGGTGGACGAGATGGGCAATTTCCCCAAGAAATGCTACGAACTGGCCGAAAAATACCGGATGCCGGCCATGATCCTGGCCGATGGCATCCTGGGGCAGATGATGGAACCAGTGGAATTCAAATTCACGCCGGTGGATCCGTCAACCTTAAAGAAACCCGATTGGTCCCTGGGCAACGCCGCCGGAAGAAAGAAGAGGATCGTCCGTTCCTACGATCTCCGGGAGGGGGAATTGGAGAAGATGAACTGGGCCCGGGCCAAAAAATTCCAGGAGATCGAGGACCGCGAGGTCCAGTTCGAGGAAAAGAACATCCAGGACGCCCGGCTGGTGCTGGTGGCCTACGGCACCTCCTCCCGCATTGCCGCAGCCGCCATGAAGATGGCCCGCGACAAGGGGCTCAAGGTCGGGCTGTTCCGGCCCATCACCCTGTGGCCGTTCCCCAAGAAACAGCTGGCCAAATTGGCCCAACGGGTGGAGAATTTCCTGGTGGTGGAAATGAGCCAGGGACAGTTCGTGGACGATGTTCGTCTGGCCGTCAATGGAACTGCCCAGGTCGATCTCTACGCCCGGCCGGCCGGGATCCCCTCGGGCGAGGAAGTGTTCGCCGTGGTGGAGAAGCTTTACAGGAGCATCAAGCCGACGCTGACGGCTAAAAAAGCTGAAAAGACCAAACCGGCCCAAAAGGCCAAAACCCCCAAGAAGGCCAGGCCGACAAAGAAGCCCAAGCCGGTTAAAAAAGCCAAAGCAATCAATAAGAAAACGGTGAAAATAAAGACTGCCAAAAAATCGACCAAGAAAGGAGGGCGTAGATAATGGAGCTTGTCAATAAAAAGCCATCCAGCCTGGTCGACATTAAAATGCATTACTGCCCGGGCTGCGGCCACGGGATAGTGCATAGGCTGATCGCCGAAGTGATGGACGAACTGGGTATCCGGGAAAGGACCGTAGGGGTGGCCCCGGTGGGCTGCGCGGTGTTCTCCGACGATTATTTCAACTGCGACATGATCCAGGGGCCGCATGGCCGCGGCCCGGCCATCGCCACCGGCATCAAACGCTCCCAGCCCGGCTGCATCGTGTTCTCCTACCAGGGGGACGGCGATCTGGCCTCCATCGGAATGGCCGAAACGGTCCATTCGGCGGCCCGCTCCGAGAACATCACCATAATCTTCATCAACAACGCCATCTACGGCATGACCGGCGGACAGATGGCCCCCACCACTCTGGTGGGCCAGACGGCCACCACCTGTCCCAAGGGGCGCGATCCCAAGGTCAACGGCTACCCTATCAAGGTCTGCGAACTGCTGTCCCAGCTGGAGGGAGCCAGATATCTTGAGCGGACCGCGGTCAGCAGCGCCCAGGGAGTGATCAAGACCAAGAAGGCCATCAAAAAGGCCTTTCAGAATCAGGTCGAGGGAAAAGGCTTTTCGCTGGTGGAGATACTGTCCATGTGCCCCACCAACTGGGGAATGACCTCCCTGCAGGGAGCAAAATTTGTGGACGAGAAGATGATGCCGTTGTATCCGCTGGGCGTGTTCCGCTCCACGGAGCAGGAAGGAGGGCAGAAATAATGTATCAAGGAATTAGAATCTCCGGTTTCGGCGGACAGGGCGTGATCTCGGCCGGCATCCTGCTGGCCCAGGCCGGCCTGCTGGAGAGCAAGAACGTCTCCTGGTTCCCGGCCTACGGGGCCGAGATGCGCGGCGGCACCGCCAATTGCTCGGTGGTCATCGCCTCCGAAGAGGTTTCCAGCCCGGTGGTCTCCCGCCCCGACACCGTCATCGTGATGAACGAACCGTCCCTGGCCAAGTTCGAGCCGTTGATAAAACCCGGCGGATTGCTGATCATCAACAGTTCGCTGGTAAATTCCCGGCCCAAACGGTCCGACATCAAGGTGGCCTACGTGCCCTGCAACAAGATCGCCGAGGAGATCGGCACCACCAAGATCGCCAACATGGTGGCCCTGGGGGCCTATGCCGGGCTGACCGGAGCATTATCGGTCGAATCCATTGCCAAGGCCCTGGGCAAGGTCTTCAAGCGGGCCAAACCGGAGATGTTGGAGCTTAATATCAAGGCCCTTAAAAAGGGCGCGGAAACAAGGATATAAGGAAATTTCAAGAACAAGCGGGTTTTATCAACCCGCTTGTTCTGCAATACCCCTAAAATGAAATTATCAAGATTCAAAGACAATATCATTCTTACCATTTCCGATGCTACAGCCGTCCGGCAGGGCTGCAGTTTTTATCCTTTTTCCGTTCATAACCGGCGGACCGAGGTCCTGGCCAAGACCGGTGATTGGAATGAGGCAGAGTCCCAGTATTCAAAGATACTTGAGATGGTGCGGAGAGCCGGCACCGGAGATATGATAGCCGAGATAACAAACCACTTGGGATTTCTGCTGATGCAGAGGGGCCGGTTCCAGGAGGCTTTGCCTTTATATCAGGAGTCCCTGGATATAAGCGAGAAAGAAGGATACCGGCACCAGGTCTGTACTACCATGGGAAACCTGGGAAACCTCTACCGCAACACCGGAGATTACCAAAAGGCCGGCCGGTTTTTCGACCAAGCCCTGCATCAAGCCAGGCAGCTTGGTGACCGGCAGTCGATGAGCATCATCCAGGGCAACATGGGCCTGATGTACTGGTATATGGGAGAGCATGACAGGGCCATGGAGTGCAATGAGCAGAAGATGAAGATCGATCTGGAGGATAACAATCTGCAGTTGATCGGCACCGATTATGCTAACCTGGGAGGCATCCATTTCTCCAGGGGCGATTATGACCTGGCGGAGGAATGCTACCAAAAGCAGATAACCATTGCCAAACAGATCGGCGATAAATACTCGCTTAGGGTGGGCCTCAACAACCTGGCCGCCATATACGACCACCGAGAGGATTACGAAAAAGCCCTAGCCTGCTATTACCAAAGCCTGGATATCGCCAGGGAGATGGGGAACTTGGGCGGCGAGAGGGTGGTGAACAACAACATCGGAAAGGTCCTTTCGTACCGGGGGGATTTCGGCCAGGCCCTGTCCCTGGTCGGCAAGAGCCTGGATATAGCCCGCCAGATGGGCGACCGCAGGGGAGAGGCGATAGTCTGTTTTACCAGGGGAAATATTCTGGCAGATAAAGGGGAGTACCGGCTTGCAATGGATGATTACACCGCAGCCAGGAATATGTTCGAGGAACTTTTGGTCAAGGAATACCTGTGCGAATGCCTGGGGGATATGGCCAAGTCTACCCTGGCCCTGGGCGAGAAAGCACTAGCCATGGAATATGTCAGCCAGGCACGCCAGCTGGCCGAATCTATGAACCGCCAGGAATACCTGGCCGGACTGTCCAAAACCGAAGCCGAGATACGCCTGGCTACGGGAGAAATGTCCCGGGAAGACTATGAGTCGGCATTAGAGCCGCTGGTCAAGGCAGCTTCCATCAAGATACAGGCCGAGATGCTTTATCGGCTGTACCGGGTGACAGGGAAAAACAGGTATGGAAAGGAAGCCAAGGGCATCATTCTTTCCCGTCCCGGCTGGCAGTTCCGGAAGGATTACCGGGAGTGGATGAAGGAACTGGAAAGCATTTCATTGGAATAATGTCGGAAAGGATCAAATGATGAACGAAAACAAGCTGCAGAGGGAACAGATCATCAAGACCGTGGTTGACGCCCTGGAACCGTTGAATTATGTCCACACCCTGTGGCAGGGCGGGGCGGCGGCCTTCGGCCGGGTGGACCAGTGGAGCGACATAGACTTCATGGTCATCGCCGACCGGGAAGCCATAACAAAGGTCTTTGAGGCTGTCGAATCTGCATGGGATAAGATGATCGGCATCGAAAAAACATTTGAAGTGCCGCAGCCCACTTCCCACGGGTTCTTTCAGAAATTCTACAGGTTGAAGAATACCAGCCCCTTCCTATTGATCGATTTTGCCGTGGGGGACCTTGATAAGCCTGACAAGTTCCTGGAGCCGGAGATCCACGGCAATCCCATCGTCCATTTCGACCGGAAGAACATAATCGCCTCCCAGCCGCTGGACAGGGAAAAATTCCGGAAGAATATGATGTTGGTCCTGGAACGCAACAAGGCCAAGATGGATATCTTTGAATTGTTCTTCGACAAGGAATTCAACCGGGGGAATTACGTGGACGCTTTCGATTTTTATTACAACTTCGCCCTGGGCGGACTGCTGGCGGTCCTGCGGATGAAGCATTCACCATATCATTACACCTTCAGGACAAAATATATCAATTACGACCTGCCGCCTGAAGTGGTGAAAAGGCTGGAGGACCTCTGTTTTGTAAAAGACCCGGAGGATATGAAAATAAAGTATCGACAGGTAAGGGATTGGTTCCAATCGGCCATTAAGGAAGTGAAATAATAAAAACGGGCGCTGATTTCAGCGCCCGTTTTCTGTTCGCCCCCGGAGTTACCTCCGGCCCTTGCCGGATTTCTTGTTATCTTTGTCTTTCTTGTCCTGGTCGTCCTTCAGGTTCTGCTTTTCTGCCTTGTTATCCTTCTTCATCTCTTTTTTGTCCTGCTTCTTCTCCCAGCGCTTCTCCTTTTCCCACTGCTTCCAGTTCTTCTTGACTTCATTGTATTTGAAGCCGGAATGGTCTATGGCCATCTTGCGCCACTGGGGGGAGAGTTTGAAGAACGGGGCCGGGACATACTTGTCCTTGCGGTATTTCCAGGGACCGTTGTAATGGTGGGCCCGGTACCAGCGGTTATGGTGAAACCGCCACCAGTATCCGCCGTAGTAGAAGAAGTCATGCTCGTAGCCGTAGATGAAATAGATGTAGGTCCCGGGTATCACCGCCATCACCGGTTCGTCCTTGATCTGAACCAAAGGCAGGTTAATGTTGATCTTGACGTCGGTATCGGCCAGCAAGCCAGGTGTCCCAAGAGAGCCAAGCAACAATAGGGCAATAAGGGCCAATTTTGTTTTCATTTCCGTTCTCCTTTCAATTTATAATGATAGCCAGCGAATATGCTTTTGTCAAGCTTTTGTTTAATAAATATTAGAGTACTTGGCCGGGAATCAGGTTCCGGGGCTACCCTTAATAATAAGGCTAACTTTATTGTTTGACATAGCTTGCAAAATCTGTTAAATTTACGACATGACGATGAATCTGCCCAATATCCTCACCCTGAGCCGGCTGATTATCAGTCCGGTCTTCATGGCCCTGCTGCTGGTGGACAATGTCTATTCCCGGCTGGGAGCCCTGGCCCTTTTCATCCTGGCTTCGGTCACCGACCTGCTGGACGGATATCTGGCCCGCAAGAACGGCCAGCAGACCGATTTCGGGAAGTTCATGGATCCGGTGGCCGACAAGTTCCTGATCGCCCTGGCCCTGATCTCGTTCGTGGCGCTGAAGTCGGCCAGCACCTGGATGGTGATGGTCATAATAGGGCGGGAGTTCCTGATAATGGGCCTGAGAACCCTGGTGGCCTACCGCCGCGAGGTTATGGAATCAAGCTTTTTGGCCAAGGCCAAAACTTTCTGCCAGATGGCCTCGGTGTTCGGGATCCTGCTGTACATCTGTCTGAACGATTGCGTGGATGCCGGTTTCTTAAGCCTCTCATGGCAGTTCCTGGCCGATTTGAAATTCTCCTTCGATGCCCTGCTGTTCCTGGCCATGCTTTTAACCCTGCTGTCCGGGGTGGATTATGTGATCAAGAACCGCTGGCTGATCCTGGGGCTTTTCAAGGACAATATGTAGAAAAATGATAAAAACAAAAGATAAAATCGCTTTGATATTGGCCTCCGGTTTCGGCTCGGGTTATTCCCCGGTGGCTCCGGGCACCGCCGGGAGCCTGCTGGCTCTGGTCATCTGGTGGCTGGTGCCGCCTTTTTTGTGGGTAAGGGCATCATTGCTGGTTCTGACCCTGCTCCTTGGGGTCTGGTCGGCCACCCGGGCCGAGAGAAAATGGGGGCACGACAACGGCAGGATAGTGATCGACGAGGTGGCCGGGATGTGGATATCCCTTTTATTCCTCCCCAAGTCAATCCTGATCTATTTGATAGCCTTTCTGCTATTCCGGACTATGGATATAATAAAGCCGCTGGGGGCCAGGCAGATCCAAAAGCTTTCCGGCGGCTGGGGGGTGGTGGCCGACGATGTGCTGGCCGGGATCTACGCCAATCTGCTGGGGCAGATCGTGGTGATCCTATTCTGGCCGGCATATTATGTACCCTTGCTAACAATTAAATCCATGTTATTTTGGTTGCATGGTTCATGAAAGCCTCCATTATCACTATAGGCAACGAGATCCTGTCCGGAATGACCCTCGATACCAATTCGTCATATCTTGCCAGGGAGTTGGGAACGATAGGCATCCCGGTGGTTCTCAAAATATCCGTCGGCGACCGGGGCGAAGACATCCTGCGGGCCTTCAAACAGGCATTGGCTGAAACCAATATCGTCCTGTGCACCGGCGGGCTGGGGCCGACCAGCGATGATATCACCAAAAAGGTCGCGGCCAAGCTTTTTGACTCAAAGCTTAAGCTCGATAAAAAGACCTTGGATCACATCCGGTCCCGCTTTGCCAAGCGGGGAATAGAGATGCCGGCCTGCAACCGGGGGCAGGCCATGGTGCCGGACAGGGCCGCAGTTCTGTTCAACCCCGAAGGCACCGCCCCGGGTTTGTTGTTCAAAAGAGGGAAAAAGATATTGGTCCTGATGCCCGGCGTGCCCCGCGAGATGAAAGCCATCTTTGTCGGATATTTAAAGGAACGGCTGGGGGCCTTGAGCCGTGGGATGAAGATCATTATGCTGACCATGAGGACCACCGGAATATCCGAGTCGGCCATAGCGGAGAAACTGGACCAGTTCGAGAAGGGCCTGGTCAAAGGAATTTTAGCCTACCTGCCGACCCACTTAGGGGTCGATTTGAGGCTGACTGTATCCGGAAAAGACTCAAATCTGCTGAATACAAGGCTGATCGAGTTGTCTAGTCATATCCGCCGGCTTTTGGGTGATGTGATCTACGGGCATGATGAGGAGACCATGGAGCAGGCGGTCGGCCTCCTGCTGAAGGAAAAGAAGCTGACCCTGACCACCGCCGAATCATGCTCCGGCGGGTTGATCGCCGACCGGATCACCGATATTTCCGGGTCATCCGATTATTTTCTGGGTTCGGTCATCGCCTACAGCAATGTTCTCAAGGGAAAAATGCTGGGGGTAAAATCGCAGACCCTGCGTTTGCACGGCGCGGTCAGCCGGGAGACGGCGCTCGAGATGGCCAGCGGGGTGCGGGGCCGGCTGGGCAGCGACTTGGGTCTGGCCGTAACCGGCATAGCCGGGCCGGCCGGAGGGACCGACAAAAAACCGGTGGGTTTGGTGTTTATGGCAGTGGCCGGTCCCAAAGGGACGGTGGTTGAGGAACGAAGGTTCCTGGGGCAGCGACGGCATATCAAGGAATCGTCCGCCCAGGCGGCTCTGAACATGCTGAGAATGTATCTCCTCAAATGTTAAACTGGATTCCCGCATATGCGGGAATGACGTCAATAAAAAAATGATTGAGAGAAAATAATGGAGGGTAAATGCCCAAAGAGATAAGCATATCGCATCTGGTCAAATCCGAGGACCTGAACCATCACGGCACCCTATTCGCCGGGAGGATGGCCGAATGGATGGTGGAGGGATGCTTCATCGCCGCCTCCAAGCTGGTGGGAAAGCCGGAGGACGTGGTCTGCGTCCAGATCCACGGCATGACCTTCCACCGTTCAGCCACCAAGGGAGATATCATCGAATTGCGGTCCAAGGTGGCCTGCCTGGGCAGCAAGAGCATCACGGTCTGGGGCAAGGTGCTGGTCAATGAGAGTGTCCAGCCGGCCGTTACCGGGATGGCCACCTTCGTGACGGTCGATAAGCAGGGCCAGCCCTATGCCCACGGGCTGTCGTTATCTGAGGAATATATTCAGCAGAACACAGAAATATACGAATTGGCCATGAGGATGAAAACCAGGAATTAGACAACATTCCCTCTCCCACTGGGGGAGATGCCGGGAGGGGTCAAACCGTGGATCCCCGATTTCTCGGGAATGACAGGCGCATATGAATATAAGCAAAACAATCCGCTGTTTTATAGCCTTGGAACTGCCGCCCGATATTCGATCCATTTTGGGGGAAATCATCGGGCAGTTGAAATCTTCCGGGGCCGATGTCAAATGGGTGGACCCGGCCAATATCCATTTGACCCTTATATTCCTGGGCGAGATCCCGGAGGCCAATGTCCTGCGGGCTGGGCTGGCGCTCAATGTGCTGAAGGGGAAATTTAAGGCGATTGATTCGGGCCTGGGCGGGCTGGGGGCCTTCCCCTCGGTGGACAGGCCCAAGGTGATCTGGGCTGGGCTGTCGCAGGGCGCGGAAGAGATAAAAGAAATTTATCGCCAGGTGGAAAAACTGACGGCCGATATCTCCCAGGAGGAGAAGGCCCGGGAGTTCAGCCCGCATCTGACACTGGGCCGGGTGCGTTCGAACAAGAACCTCATGCAATTGAAGGAAGCGGTGAAACAGGCCAATATTCTAAAAAAAGGTTTTGAGATAAACCGTCTTGTCTTGATGAAAAGCACCTTGACCCGGGAGGGGGCTATATATACTGAGCTGAATGGGATAGAGTTGAATTAAATAAGGGAGAAAGAGATGAGTAAAAGGGATATCCTTGAGCTGGCCATTAGGATAATTGGCCTTTGGCTTATTTCAAATATTGTGATCTATATGCCTGGCATGATAAGCTTGTTTGTATTAACTCCGCCAGAATTTATATCTGAAACAAACCGCGAATTGACGAAAATACTCTCTGGTTTATATGCAATAGGTTCAACCACATTTGCATTATTTTTGTTTTATCATGCATCTAAAATAGCAAGCAAATTTTATCCTGAAAAAGAAGATGTTGCGAGTGTATTAGTAACCAAAGATAAAAAAGATTTGTTTAAGTATAGTTTGAAAATCATGGGTGCTTATTTAACGGTTACAAATATTACTTCAATATTGCAAGCTTTGCCGACGATATTAAGAGCAGGAACGATATTTGATTTTTTAATACTATACCTTCTTCCTCCGTTAATAGGTTTTGCCTTGGGTATCTACCTACTAATAAGCGGAGAAGTATTTGTTAAATTGGCATATAGAGACAATAAAGCTACCATTGCTAAACCACAAGATTAATGTTAAAATCATAAGTTGCGCAATATTAAACTGACCATAGAGTACGACGGGACTGATTTTGCCGGGTGGCAGTTCCAGCCCGGCCAGCGGACGGTTCAGGGCCTGTTGGAGGAAAAGCTTTCCTCCATGCTGGAGGAGAAGATCTCCGTCCTCGGCTCCGGGCGGACCGATGCCGGGGTTCACGCCGCAGGGCAGGTGGCCAATTTCAAGACCTCCCGCGACATTCCCTTAAAGGCCTTTGACGAAGGTCTGAACTCCCTGCTTCCCCGCGATGTGGCCATCATCAAGGCCGAGGAGGTGGCTGAAAATTTCCACGCCCGCTTCGATGCCCAGAGCCGGCGCTACCAGTACCAGATGATCTTCCGGCGCTCACCGCTGTGGGAGCGCTACGCCTGGCGGATGACATATAGGGCTGATCCGGCCATCCTGCAAGATCTGGCGGGGCAGATACTGGGGCAGCACGATTTCACCGCCTTTGCCTCGGCCCAGGCCGAGGTCAACAACTTCATCTGCCGGGTGGAGAAGGCCGGGTGGAGCTTTGCCGACGACAGGTGGACCTTCGAGATCAGGGCCAATCGTTTTTTGCACAACATGGTCCGCATACTGGTCGGAACGATGATAGACATGGCCCGCGGGCAGATGGATCACAAAGATCTCTCCAATATCCTGGTTGCCAAGGACCGGACCCTGGCCGGCAAGACCGCTCCGGCCTGCGGCCTGTGCTTGATGGAGGTATATTACTGATGCAGGTGTTCATCAATGAATCGGCCTTTTGGGGCCTGCTGGTCTCGGCCATCGAGGTCTACAAAAAGGAATCGTACGGGCTGCTGCTGGGCCACCGGGACGGCGACATGTTCATGGTGGTCAACGCCATCGCCTGCCAGAAGGCCGAGCGGCACGCCACCTGGGTCAAGGCCAGGGACAAATCGTACGCCCGGATAGTGAATTTTTTCGAGAATCTGCCAAATCTGTACATCGTGGGCGATTTCCATTCCCATCCCCGGCACAACACCGCGCTGAGCGAGGACGATCTTTACGGCATGAGCCCGGGACATGTCTACATCGTGATGGAGATCAAGGACAAGGCCAAGGATAAATACTGGAGCTACAACGAGGACGGCACCCTGTCCGGCACCACCGACAACTGGTTCATCAAGATAGCCGCCTATTACATCGACCCCGATTCCTACAAACACCGGATGGCCGACGTGCTGTGCCCCTTCGCCATCGGTTTCAACATCAAACCCAGGACACCATCGAGATGATAGAAAAAAAGCTTATAAAGATCGAAGAGCGCTACCGGGAACTGGAAAAACTGATCAGCGATCCGGCCATCATATCCGATCAGCAGAAATACCGAGACTTTTCCCGTGAGTATCGTCAGGCTGCACCGATAATCGCCAAGTATAACGAGTATCGGGATACTTCCAAACAGCTGGAGGATGACCGGGCTCTGGCGGCCGAGGGCGGCGACAAGGAGCTGACGGAGATGGCCCAGGCCGAGATCCCGGAACTGGAGGCCAGGCACAAAAATCTTACCGAGGAGCTGAAAAAACTGCTGGTGCCCAAGGACCCCAGCGATTTCAAGAACGCCATCATCGAGATCCGGGCCGGGACCGGCGGCGAGGAGGCTGCCATATTCGCCGGTGACCTTTACCGGATGTACGTCCGGTATGCCGAGCGCAAGGGATTCAAGATAGAAATCATGAATTCCAATCCCACCCAGCTGGGCGGCTTCAAGGAAGTGATCTTCACCGTGCAGGGCGAGGGAACCTACGGGCATTATAAATACGAAAGCGGGGTGCACCGGGTCCAAAGGGTGCCGCGCACCGAAGCCTCGGGCCGGCTGCACACTTCGGCGGCCACCGTGGCGGTCCTGCCCGAGGCCGAGGAGGTTGATCTGCAGATAAATGCCAGCGACCTGAGGGTGGACACCTTCTGCTCCTCCGGGGCCGGCGGGCAGTGCGTCAACACCACCTACTCGGCGGTGCGGATCACCCACCTCCCCAGCGGACTGGTGGTCTCCTGCCAGGATGAGCGTTCCCAGATCAAGAACCGGGCCAAGGCCATGACCGTGCTGCGTTCCCGCCTGCTGGAAAAGATGGAAGAAGAGCGGAATGCCAAGCTGGCCAAAGAGAGAAAATCGCAGGTGAAGTCCGGCGATCGCAGCGAAAAGATCCGCACCTACAACTTCCCCCAGAACCGGGTGACCGACCACCGCATCGGGCTGACCCTCTACAACCTGGACGGGGTGATGGACGGACAGATAGACGAGATCATCAACGGCCTGACCAATGCCGAGCAGGCCGAGGTGCTGGAAGTGGCGGAGGAGGATTGATCCGACAAACAAAATCAGAAGACGGTCGCAGATGACCATCGGCGAACTTTTAAATTACGGTTTCGACCGCCTCTCACAGGCTGACATCCCTGACGCGGTCTTGGAAGCCGAACTGTTGCTGGAATACGCCGTGGGCAAGGAGCGGGTTTATCTTCATTTAAACCGCAATCAGAATGTATCCGAAGCCGTTCAGGAAAAATACCGTTCTAATGTCACTGACCGTTGCCAGCGGAGGCCCCTGCAGTATATCATCGGCCAGACCGAATTTTACGGTCTGAAATTCCAGTCCGACAAGCGGGCCCTTATCCCCCGGCCCGAGACCGAGATCCTGGTGGAGGAGGTGCTGGAACACTGGCAGCCGGGGTTTCTTTCCATTTTGGATATCGGAACAGGCAGTGGCATCATCGCCATTGCTTTGGCAAAGCATCTGGCTTCGGCCATGGTAACAGCCACCGATTATAGCCCGGAGGCTCTGGACCTGGCCCAAGAGAATATCAAGCTTCACGGTCTGGAAAGCAGGGTGTCTTTGGTGCAGGCCGATCTTTTCCCCGAGGGAAACGAAAAGTTTGACTGCATAGTGTCCAACCCGCCATATATCCCATCCGGCCAGGTAGCCGGACTCCAGCCCGAGGTCAGTCTTTGTGAACCGGCCATGTCCCTGGACGGAGGGCCCGACGGGCTGGAATTCTACCGCCGGATAGCCGGAGATGTGGCCGACCGTCTCAATCATCCGGGGTTTGTCGCCCTGGAGGTCGGAATGGGGCAGGCGGAACTGGTGTCCCAGATGATGAGCCGGGCGCTTCCGGCCTCCGAAATATTCATCAAAAAAGATCTGGCCGGGATAGATAGGGTGGTGCTGTTGAAAATGCATTAACCCCAAGGGATAAAATGTCTTGACAATAGTAATATTTTACAGTATCATTATTTTTTATCGTCAATAATCCATAAATAACAACCAATTTCGGTCAGATGAGAATAGACAAGCATCCCATCCTGGAATTCAAAAAAGGGGCCAAGATAAAATTTTATTTCGAAGGGCAGCCGGTTGAAGGATACCAAGGAGAACCCATTGCCGCTGCTCTGCATGCCGCCGGGATCAAGGTGCTGCGCCACAGCGTAAAACTGGACAGACCCCGGGGCTTTTTTTGTGCGGTGGGCAAGTGCTCCTCCTGCCTGATGGAGGTGGATGGGGTGCCCAATGTCTTCTCCTGCGTCACCCCCATCCGCGAGGGCATGCAGGTCAGGCGCCAGAAGGGCCGGGGCCGGATCGCCATAAACTGAATCAATGCTACTCTACGGCTTTTAAGGATCCATGACAAATACAGACTTCCTTATCATCGGTGGCGGCCCGGCCGGGCTGATGGCGGCCCTGTCGGCCTCGGAGTTCGGCCTGGAACCGCTGATCATAGACGAGAACCAGGCCATCGGGGGCCAGCTGATCAAGCAGACCCACATGTTCTTCGGCTCCAAGGCCGAGCGGGCCGGAACCCGGGGTTTTGAGATCGGGCTGGAGCTGGAGCAGGAGATTGGTAAGCGTAGCATCCGGATAGAACGCCAGGCCTCGGCGGTGGGATATTATCCCGACGGGACGGTGGCGGTGCTGCAGAACGAAAAAGTGACACCGCTCAAGCCCAAGGCCGTTCTGGTGGCCACCGGAGCCTCGGAGAATTTCGTCTCCTTTCCCGGCAGCGACCTGCCCGGGGTCTACGGGGCCGGGGCGGTGCAGACCCTGATGAACGTCTACGGCATCAAACCGGGCCACCGCGTGCTGATGGTGGGCTCCGGCAACATCGGCCTTATCGTTTCCTACCAGCTGATGCAGGCCGGGGTTCAGGTAAAAGCCATCATCGAGGGCCTGCCCAAGATCGGGGGGTATCTGGTGCACGCCTCCAAGATCGCCCGGGCGGGGGTGCCCATTTTAACCCGCCACACCATCCTCAACGCTTTGGGGGAGGATATGGTCAGCGGGGCGGTGATATCAAAAATTGACGATAAATGGCAGACCATAGAGGGCACCCAGCAGACCCTGGAGGTGGACACCATCTGCCTGGCGGTGGGGCTTTCCCCCTTGACCGAACTTTTATGGCAGGCCGGCTGCCAGATGAACTATATTCCGGAACTGGGGGGCCAGGTGGCCTGGCACGACGATCTGATGATGACCACGGTTCCGGGCATCTTCACCGCCGGCGATGTCACCGGGATCGAGGAGGCCTCCACCGCCATGCTGGAGGGCGAGCTGGCCGGTTTGGGGGCGGTCAAATTTCTCAAGGGCGATTCAAAAGATCTCCAAAGCCGGATAAACGACACCGCCTGCCGTTTGGCTGGTCTGCGTGCCGGACCGTTCGGGCAGAAGGCCCGGGAGGGGAAGTGCAAGCTGGCGGAGTGCAAACGGTAATATCAAGCTTCAAGTGGAAAGTATAAAGTAATGCTCAGCGATAAACTCACCTCTTGCGGAATTGCCGACCAATCGGATATTCAGACCTCCTGGCCCTCCCAAGAAAGAATGAAGAAAGGGCCGGTGGTCATCGTGGAATGCTTTCAGGAGATACCCTGCAACCCCTGCGAGACCAGCTGCCCCCGCCAGGCCATATCGGTGGGCGATAATATCAACGCCCTGCCCCAGGTGGATCACCACAAATGCAACGGCTGTACCGTCTGCGTCTCCCGTTGTCCCGGGCTGGCCATCTTCGTCATAGATGTTGCATATTCGGATGCCGAAAGCGCCGTCACCATGCCCTACGAGTTTCTGCCCCTGCCGGAGAAGGGCGACCTGGTAGCTGCCCTGGACCGTGAAGGAAAGGAATGCTGCCGGGCCAAAGTAATCAAAGTGGTGAACACCAAGGCCCAGGGGAAGACCCCGCTGGTGACCCTGGCGGTGCCCAAAGGCATGGAAACGGATGTAAGGTCCTTTAAACTGGCCTCCTGATGCCTCTTGCCACCAAGCCAAGCAGTGAATTGTAATATGTGAAGAGTGATCTTGTGTCTTAGTGCCTTGGTGTCGGATTTTGTAGAATATAAAATATAAA
The DNA here is from genome assembly GCA_031082425.1 of Candidatus Edwardsbacteria bacterium. Classification (NCBI taxonomy): domain Bacteria; phylum Candidatus Edwardsiibacteriota; species Candidatus Edwardsiibacteriota bacterium. Next base: position 190,549 of record JAVHLB010000005.1, on the reverse strand, counting down.
CCCACAAATATAAAAGGGACGTTATGCCCAAGATCAAATACGCAATCCTGCTGATGTTGTTCCTGCTTCCGGCCCTGGCCCCGGCCCTGGAACCGCCGACCGATGTCAAGCTGACAGACGCTCCCAATGATGACGGCTCCATCGTGATCATGGAATGGCAACCATCCCCCTCGGAAAATGAGCCGGGGTTCATGGGCTACAATATCGAGCGGTCCATGCTGCCCAACGACTCCTTCCAGATGATCGCCTGGGTCCCCAAGGGGGCCGTCGAGCACGAGGACAATTCCGTCGAGGCCATCGGCCGGAACCATTATTATAAGGTGGTGGCCATCAACCAGAACGGCGACAGCGCCGTCAGCGCCGTAGCCGGGCCGATAGCCACCACCCAGAGCTGGTTCAACACCGGCAAGCTGAACACCCTGTTCGGCACCTTCCTTTTCATCGCCATCACCCTTTTGTACATCTACTGGGCCCGCAAGGGCAAGCTGTTCATCCGGCGCATCTCCGGACTGGATGCGGTGGAGGAGGCCATCGGCCGGGCCACCGAGATGGGGCGGCCGATACTTTACTGCAACGGCATCGGCCTGATAGATTCCATATCCACCGTGGCTTCCCTGAACATCCTGGGGCAGGTGGCCAAGAAGACCGCCGAGTACGACACCCCGCTGACCGTCCCCACCGCCGACCCGGTGGTGCATGCGGTGGCCCGGGAGATGGTCAAGGAGGGCTATAAGAGCGTGGGCCGTCCCGATCTGTTCAAGGAGGACTCGGTATACTTCATCACCCAGGACCAGATGGGATACGCCGCGGCCCTGGCCGGGATCATGGTCCGGGAGAAGCCGGCCACCAACTTCTTTATGGGTTATTATGCGGCCGAATCCCTGGTGCTGGCCGAATCGGGCGCCGCCACCGGGGCCATCCAGATAGCCGGGACCGACCAGATCTCCCAGCTGCCGTTCTTCATCACCGCCTGCGATTACACCCTGATCGGCGAGGAGCTGTATGCCGCCTCGGCCTACCTGTCCAAGGAGCCGCTGCTGGTGGGAAGCCTGAAGGGCCAGGATGCCTGCAAGCTGATCATCATCCTGTTCGTCCTGCTGGGAACCCTGGCGGCCCTGATCTTCCGCTCGGATCTCATTTATAGTTTATTCAGCATTCACTAAAAGGTAGAGGAATATGAAAAAAAATATACCCATGGCCATAGTCTTCGTGCTGGGGGTGGCCTTCATCATCCAGTTCTTCATTCCCAGCCGGCCCTCCCAGGTGGCCTTCAATACCATGATCGAATGGGACTTGATCATCTATGTTTTCGCATCGGTGATCGCGGTGGACAGCCTGGTGCGGCACCACATCCTGAAGATCTCCCGCAAGAGCCGGGGCTGGGGATACAGCCTGGTCTATCTGGGGGCGGCGGTGTTCATGATCCTGGCGGCGGTGTTCAGCGGCACCCGGGAGGGCAGCTTTTATATGAAGGTGTTCAATTACGCCCTGGCCCCCATGCAGGCCACCATGTTCGCCATCCTGGCCTTCTACATGGCCTCGGCCAGCTACCGGGCCTTCCGGGCCAAGTCCACCGAGGCCACCATGCTGCTGATCTCGGCCTTCATCGTGATGCTGGGGCTGATCCCGCAGGGGGCCGCCATTTGGAGCGGGCTGCCCAAACTCTCGGAGTGGCTGATGCTGGTGCCCAATATGGCCGCCAAACGGGGCATCACCTTCGGCATCGGGCTGGGCATCACCGCCACCTCCCTGAAGATCATCCTGGGCATCGAACGCAACTGGATGGGAGGGCACTGATATGCTGAAGTTTTTGGCCAAGTTCGGCAAGCTTGATCGCCGGATCGTATTCGCCCTGCTGCTGGCGGCCATCCTGATCCCGCTGCTGTTCAGCGTCAAATCACGCTTTTATGTGGATGCCGCCACCAGGAGCATCTATGATTATGTCGACCATATCGAGCCCAACGGCCGGCCCTTGATGATCTCCTTCGATTACGACCCCCAGGTGGCCGCCGAGCTGGATCCCATGGCCCGGGCGGTGCTGCGGCATTGTTTTGCCCGGGGGGTCAAAGTGGTCGGCCTGTCCCTGGCTCCGCAGGGCGACGCCATCGGGGAGGGAATCATGACCAAGGTGGCCGAGGAATACGGCAAGAAGAACGGGACCGACTACTGCTATTTTGGTTATCGTCCCGGCATGACCATCATCATGCTGCAGATGGGGGTCAACGTAAAAAAAGCCCTGCCCCTGGACTATTATCAGACACCCTACGACAGCCTGCCCATGATGCATAATATCCATAATTATGACGATATAGCCCTGGTCCTTTCTTTGGCCGGCTCAACCTATCCCTACAGCTGGATAATTTTTGCCGGTACCAAGTTCAAGGTAAAAATTGCCGCCGGACAGACGGCGGTGATGGCCCCGGACAATTACCCCTTCCTGCAGACCGGCCAGCTGGTGGGCCAGCTGGGAGGGATGAAGGGCGGGGCGGAGTACGAACAGCTGATAGTCGAGGCCGGTTATTATCATAAATCGGACATTGCCAGCAAGGCCATGAGCGCCATCGCCTATTCGCATTTGCTGATCATCCTGCTGATCATCCTGGGCAACATCGGATATTTCATCTCCAAAAAGATCGAACAGAAAAAGTGACCCGGCTACCATAGAAATATTTAAATCAAGGATATAAAAGATGAGCACAAATATCTGGGTATGGATAGCGGCCCTTTTAAGCCTGGCCATTTTCTCATATCTTTACAAGGATAACCCGGCCTTCAGATTCGCCGAACACCTTTTCACCGGCCTCTCGGTGGGTTATTTCATCGTTCTGTACTGGAACAATTACACCCTGCCCTACATAGTCACCCCCCTGGCCAACCATCGTTGGCTGACCCTGATCCCCATGGCCATCGGGATGATGTATTTTTTCCGCTTCATTCCCAAACTGAACCACCTGATACTGATCCCCATTGCCATCAGCCTGGGGTTCTGGAACGGCATGTCCATTCCGCTGACCTTTGAGGCGGACGTGCTCAAACAGATCCAGGGCACCATGGTCAACACCTCCATGCTCACCAACATCTGGGATCCCCAGAAGGGCCTGATGGTGGGCCTGCTGGTGATGGTGGGTGTCATCAGCACCATCACCTATTTCTACTTCTCCCGGGAGCACAAGGGGCCTATCAAGGTGACCGCCAATGTCGGCATCTGGTTCGTGATGATCGGCTTCGGAGCCACCTTCGGCTACACCGTCATGGCCCGGGTATCCCTGCTGATCGCCCGGATGCAGTTCCTGTTCACCGATTGGATACATTTGATAAAATAAGCCGGGCAAAGGGCATAAAGGATATAATTGTTTACAATCAGCTAAAACTATTAAACGGAGAAAATTGATGAGGCTTAAAATTACCGGGCTGTTGGTGTTATGTTGGGCGGCGGCCTTGGCCGCTTCACCAACCAGCCCGCCGGCATCCCAGGTCCCGTTGACGGCGGCGGCCATTGCCCCGCCGTCCGACATCAAGGCCGCCGACACTCCCAACGACGCCGGACATGCCATCACCGTTAGCTGGCAGGCGTCGCCGGACGAGGTCAGCAAAATGGTCGAGGGCTATGAGGTCCTGCGGTCGGAGACCCCGGAGGGGGGATTTATCAAGGTGGGTTATGTGCCATACGGTTTCACCAGTTATGACGACCAGGATGTCCCGGACAACGGGAAGGATTATTTCTACCAGATCAAGGCGGTGGGCCGGGAGAGCCAGGCCCTGAGCCTGGTGTCTGCTTCGGCCAGGTCTGCGGAGCAGTGGTTCAACACCATGCGCATCAATGCCCTGGTCAGCTGCATCCTGTTCACCATCATAGTGATCATATTCATCAGCCGGGCCAAGAGCGGCCAGAGCCTGTTCATCCGCCGCATCGCCGGGCTGGCGGCGGTGGAGGAGGCGGTGGGCCGGGCCACCGAGATGGGGCGCCCCATCCTTTACGTGCCGGGGCTGTCATCCATCTCCGACGTGGCCACCATCGCCGCCCTGAACATCCTGGGACAGGTGGCCAAGAAGACCGCCGAATACGACACCCCGCTGCTGGTGCCCAACCGCGACCCGGTGGTGTTCACCGTGGCCCAGGAGATCGTCAAGGAGGCCTACAACGAGATCGGGCGCCCCGACGCCTACAACCACGATTCGGTGTTCTACCTGACCGACAGCCAGATGGGCTTCGCCTCGGGGGTGGACGGGATCATGGCCCGGGAAAAGCCGGCCACCAATTTCTTCCTGGGCATGTTCTGGGCCGAATCCCTGATCCTGGCCGAGACCGGGGCCGAGACCGGGGCCATCCAGATCGCCGGGACCGATGCGGTGCACCAGCTGCCGTTCTTCATCACCGCCTGCGACTACACCCTGATCGGCGAGGAGCTGTACGCCGCCTCGGCCTACCTCTCCCGGGAACCGATGCTGCTGGGCACCCTCAAGGGCCAGGACTGGAGCAAGGCGGTCATCGTGATGCTGCTGATCGTGGGACTGGCCGTCTCGCTGATCAACCCCGGCATCCGGAACATCATCCTGCAAATGCTAAGGGTAGGTTAAGGAGAGAAAATGAAAAGACAGATACCTTTGATAATCGTCCTGACGCTGGGGATATTCTTCTTCATCCAGTTCTTCGTTCCCAGCCAGGTTTCCACCAATATTTACCAGATCACCCTGCAGTGGACCATTGTCATCAGCGCCTTTGCCATCGTGCTGGCCGTCGGCAGCCTGTTCAACCACCACATGCTGAAGATCAAAAGGCGGAAGCCGCACTGGTGGAACAGCATCGTGACCCTGGCGGCCCTGGTGGTGATGGCCCTGCTGGGCATCCTGGGGCGCTGGAGGGGCCTGGAGAAGCTGGGCGACCTGTACCACACCCTGTTCCTCTATGTCCAGGCCCCCATGGACTCGGCCATGTTCGCCATACTGGCCTTCTATATGGCCTCGGCCGCCTACCGGGCCTTCCGGGCCCGTTCCCAGGAGGCGGCCCTGCTGCTGATCTCCGGCTTCATAGTGATGCTGGGGGTGATCCCCTTCGGGTCCATGATCTGGTCCAGGATACCGGACATCGCCGAGTGGATACTGATGGTCCCCAATATGGCCGCCAAGCGCGGCATCCTGTTCGGGGTGGGCCTGGGAATGACGGCCACCTCGCTTAAGATAATTTTGGGCATTGAACGCAGCTGGCTGGGAGGGGGAGGCAAATGAAGATATTAGAGAATCTGACCAAGATAAACCGCCGGTACATCTTCCTGCTGGTGGCCCTGGCGGTGATCTTTCCCCTGGTGATACCCATGAAACTGCCCACCATCCCGGGGAAATATACCATCAAACTGTACGATTTCATCGACCAGATACCTCCCCAGAGCCAGCCGATATTGATAGCGGCCGATTACAGCCCCTCCATGATGCCCGAGCTGCAGCCGATGCTGGAGGCGGTCATCCGGCACTGTTTCGCCAAGGGCATCAGGATAGTGGTGCTGACCCTGGATCCCAACGGGGCGGTGCTTTCGGAAACGGCCCTGCAAAAGATCGCCCCGGAATACGGGGCCGTCAACGGCCGGGATTACGCCTTTCTGGGCTTCAAGCCCGGCTCCTCAATCGTGATGATGTCCATCGGAGAAAATTTCCGCCAGGCGTTCCCCACCGATTTTTACGGCACCCCGCTGGACAGCCTGCCGATGATGAACGGCATCCGCAACTACGCCGATGTCCCGCTGGTGCTCTCCATCGCCGGCAGCGCCATCACCCAGGGCTGGATAAACTATGCCCATACCCGCTATCATGCCAACGTGGGGGCCGGCTGCACCGCGGTCAGCACCGCCGACTACTATCCCTTCCTGCAGGCCGGCCAGCTGGTGGGCCTGCTGAACGGCATGAAGGGGGCCAGCGAGTATGAATATCTGAACAAAAAGAACGGCTATTCCAGCGCCGCTCCGGTGGCCACCAAGGGGATGAATGCTGTTTCCATAGTCCACCTGCTGTTGATGCTGTTCATCATCCTGGGCAATATCGGCTATCTGGTGACCCGGCACAACCAGAGCAAGAAGTAAGGAGAGACAAATGACATTTTCAAACAATCCCTGGGTGTGGGTGGCGGCCATACTGACCCTGTGCATCTTCTCCTTTTTATACAAGGAGAATCCCTTCTACCGCTTTGCCGAGCACCTCTTCGTGGGCATCTCGGCCGGGTACGGGGTGGCCATCTACTGGAACAACGCCATAGTGCCCAACCTGTATGTCCCGGTCTTCCTGCAGCATAACCTCTGGTTCATAATCCCGGGCCTGATAGGCCTGCTGTTCTTTTTCCGTTTCAGCTCCAAGACCGGCTGGCTGATCCTGATCCCACTGGCGGTGCTGCTGGGGACCGGCAGCGGCATGAGCCTGGCACCCACCTTTCAGACCGATATCCTGAAACAGATGCAGAGCGCCATCGGCGATGCCACAAATCTCCAGCTGGGCGGCTGGGGCCTGGTGTGGGGCCTGGTCACCTTTATCGGAGTGCTGACCACCCTCAGCTATTTCTTCTTCTCCCGGGAGCAGAAGGGGGCCCTTAAAATTTCGGCCAACATCGGCATCTGGTTCATCATGATCGGCTTCGGGGCTTCTTTCGGCAACACCGTGATGGGGCGGATCTCCCTGCTGATCGGCCGGGTGCAGTTCCTGCTGACCGACTGGATACATTTGATCAAGTAACTGACCTCTTCCTCGATCCCTCTCCTAATGCTTTAGGAGAGGGAAGGGTGAGGTCATAATAGTGAAAAGTATGGCAAGCAATACCGACAAAATAATCTGCCGCTGCGAGGATATCACCGAGTCCCAGGTCCTGGAAGCGATCGAAAAGGGCGCAACTACCGCCGATGAGGTCAAGCGCCTGACCCGGGCCGGCATGGGCCATTGTCAGGGGCGGACCTGCCGCCGGCTGGTCAACCAGCTGCTGGCCCGCCGGCTGGGGCAGCGGCCGGAGGATCAGAAGCCGGTCACTCAGCGCTCCCCGCTGCAGCCCATCTCGCTGAAAACCCTGGCGGATTCATGAAAGTGCCTCAGAACGCCGACATCATAATCATCGGTGGAGGTATCGTCGGAGCGGCCACCGGATACCACCTGGCCCGGGCAGGATATAGGGTCCGGCTGATCGAGAAGGGCTTCCTGTGCGCCGGCTCCACCGGACGCTGCATAGGCGGCATCCGCCAGCAGTTCACCTCCCAGGGGTCCATCAGGCTGATGCTGGAGAGCGTTAGGCATTTCAGCTCCATGAAAGAGGAACTGGGGGTGGATGTCCACTGGCATCCCGGCGGATATCTGTTCCTGGCCCACAGCCCGGAGAAGAAGGAAGCTTTCCTGGCTAATATTGCCGTTCAGCAGAGTTTCGGCCTGAAGGATGTCCGCTGGGTGGATGCCTACCAGGCCGGGCAGGTTGCACCGGGGCTGAACATCGACGGCCTGCTGGGCGGATCCTACTGCCCGTCCGACGGACAGGCCTATCCCTTTGCGGTGGTCGCCGGCTACGCCGAAAGGATCAGATCCTGCGGCGGCTTGGTAAACACCTTCACCGAGGTGACGGCCATAATGCAGGGCGGAGGCCGGGTCAAGGGGGTCAAAACCGCCCAGGGGACCGAATATCATGCCGATATCGTCATCAACGCCGCCGGGCCCTGGGCCAGGGAGGTCGGGCAAATGGCCGGAATAGAGGTGCCGGTGGAACCGGAGCGGCACGAGGCCCTGATAACCGAGGGGGTGGAATATCTGAACATCCCCATGCTGGTGGATTACCGGGCCGATGGCGGCTATTTCCAGCAGTTCCGCCACAACGGGCAGTTCATCGGCTGCTACTCGCCGGTTCCCAACGTTCCGGGACATTCCACCGATTCCAGCTATGAATTTTTGTCGGAGATGCCCAAACGGATGCTCAAGCTGGTTCCCGCCCTGGGCCCGGTCAAGGTCATCCGCCAATGGTCGGGAAGCTACGAGAACACCCCCGACGGCAACCCCATCCTGGACCGCTCGCCCCTGGAGGGCTTCTATGTCATCGCCGGAATGTGCGGGCATGGCTTCATGCTGGGTCCGGCCATCGGGCGGCAGGCGGCCGACTTCATAAAGAGCGGGGCAAAAGAGCCGCCCATCGCCGAATTCGCCCTGCAACGCGAGTTCTCCCGCCAGGAGGCGATGAAGTAATTATAAGAGGCTTGAATTTTAAAGGAGAAAAAATGGACGCTCTAATTAAATTGATAGGGGCCAATGCCCGCCGGATCCGCAAGGCCAAGGGCATCTCCCAGCAGAAGCTGGGGGAGAAGGCAGGATTCGATTACCGCTATATCGGTTTCATCGAACAGGCCCGGGTTAATCCCACCATCAAGACCCTGGAGAAGGTGGCCTCCGCCCTGAACGTCACGGTTCGCGATCTCTTTCCGGCCAACTCGGAAGTTGAAGCCAATAAAAAAGGGCTGCCGGCCAAGATCAGCGACCGCGAAAGGATCCTCTCCATAATTATGCGGGATCTGAACAAAGCGGACAATATAAAATTGAAGCAGCTGCGCCGCATCATCAAGATCACTGTCGGCACCAAGGATTAGGAGGTCCCCGGGCGGCAGACGGTAAAAATTTAGGGGGTTCAGAATGATACTGGCCGGGTCCCTGGAAAAATTCAAAGCCTTGGAACTGAAGATGTCCGAGGTATACCTGTGGTGTTCCATCAGCTTCGAGGACCTGGAACTCCGGCAATTCTTTGCCGACATGTCCGACGAGGAACTGTCGCATGCCAGGGCCCTGGAGAACATCAGCCGGATCCCGGCGCTCAAGGATGTCAATTTCGACATCCCGGATTACCTTCCGGAGAGGATCGGACAAAAGATGACCCAGACCTTCGCCCGGCTGAAAAAGGAAAAAGGACTGGATGGGATATTCCTGCTGCTGGCGGAGCTGGAGAACAGCGAGATCAACCAGGCCTTCGACAGCATACTGCAGGGCGTCAACCATGCCGGGATCCAGCAGATAGACCATCTGAACGCCAATACCCGGCGCCACATCCTGATGCTGGCCCGGCAGGCGGAAAAACTGGGCCTGGCGGAGGATGTCCGCAACAAGATAGGCCAGATCTCAGTGACCGACCGGGATTATTTCAAGCTGTTCATTCCCTAAGGAACGAGGAAGGAGAGAATCATGCCAAATCAACCGTTAAAGGTGATGCGGGTGTACCGCCGGGACCTGAGCGGTCTGTTGAACGACATGACCGACCAGACCCAGCCCTTTTATCTGGTGGAGGAGGAGACCCTGTGGCATCCCAACTGTGATGTATATGAGACCGACGAGGAACTGGTCATCAAACTGGATCTGGCCGGCATCTCCAAGGATGATATCAATATCACCTTCGTCCCCGGGGCGATAGCCATCAGGGGCTCCCGGATGGACAACGCCGGCCAGGACCAGAAACGCTTCTACCACAAGATAGAGATAACCCAGGGCTGGTTCGAGAAGATAATCCGCCTGCCGGAGACGGTCAGCGACAAGGTCAAGAGCTCGGTCTACAAGGACGGGATGCTGGATATCAGGATCTCCAAGGAAAAAGCCAGGACCGTGGAGATAAAGATTGAATGAGCCCCCGGGGGCCGGTCATCCGCCGCCAGGGGACGGAACTTAAACCACAACCCAACCATTGAATAGGTATTGAATGCCCGAAGAATCCAAGGAAATAAAAATACCGGGAGAGCTTCCCATCCTGCCGCTCAAGGGGCAGGTTATCTTTCCCTATCTGATAGTCCCCCTGGTCATCTCCAACGAGAAGATGATCAAGCTCACCGACGAGACCCTGCTGGGAAACAAGATCATCGGCCTGTGCACCCAGCTGAGGCAGGATACCGACGAGCCCAAGGAGGACGAGATCTACCCCATCGGCACCGCGGCCCTGATCATCAAGATGCTCCGGTTCCCGGACGGCAGCATCAGGATACTGGTGCAGGGGCTTAACCGGATCAAGATAACCAAATTCGTCCAGAGCGAGCCCTACCTCATGGCCAAGGTGGAGGTGCTCAAGGAGAAGGGCCGCAAGAGCATCGAGGCCGAGGCCCTGATGCGTAACGTGGTGTCCCTGTTCCAGAAGATCATCTCCCTGGCGCCCTACCTGCCGGACGAACTGCAGGCGGTCTCCCTGAACATCGAGGACAGCGGCAAGATGGCCGACCTGATCGCCTCCAACCTCAACCTGACCATCGCCGAGCGCCAGCAGATACTGGAGACCATCGATCCCAAGGACCGGCTGCAGAAGCTTATCCCGCTGCTGTCCAAGGAGCTCTCCATCCTGGAACTGGGGGACAAGATCCGGAACCAGGTCAAGACCGAGATGGACAAGGACCAGCGCGATTATTTTCTGCGGGAGCAGATGAAGGCCATTCAGCGGGAGCTGGGCGAGGGCGACGAGCATTCGCTGGAGGTGGGAAATCTGCGCAAGAAGGTGGAGAAGGCCAACTTAAGCCCCGAGGCCCTGAAGGCGGCCCATGAGGAGCTGGACCGGCTGGCCCGGATGCCGCCCCACGCCGCCGAGTACACCGTGGCCCGCACCTATATCGACTGGCTGGTGAAGCTTCCCTGGAGCGTCTCCACCACCGACAGCCTGGACGTGGCGGCCGCCCGGAAGATACTGGACGAGGATCATTACGACCTGGAGAAGGTCAAGGACCGGATCATCGAATATCTGGCGGTCCGCAAGCTAAAGGGGGACGCCAAGGGCCCCATCCTGTGCTTCGTGGGCCCTCCGGGGGTGGGCAAGACCTCCTTGGGCCGCTCCATCGCCCGGGCCCTGGGCCGCAAATTCTACCGCATCTCGCTGGGGGGGATCCGGGACGAGGCCGAGATCCGGGGCTTCCGCCGCACCTATATCGGCTCGATGCCGGGCCGCATAATCCAGGGGCTGAAGCACACCGAGACCAACAACCCGGTGTTCATGCTGGACGAGGTGGACAAGATCGGGCTGGATTTCCGGGGCGACCCGTCAGCCGCCCTCCTGGAGGTGCTGGACCCCGAACAGAATTTCTCCTTTGCCGACCATTACCTGGATGTGCCGTTCGACCTCTCCAAGGTGATGTTCATCACCACCGCCAATGTGATGGATCCCATACCCTCGGCCCTCAAGGACCGGATGGAGGTGCTGGAATTGCCGGGCTACATCGAGGAGGAGAAACTGCACATTGCCCTGAAATACCTGGTTCCCAGGCAGATCAAGGAGAACGGCCTGACCGATGGCCACATCAAATTCAGCGATCGGTCCATCAGCCAGATAATCTCCCAGTACACCCGCGAGGCCGGGGTCAGGAACCTGGAACGGGAGATCGCCACCATCTGCCGCAAGGTGGCCAAAGACGTGGCCTCCGGGGATAAAACCCAAAAGGCCGTCACCCCCCAGAGCCTGCACAAGTATCTGGGACCCCAGAAGGTGTTCCCGGAGGTGGCCGAGCGGACCGGAGAGGTGGGCATGGCCACCGGTCTGGCCTGGACCCCGGTGGGGGGGGAGATACTTTTTATCGAGGCCACCAAGATGCTGGGCAAGAAGGGCCTCAGCCTGACCGGCTCCCTGGGCGAGGTGATGAAGGAATCCGCCCAAGCCGCCCTGTCCTACATCCGGGCCAAATCCAAGATCTATAAGATAGATCCCCGTTTTTTTGAAAAATTCGACATCCACATCCACGTGCCGTCCGGAGCCATCCCCAAGGACGGGCCCTCGGCCGGGGTGACCATGGCCACCGCCCTGATATCCCTGCTGACCGACCGGCCGGTGAAGGCCAACCTGGCCATGACCGGCGAGATCACCCTGAGGGGCAAGGTGATGCCGGTGGGCGGCATCAAGGAGAAGGTGATCGCCGCCAAAAGGGCCGGCATCAGGGAGATCATCATGCCGGAGCAGAACCGGAAGGACCTGGAGGAGGTGCCGGACCATGTGCGAAAGAATCTGAAATTCCATTTTGTCAGCAACATCGAGAGCGTGGCCCAAATAGCCTTCGGGCCGAAGATCCGGAAAGGCAGATGAATTGAGCCTGTTCACCGCCCTGGCCATAAGCCTGTCCCGGCGCTACGGCCGCCAAAAGCCGGTGGATTTCACCGGGGTTCTTAAAAAGCCCGGCAGGATCCTGTGCTTCCCGGCCCAGGACGACGGCGAACTGCTGTGCGCCGTCCCGGCCATCCGGGCCCTGCGCAGGCATTACCGGGACAGCCTGATCGCTCTGCTGATCGACGAGGACAAGCGCGGGCTGTGGCATTTTGACAACGAGGTGGACGAGGTGATAGATTTCCGCCCCCGGCTGATCGACGGCCTGGCCTCCGGGGAATCCCGCCGGCTGAAGAAGATATTCCGCCAGCGCCGGTTCGACCTGCTGCTGGACCTGAACTACCGCCCCATGGAGCAGCTGTCATACCTGTTCTTCCGCTCCGGGATAGCGGTGCGGTGCGGCCAGGAGACCGGACGGGACCACCCCTTCAAGAATTTCATCATCAAGGCCGGGACCCTTTCGGCCGACGAGGTACTCCGCAGTCTGGACATAATAAAACCCCTGGGGGCGCAGGTTTCGGGACATCACCCGGCCTGGCCCAAGCTGGTGGGTCTGGAGGGCAAAAGGGAGTTCCGGGAAAGGCTCAAGGAGGAGGGCCTGAAAAAAGGCCAGGCGGTGCTGGCCCTGGACGGCAGCCATTGGAGGAGGAGCAACTTTGAAAAGATTTTGAGGACCCTGGCCAAAAACCCCCAACTCAAATTGATCGTGATAAACCCCGATGGGAAAATGCCGCAGCAGGCCCTGAACGGCCAGACGGTGATGAGCTCGCCATCTTCGGCCGAAACGGCCGAGGCCATGTCACAGGCCCGGGGCTTCATCGGCTCCAAGAACGACGTCTTTTCCATAGCCTATATGCTCAAGGTGCCCAGCCTGATCACCGCCCCGCCCCGCAGCCGCGGGCTTCCCCTGGCGGGGGAATTGCTGCAGATCCGGCACGGCAAGATCCCCTTCGAGATCAGCGATCAGGAGCTGGCAATTTTCCTGCAAAAAATATTTTAAAATTCCTATTGACAAACACCGCTCCGAAATTGTATCATAATGCTATGCCAATCTTTGAGTTTGAATGCAGCAGGTGTAACCATAAATTTGAACAGCTGATGCGCCTCTCGGAAAGCAAACCCGCCTGCCCGGATTGTGGCAGCGCCCAGACAGAAAAGATATTTTCCACCTTTGGTTGCAAGACCGAGAGGGGTTTCGTTTCGGCCGGAAAATCCGGAGGATGCGGCGGATGTTCATCTCATAATTGTTCCAGTTGTAACTAAGGAGGGTTCACAAATGACTAAGGCTGATCTGGTGAAGTTGGTTTGCGATAAAACCGGGGTTACCCAGCGGGATGCCAAGATCGTGGTCGATTCCTTTCTGGACGTCATCACCCTGACATTGAGCGAGGGCAAGAACATCGAGATCAGGGGATTCGGGCGTTTCAAGGTCAAGGAGCGCAAACCCCGTCTGGCCCGCAATCCCAGGCGCCCCACCGAGACGGTCCAGATACCCGCCAGGTTGGTCCCCATATTCCAGCCTTCCAACGAGCTGAAGGCCCAGGTTTCCAAGAAGTAAATAATAATAAAATATGATAAATCAGAAGGAGGTTTGCAATTTAAATGCCTTGCGGTAAGAAAAAGAAGAAACACAAGATAGCGACCCATAAGCGCAAAAAACGACTGAGAGCCAACCGGCACAAGAAGAAATTGCGTTAGAGCTTAATGGCTATTCCCAAAGGGAATAGCCATTTTTATTTATAATTTTGACATGGTGTAAATTGGATCAATTGGCGGATCCCCCGGGCCGGCTGGTGCAGCAGACCTGGGCTTAACCGGTATCGATCAGGCGGTGGTGTATGATTCCAATATATCTCACAAGGACACAAAGGCGCCGAGAACTTTTTCTGAAAATGAAACTGGATTGCTTACGCTTTTATCTTGGGCCGCCACGAGTGCCAAAGCTTTAGCGGAGGCGGTCCTTTGCCAGCCGCACAGTCATTTCGCAATGAGGTGGCGGATGCGCCATAGATCAGGAAGACAAAACATATGGCCGGCGAAGCGAACCATCGAACGAAATCGCTAGTGTCTGGGTGACCTGGTGAGAGGAAAAATTGATTGATCCCAATCTATATATAATACTTGACTTTTTAGTCCGGTTGCGATAATATATTGCCATTGAAATCACCAACCGAACAATAACAACCAAACAACATTAAGGAGTTCTGTCATGAAGAAAATGGCTCTGGTCCTGGTGGCCCTGGTTGCCTTGGGTTCCCTGTCATTCGCCCAGAAGGGCGCAATGTCCATCGGGGGCGATCTGGGTTTGTTCCTGCCGTTGGGAGATATGGGTGAATATTATTCGATGGGCTTCGGCATCTGCCCGACCTTTGATTATGTAATGAATGAAAAACTTTCATTAACCGGTACCATCGGTTATGTCTCTTGGGGTTCAAAAGAAGAGGTTGACGGCTGGGAATACAGCTTCTCGGATATTCCCCTAAAAGCAGGCGCCAAGTATTATTTCGGCGGCGGCACAGGCATCAAACCCTACGGCATCGGCGAACTGGGTTTCCACATGCTGACCGCTTCTGTCAAAGGGGAGATTTTGGGCTATTCCTTTGATGAATCAGCCAGTGAGACCAAATTGGGTCTGGGCTTCGGCGCCGGTTTCGAATATCCCATGAACGAAAAGATGGCTTTAAACGTTCTGGGTGAGTACGAGACCATCATGACCGAGGGAGATGCCTTCAACAATTTCGTCATCAAGGCCGGGATCAAATACGATCTCAAGTAGAACAAAAGGTTTAAGCCCCGCCAAGGCGGGGCTTTTTTGTTTTAAACCATACCGTCTAAGCACAAGTCTAATCTATTGAATATCAACCATGCCTGAATCCTTAATGAATGCCATACAAGAAGTTAAAGCCGGAAATACCAGCTCTTTCAATGAGATCATTCGGGCTCATCAGCAGGGCATCTATCGGCTATGCTACCGTCTTACCGGCAACGTCGAGGATGCCAAGGACCTCACCCAGGAGGTGTTCATCAAGGCCTTAAAGGGCATTGGCTCGTTCAGGGGGGAGAGCGACATCAGAACCTGGCTCTATAGGATAGCCATCAACACCGGCTCCACCTGGCGCAAGAAGAACCTCAACCAGCCCCTGTCCTTTGAGGTGACCGGAGAGGTGGCCGACAGCAGGTCCCGTGATGTACTTTTACAAAGGAAGATTTCCGAGGCGGTGGATGCACTGCCTTACAAGCAAAGATCGGTTTTCGTGATGCATCACTACCAGGGATACAAGCACGATGAGATCGCCAGGATCACCGACCGGTCCCCGGGGAGCGTCAAGGCCAATTATTTTCAGGCGGTCCAGAAGCTGAAGGGTAAGCTGAAAGATTTTGTGGAATATCAGGATGATCAATGATACCGTTAAACCTTCAGACGGTTTCACAAATGCAAATAATGGAAAGGCAATCATATAACTTATTAAAGTCGATGAATAAAATGAGCAACAAAAATAAAATATTATCCGATCTGGAATTGTCCGCAATTCTAGACAGGTGGCAGGTGGAGATGCCCGACCAGCAGTTCTTTATCAACCTGCCGGCCGTGGTCCAGCAGACCGCCCTGAAACCGGCCAAGCCTTGGTGGAGCGCCGTCCTTGCCCCCATGCCGGTAACATCCTTTGTTATGGCTGCCGCCCTGGCGTTCGGAATAGCAATGATCAGTTCCCGGATATCGTCCGACAACAGGATCTCTTTGACGGCGGCCCACTGGGCTTCGGAGAATTACGGCTGGTCAAATATAGATGAAGCCTTGGAAGCGGTGGCCGAGGATATCCCGGTCTCTCAGAACAACTCCCACGAGAAATATCTTTCCACCCTGCAGAAGGGGACCTATCTCTACGGGACGG
This sequence comes from Candidatus Edwardsbacteria bacterium, assembly GCA_031082425.1. NCBI lineage: Bacteria > Candidatus Edwardsiibacteriota > Candidatus Edwardsiibacteriota bacterium. The sequence goes on along the minus strand of JAVHLB010000005.1, from coordinate 174,604 downwards.
ACAATGCCGCCCAGCTGCTGGATGAACTGTCCGAAACCGAAATGGAGTATATCCTTTCGGAACTGCAGAATACAAGGAGCTGAAAATGAGAAAAACAATGTTGATGCTGTTCCTGCTGTTTACATCCCTGCCGGCCATGGGCCAGACCCGGATGACGGTCATGCTCCAGGAGTACGACAGCCTGTGCCCCCCGGAATGCCCGCCGCCGCCCGAGCACCGGGAACGACGGATGCTGGAGGCGGTGAGGGTGACCCGGATGACCGAAATGCTGAAGCTCTCCAACCAGCAGATATCCAAGTTCTTCCCCAAGCTCAAACAGATGGAGGAGGATCAGCGGGAGGTGCGCCGCAAACACCGGACGCTGGTGGCCCAGCTTGAAGATCTGATGATCAGGAAAGCCAAGGACCAAGAGCTGAAGGCCAAGCTGGATTCCCTTGACCAGCTACAGAAGGAGACCATAAAGAACATGGAGAAGGTCCACCAGGAGCTGGATGCCATGCTTACCATCCAGCAGCGGGCCATGTGGAGGATCTTCGACCAGAACTTTGACGAGGAGATCCGCCAGATGGTGATCCAGGTCAAGGAGAAAAGGTACCGCCGGGTGAGGCAGCAATAAATCCCACCCAAGGGCCAGCTACTGGAGAAAGATTAAACCTTTGGACCGCCGGTGCGGTCCAATCAGGAAACAACAGCAGAAAACAATAACCATAAAACCAAAGGAGAACCGATGAAAAAAGCAATCCTGTTGATGGTGCCGGCCCTGATGCTGGCGGCCAGCGCCATGGCCCAGTGCCCCGGCGGCGGGGAGAAGAACATCCGGATCGAGAAGCGCATCGAAAGGGATGGGCATGGTATGATGAATGAAGGCCGGGGGATGGGCCGGGGGCAATGGTGGGAGAATCCCGTGATCGCCAAGGAGATCGGTTTGACCGAAGCCCAGGCAAAAAAGATCGACGACATGGCCACCGCTCAACGTAAAGAGACCATCAAAATGAACGCCGACCTGAAGATCGCCAAAATAGAGCTGCAGGACCTGTTTGATGAAGTGGGAAACGAGGGGGCCATCAGAAAAAAGGCGGCCGAGGTCTCCAAGCTGCAGGAAAAGATCTATAACGCCCGCATCGAGCATCGCCTGGCCATGAACAAAGTGCTGACCGCCGAACAGCAGAAGAAGATGAAATCCATCAAGCCGGGGATGATGAATAAGGTCATGATCAAAGATGATTGCGACGGCTGCGACAAGAAATAAAAATAACCGGTTTATAAATGGGATGCCTTCAGGGCATCCCATTTTTTTATTGACAGCCGCTATGGGTTGTGATATTCTGTTATGCTATGAAGCGCAAATGGTTAAAATACGAGAGGGAGACCCGACTGGCCGGGTTTCTCATAGTTACAATACTTTTGGTAATGAATATCGCCACAGTGTTTATGTTGAACAACACGCGTGATCATTACAAATTGCAGCTTAAACTAAGGCTTGATTTTGCTGCCGATATTGCCAGCCGGCAATTGCTGGGAATCGACCCTGTCAATAATGATGCGGCACGGGAAAGAATTCGCGAGATTGCTGATTATAGCGGGTTCAAGGAGATTGGAATAATAGATGATAAAGGCACCTGGAAGTTTAGTACCAGCGCGTATCGAATGCAGTTCTCGAAAGGACCAACCGAAAGGCCTTTCATCTTTCCACAGATTTCCGATAATAAACTGGGTAGGCTCGGGAAACCATACAAATTGGGCAACTCGTCATATATAGATTATATTTACGGCAAAAAAATAAACCAGAGCCATTTGATTATAATTGCGCCGGCTGATTATCTGTCTGCTTTGGAAACTGCCGAATGGGTTTTGAATTTTAGCCTGCTGATAATAGGCGGGCTGGTCTTTGTATTCCTTTATTTTTATTTAAGGAATATATTTTCTCCTTTCCAAAAGATGGCCCAAAGCGCAAAAAATGAGTTGTGCGATAAGGGTATTGTATTTGATTCGGATGTGGAATTGGTGATGGATACCTATCATAAAATGATCGGCGAGTTAAAGGAAAAAGGCAAGAAACTGGGAGAACTATATGGTCTGGAAAAGATCCGGGCAGATAATTTGGAACATTACAGTCGGCAGGTTCTTGATAATATCGACAAGGGGATAATCACCCTGGGCAACAAAGGATCGATCATATCGTTCAATAAGGCTGCAACGATAATCCTCGGAGAGGATGGTATAAGGGAAATAAACAACCTGATCTCCACCATTGATTTCGGCCAAGCCGTGACAAAAGAAATCGAAGGGGTCGGAGGACGGAAAATCATCATTCAGGTCGAAGTGAGCAGGTTCAAGGAGTTGGGAGGGAAAAATGTCGGCCACATTATTGTCGTCTCCGATATCACCGAAGCCCGGAGACTGGAGGAACTGGCGGGATATTCCGAGCGGTCAGATCTGATAAACAGCTCGGCACAAAACCTTTTAACCAAAATAAGTCCCATACTGGAGGAGCTTAAGGATAATATATCCGAGACAGCGGCGGATAAAAAAATATACGCCAATTTGAGTGCGATAGAAAGTTGTCTAAATGAGTATGGACGGATATTCAGCCTGGAAAAAACAGCGCCTTCAGATAAGTGCTCTACTGATATAATCTACCGATCTGATGCAATGAAAAATGTTCTGCAGCTCGCCGCCAAGGTGGCCGGCACCGACAGCAATGTATTGATCGCAGGGGAAAGCGGAACTGGAAAGGAGCTTATTGCCAAGGAGATCCACCGGATGAGCTCCAGGGCCAACGGCCCTTTTATAGCCCTCAATTGCGCCGCCTTGCCGGAAACTCTTTTGGAATCCGAGTTGTTTGGCTACGTAAAGGGGGCTTTTACCGGAGCCAGCCGCGATAAACCGGGTTTATTCAGGATTGCCGAGCAGGGCAGTTTTTTCCTGGACGAAGTCAGCGAACTCTCATTAGCGCTGCAAGCAAAGATCCTCAGAGTAATTCAGGAGAGGGAGATCGTTCCGGTCGGTGGTACCAAGCCTGGCAAAGTCGATGTGCGTCTGATAGCCGCTACCAACCAAAAACTGGAGGAACTGGTGGCAAAGGGATTATTTCGGCAGGATCTGTTTTATCGGCTTAATGTATTCCCCATTTTGATCCCTGCTTTGCGAGAGCGAAGCGATGATATTGAACCGCTGGTCAATCATTTTATTGCGAAATATTCCCTAAAACAGCGCAAACAAGTAACTGGGATCAATGCTGCAGCGTTAAAGATCATGACAAATCAAAACTGGCCGGGCAATGTACGGCAGCTGGAGAACGCAGTCGAAAGAGCCGTGATAATGGCTGGAGGCCACCACCTTGAGCCGAAGGATATTGAATTTCTGATTTCCCAGATAATTGGCCAGGACACGGATTGTGAAGGTATCGAAGGCGGATTATTGGCTGTTTCCGGCCGGGCCGCAGCGGAGGCAGAATCGGGATTGATAAAGAAAGTACTGGGCGAAGTCAACGGTAATAAAAGCGAGGCCGCCAGGAGGTTGAAAATCAGTTATCGTGTAATGCTTAAAAAGATAAAGGATTATGGACTGAAATAATGTTTTAATTGGTGTGTTTGAGTACCATCTGTTACTTTAAAGTAATAGTTTACAAGAGTTATCTGTAACGATCGTCGGTATGGGAAATTAACAAGCTATTGCGAATAAATGGATAAGGAAATATATTTTACTTCGGCATGCTAATTGCATAAATCTATAATTGAGGAGAGCGAAGATGAATAGAAAAGGCTTTACATTAATCGAACTAATGGTGGTAATTTTGATAATTGGCATTGCTGCCGGATTTTCGGTGCCCAATCTAATTGGCTCATTACCCCTTGCCCGACTTAACAATTCTGCAGATGATCTAAAGGGTCAGCTAATGGTAGCCAAATCGAAGGCCATAAGCGGGGGTGTGCCCTATATTGCGATATTTACCCAAAATGGCACCAGTTTTCAGGTAGTTAAGGATTTAAATAGCAACGAAACTGTCGATTCCGGAGAACCTACCGTATCAATTGCTTTCACCAGAGATATAACAAGCGACTCTATCCCCGCCGGCAATCCTTCGGTAATAATATTTTCTCCCAGGGGTGACGCCTCAACTTCCGGGGGGGTGCGGCTGACTAATACCCGCAACGCAAAGATCAGAATTCATGTTGTTCCGTCCGGCTCTATAATAAAGCAAAAATAGGGAGTTAATTACAATGAAGAATATAGTTAATAAAAATTTTAAACGCCAGGGCGGAATGAGCATGGTCGAACTGCTGGTGGCCATTACAATTTTAGCGATTGGGTTGCTTTCAATTGCCGGGTTGGTGCCTATGTCCATGCGGACCATTACCAACATGCGGTTAAAAACCAGGGGTGTGGAATATATGCAACAGCAAATGGAAATCCTAAAGAGAACCGGTTTTGCTGGCCTTCCAACCTCGGCGGGAGTTGGAACTGTTTTCACCTCAGCGGTCATAAATCCATCCCAGGATAATCAATACCGCTTATGGTGGCGGGTCACTGCCGACGTCAATGGGGAGATATATATTCGCCAGGTAACGGTCCTTACCACCTGGGGCCCGTCGTTTCGCGATACTCTGCACATAGAAAGTTTCTTCAGCCGGTAACATTTCAAAACAAGGAGTAGGGCTATGTCGCATAAGAATAAGATCAGAGGCTTCACTTTGATCGAAACCATGATAGCATTGGTAATGTTTTCTTTCATTGTTGCGGCCGTTATTCAGATATTCATCAGCAGTCAAAAGACAAAAAGGGACACTGAACTTGTTACCGAGGCCCAGCAAACTGCCAGGATTCTGCTCGATATGATTGCCGAGGATGTCCGTTCGGCCGGATATGGCGCCAATTCGATCGCCGGGCACACCCCTATTGGTTATGCCGGCCCTTATGACCTGATGATCAATGCCAATTTTGCGCCCTATCCCGATAACCCCGACAGCCACGGCACTCCACTGGCAATAAATCCCACTGCGCTACCCTTGCCGGGCAACGGACTGTATGCCGGCTCGGTGTACAGCGATGGCGCCGAGACCATAAGGTATTCTTTTGACTCTAACAATGATGGTCTTGTGACCGTCGATGATCGGGGGGATGATCTTGAGGAAAGGCTAACACCCAATACAAATTTGTATTGCCTGGCCCGCCAGGTGTTCGGCTATAATCCAACCACCACATCAAACGGAGGGACCGTGCTCCCGGTGGGATTGGTCAGGGTCAGCACTTCCAGCGGCGTGGTCCCGATGTTCACCTACTATTATTACGACCAGACCGTTACAAGGGACCGGCTGTGGGGGGATGCCAATGGGGACAGCGTACTGACCGGCGCCGAACTTACCAGCGTTGGTCCTATTACCAGCGCCACTATATTGAAAAACATCACCAAGGTCGGCATCAATGTCCAAGCACAAACCAGCCGGCCCAACAGCAAAGGGGCATATGTTGAGGTCAGCCTCAATACTATAATTACCATAACCAGGAACAAGCCGATAATCGACGGCAAGACGATTTTCGGCCGAGTGGCGGTGGATGCCAATCATAACAACCAGGTCGATCTTGGCGAAGCCGGGGTGGATAGTGTAAAAGTAGAACTAAGCGACGGCCAGGTCCAGTATACTACCGGCGGCGGCAATTACTCATTCAGCGTGGCACCCAAGATCATCCAGATCAAGGTGACTTTGCCGGAGATCGTTTGCGGCGCCACGGCCGGCTATAAACCCGTAGGGGTATTGGATACCATAGTGGACGCCACCAGCGCGAATATCGAGAAAAATTTCCCGGTTGAGACTTATGTGCCGGGCTTTTTGCGGGGCCACGTTTACGAGGACCTGAATAACAGCGGGGGGTTCGACGATGGCGAGGGAATACTGGGGGCCGCCGTCAATCTGGTCAACTCGGCCAAAGTGGTATATTCCGACGCCACCGGCCTGTATTGCGCGGCGGTGGAGCCCCGGACCACCGATGTGGTGTGTTCCCCCCCCGATGTGATATACGTCCCTGTCACCCCCAGCGCCGGCGACACCACCATCACCATCACCGCCGGCAGCTACACCGATGTTGACTTCAGATATCGGCAGGCCGGGCAGGCCTTCATCGGCGGGAAAGTGTTCAAGGACGCCAACCCGCTTAAAACCTTTGAGGGCGAGCCGGGCATAGGTGGTGTGATAATTACTGCTTATACCATGGATGATATGATCCCGGTAGGGCAGGATACCACCGACGACAACGGCGATTTCCTGTTCATGGTCCCTGAGAACGACGCCTCAAATATGTATTTTGTGGAGGAGACAGATTCCGCCGGATGGATATCCACCACCCCAAATTTCAAGTATATCGGCCTGATCGCCGAAGGCGACACCATAGACACCCTGCATTTTGGAGACATCAAACTTCAGGCCATTACCATCAACGCGGTAAATGTGATGTGTATGACGGTGAACGATTTTTATGAATACGAAGGCGGCCTGACCACCCATCTCTATGACGAAGACATCGTTCTGGGCACCATGTACAACGCCACCGGAAACATTTTGGGCTGGTTCGATAAATGCAACGATGGTGCGGTCACCGATATCAATAATTTGTTCTCCACCAATGCCGATTACACCCGGACCACCAATATCCTGGCCAATATCAGCGCCATGGCCAGCGACACCATGAATCGCAGGGTAACGACCAATAATTCCGGATCCAGCGGAACCATTACCGACCCCAATTATAAAAATTCCCGCACCCGAAAGGATCTGGTGATCGGGCTGGATAATACCGGGGTAAGCACACCCTCCTATAACCTGGTGGTCTGGCCCACCATAGACGAGGACTCCTCTACCGGCAAATGGGGGCAGGCCCAGTATCCCAGCGTATTGGACCTAAAATACAACAGCACGCCCAAATATTATTTAATGGCTCAGGACGCCAATTACGTGGTCAACAGCATCGCCTTGGGCGACTTCGGAGGCGACGGGTTCCCGGATATAGTGGCGGGCTTCAGCACTGCCCAGGGGGCCAACAGCGGCGGCTTTAACCTGTGGCTCAACAAACAGATCGCGACCTCAAAGAACAAGGTGGGGCTGGAGATACGTGATTTCAGGGACACCTGCCAATGGACGCCGGCATTGAATTTGGGTGCGGTAAAGGCGGTAGCCTCCTGTTATCGGCTTTTCGGAACCTATACCGACCTGGTGGTCGGCACCCGGACCAGCGACGGAGCGGGCCGGATAATAGTATACCAGGGCAATTTCGCCTTCCCCTGGTTCACCCAATACGATGTCTATGATCCAGAGGGAGAGGTGGTGTCGCTGAAGACGATAGATATAAATAACGACGGGCTGAAGGATATCGTTTCGGCGGTCAAAACCGCCGACGGCAAGGGCAAACTGCAGGTCTGGCTGCAGGGGACCGATCAAAGATTCGGGCAGCTGGTCTTATCCACCAGGTATCCCAACTACTGGATTATTTTGAGCCAGGGCGAGCCCACCTCCATGGCGACCGATTTCATGAAATGGTCCAGCAGCATCTATCCCCACATCGTGGTCGGCATAAAATCCGGCAGTTATTCTGGGATGACCCTGCTGTTCGATTGCTTCGGAGGGGTGCTGGTGAACAATGGGAACGACATCTCCGAGGGGATGTTCAACGGCGAGGTGGCGGCCGTCACCATAGGCGATTTTAACCAGGATGGCGTCAGGGACGTGGCCATAGCCGAAAAGAAATCGGCCACCGAGGGCCACTTGGTCATCTTTTTCCCGGATGTAAACTAATTATCATATAAAGGAGTGTACAATGCTTAGCGCACTAAAAAAAGAAAAAGGCATAGCCCTGGTGATCGCCATGATGTTGCTGCTGGTGATGTCGGTAATGGTGGCCGGGTTCATGCTGACCATCACCACCGAGCAGAAACTGGGCGGCAACCAGAACACCTATACTTCGGCGCTCAATGCCGCCGAAGCAGGCATCAGCGAGCTTTCGGCCCGGCTGAGCCTTACCGGATCCAGCCCCTATTACATCGGAGAGGGCGACGTGGTCCATCCCGACTGGCAGGCCCGGATAGTGAACAACACCAGCATTCCCACGGCGCCGGCCAACTCCAACATCGACTATTATTCCTCCCTGCAGGCCTCGCTGAACGACACCCTTCAGCTGCCCTATACCGTCAGCACGGTAAACACCGCCGATTCGGTTTATGTCCTGACCGCGCGTTACAAGACCGAGATCAACGGCACGGACACCACGATCTATTACTACAACCACGCCACCGGGGAACGGATTGCGGTCGCCTCTCCCTACGGGGCGCCCAACGACAAATCAACCCCCATCTGGGTCATCAGGTCCACCGGTATCAGGGGGAATGTGCGCCGCAGTCTGGAGGTCGAGGTCTCCAAGATCCTTTTTGACTGCAATGTCAAGGCCAGCCTGCAGACCAATGCCGATATATTTTTCAGAGGGCGGGGAGGGGTCTGCGGGCACAATCACCCCGTCAGCCTGTGGCATTCAACCGGGCAGCCGGACGCCGGGGCTTCGCTTACCGGCGGTGGCGGCCTGCCATATTGTCACAGCCCCCGTGGACTTTATGAACTATGCAACCCGCCATCGGTTACCGATGACGATGCTGGCTGTTTGCCCGGCATCGCCACTTCTCCAGGGGCTACCCTGAAAGGCCCGCAGGGAGGGGCGGTATCCAATGGCGAGCCCCCAACTGCCGGCAATGTGACCTACCAGCCTATCTGGAACATGCTGGGCTTTGCTGATTCTATTAGTATGAAGACCGCTTACGGATTTTTGCCGGCCATTACCGATCCCACCACTGTATCCCCGACCGATTTTCAGGGCAAAGCCCTGGAATTTGATTGCGATGTCGACATATCAGCACTTAATTTGACGGCCAATCCTTCCGGAATATGGTGGCTCAAAAAAGGCTTTAAGGCCGCCGGGGGAAATAATGTATATTTCAAAGGCATATTCGTGGTCGAGGGCGGGATGCATATCTCCGGCCAATTCTGGGTTCTGGGGGCCATGGTCTGCAACGGGGATATCGTATTGGGCAACCCGAGCGGCGGTCCCAACCCGGTCAACTTGACCGGGCAAATAGATGTCCTTTATTCCAGCGAAGCCATTCAGGATGTTTTATCCCAAACCAGCTCATCGGCCGGTCTGAAGCAGCTTTCCTGGCGGGAAGTGAACATTCACTAAGCTATTTTTTATAAAAGCCGCCCTGATACTTTGGGGCGGCTTTTGGCTTTGTTTTCATTTGACTTTTATTTTCAGATATCTTATACTTAACAAGTTAGTTTTATTGCAACTTACAAAAATAATTTTCAACAAATTAAATGGCCAGATCCATCACCGGCGGCTGGCATTGGCCGGCCAAAATGTTCTGCTATAAAAAGCCCATAGAAAATCCCGACCGGCCGGATTTTCTGACCATCCCCCTGTGGCACGGAGGCAAGGCCTCGGTCTTTCCCGGTGACTGGGTCCATGCCTACGACGCCATCGGCTATGATTCGAAGGGCCTTCCGGTATATGCCCCGCTGGCCGGGCAGGTGGAGAGGATCGAGGACTTTCCCGACCTGGTGGCCCGGCCCAGGAATTTTGATTTCCCCCGGCTGACCGTTCATCTTCAGGTGTCCCAGGCCCAGCACCAGCCGAAAGTTGTGCTGGAGGCCTTTCCCCGGTTCTGGGAGAGGACCCGGGGCGATCTGGGCCACCGGATATGGGAGGCCGGGATCAGGGACCTGCAGGAGCCGCCGGATACGGACCTGCTGATATTCAACGGCCTGAGCCTGGAGCCGCCGGTATCCGGCAACATCCGCCTGCTGAAAGAGGCCCCGGAGAAGCTGATAGAGGGGATGCGGATATTGATGCAGCTCCACCGTTCGGTGCGGGGGCGGGTGGTCATTTCATCCGACATGCCGGACCTGATAGAACGGATGAAGGTGCTGTTGACCAGCGCGGTGAACCTTTCGGTGGAAGTCGTGGAGCCCAAATATCCCCAGGGCCATGCCGGCCTGCTGCAGGATAATTTCCCGGGATCCCAGAGCTCCAGGGTCTACGGTCTGGAGGAGGTGTGGAACATCCGGCAGGCGGTGATCGAGGGATGGCCGATGACCACCAAGCTGTGCACCGTCTGGGACCAGACCTCCGGGCAGTCGGCCAATGTCCGGCTGCCGCTGGGAACTACCCTGGAGCAGGTGTTCAAGCGCGACCTGTCGCGCTACCGGAACATCAAGCTGATCCTGGGCGGGCTGATGACCGGCCAGAGCTATTACAGCCCGAAGATGCCGGTGACCCCGGACACCGACGGGGTGATCATGATGAAGGACGACATTTCCTGGGAGGACAGCCTGTGCATCAACTGCGGTGAATGCTCCAACATCTGCCCCCGGAACTTGAGCCCCCAATGCCTGTATGCCGCGGTGGGTGATGGCCGGACGGAAAAATATTCCGCCCTGGGCCTGGAAAAATGCCTGGAGTGCGGACTGTGCAGCTTCGTCTGCCCGTCGCGGCTGCATCTGCTGCACCAGATCAAGGTGGGCAAGTCGATGGGGAAGGCAAACTTTGAGCCTTTTGCATGACAGAGAGGCAAAGGCCTTGAACGGTTAAGGGGCTCATCGAAAGTGATTAATATTTTAACTTAAAGGTTCGCTGCGTAAATGTTCAACGTATCGTTGTGGCCCCATATCCGCACCCGCTTTGACTGGAAGCAGCTGGGCTTCCGCAGTTTCATAGCCCTGCTGCCGCTGGCCGGGTTCGGCCTCTATCTGTGGGGCTGGGGCCTGGCCTCAAGGCTGTTGTTGTCCCTGTTCCTGGGGCTGGTCTGGCACATCTATGCTTTGAAAAAAGGCCGCCGGAAAAGATCGGATCTTTGGTTCGTCAACGACGCCATCCTGATCTGCCTGCTGATCCCGGCCGGCATCAGCCTGATAATTCCGGCCGGGCTGACGGCGGCCTGCGGCTTGCTGCGAACCTACGTCAGGGACCGGGAGTACGCCTATCCCCTGAACTTCCCCCTGGTGCTGGCGCTGCTGGTCCTGGCGGGGGGCGATTATTTCGGCGGGGGGTCAGGCCTGGCCAATCTCGCCGGGCGGGGGGCGGTTTTCAGCGGCCGGCTGTATTTCATCTCCGGCTGGCTGCCGGTGGGACTGACCATTATGTTCTCGTTTTTATTCCTCCACCGGCTTTACAAATGGAGGATATTGCTGGCCGGCCTGCTGATGCCCCTGGCTTTCCTCTATCTGCAATACCGGGCTGACGGGGGGCTGGATATATTTCAATTGTCCTGGACGGCCAACCTGTTCCTGTTCTCGCTGGGGGTGCTGGGAGCCGACCAGATGTCAACCCCGGCCCGGCACTGGGGGCAGTATTGGTACGGAATGCTCTGCGGCATTCTGATATTCCTGTTCTCCTTAAAGGGCCTGATGCTGGAGGGGATCCTTTTTGCTCCCGTCATCGCCGGGCTGGCCACGCCCCTGCTGGACAAGATTGGCGGGGTGGCTATGCGGGCGGCTGAAACATTCAACCTGCCCGTCGACCCCGGGGTTTGACGCCTTTAAGTTGAACGGTAGACTATGCGTAACCATTCAACCACAAAAGGCACCCATGACACAAAATTGATGGGAAAGAAATATTGAAGGGTTGTTGTATTATAGGGATGTGTTGATAAAGATGCAACACAAGAAAATTATTTTGTGCCTTATGTGGCTAATACCGGCCCCGTGTTCAATGGTTTAAAATAAACTTAGTAATTATATTCAACGTATTATTTTGAGAGGAGCATGAAAATGGCGGAGGGTGAAAAAGCAAAAGCCTTGGATCTGGCGGTATCGCAGATCGAAAAACAATTCGGCAAGGGTGCCATCATGAAATGGGGCAGCCGCGATGCCGGGGTCAACGTGGAGGTGATACCCACCGGCTCCATATCGCTGGACTATGCCCTGGGGGTGGGCGGGGTGCCCCGCGGCAGGGTGGTGGAGATCTACGGCCCCGAGGCCTCGGGCAAGACCACCCTGGCCCTGTCGATAGTGGCCCAGGCCCAGAAGAAGGGCGGCACCGCCGCCTATATCGACGCCGAGCATGCCCTGGATTCCAAATACGCCCGGGCCCTGGGGGTGGACGTGGACAACCTGCTGATCTCCCAGCCCGACACCGGCGAGGACGCCCTGGAGATCACCGAGACCCTGGTCCGCAGCAACGCCATGGACGTGATCGTGATCGATTCGGTGGCGGCCCTGGTGCCCAAGGCCGAGATCGAGGGCGACATGGGCGATTCCCACATGGGCCTGCAGGCCCGGCTGATGTCCCAGGCCCTGCGCAAGCTGACGGCAGTGGCCAACCGCTCCAAGACCTGCATCGTGTTCATCAACCAGATCCGGATGAAGATCGGGGTGATGTTCGGTAACCCCGAGACCACCCCGGGCGGCCTGGCCTTAAAATTCCACGCCTCGGTGCGGATGGACATCCGCCGGATAGAGACCATCAAGCAGGGCGAGCAGATGATCGGCAACCGGGTGCGGGTCAAGGTGGTCAAGAACAAGATGGCCCCGCCCTTCCGGACCACCGAGTTCGAGATCATCTTCGGCGAGGGCATCTCCTATGTCGGCGACCTGATGGACCTGGCGGTGGAGAACAACATCATCGAGAAGGCCGGGGCCTGGTTCTCCTACAAGGGCGAGCGGCTGGGCCAGGGCCGGGACAACATCAAGGCCATGCTCAAGCAGAATCCCGACCTGCTGGAGAAGATAGAGATCGACCTCAAGGCCAAGCTCGATCCGCCGGCCGGGCAGAAGGCGGAGGGCCAGGAGCCGGAGAAAGAGGAGAAGGAAGAGCCCAAGAAACGGGGGCGGAAATAAAGCGCACATTATTCGTGATAGACCACCCCAAAATCCCCTCCTTGATCAAGGAGGGGATAAGGGGAGGTAAGGTCTGCGGGAATAAACCATGGATATAAACAAGGCCCGGAATTATGCCCTGCGGCTGCTGGAGCTACGCGGACGCTCGGTCAAAGACGTCAGGGACAAGCTTAAGGTAAAAGGCGCCTCCCCCGGGGATATCGATCTGGTGATAGACGACCTGCTGTCGCTGGGGCTGTTGGACGATGAGAAGTTCGCCCGGGACTGGATCGAGAACCGGCAGCACTTTCGGCCCACCGGCGTGGTCCGTTTGCGGCAGGAGCTCTTTGCCAAGGGGATAGACCGGGAGATAGTTGATCAGGCCGTCAGGGAGTATAAAATCAATTCGGATGAGTTCCCGGCGGCCCTGGATCTGGCCCGGAGAAAGATGAAGCTTTACCGCAAGCTTGATTCCGATACTGCCAAGCGGCGGCTGGCGGGGTTTCTGGCCCGCCGGGGGTACGAAGCCTCGATAGTCTCAAAAGTGCTGAAGGAACTGCTGAAGGAAAATAATTCAGAATGATTCAAACCACCTTCAGGCGCTGGCTAAAGCTAATGACTGCGGTGCGTGACTCCGATGCCGATTCGGTGGAGCGTTACTCCCCGGGCGAGGAGACCACCAACGCCATCCTGCACGGGGTGGGACTGGGGCTGGCCATTGCGGCCCTAGCGGTGCTGGTGGTGCTGGCCAGTCTGTCCGGGAACGCCTGGTACATCGTCAGCTTCAGCATCTACGGGGCGACGTTGGTGTTGCTGTATCTGTCGTCCACCCTGTACCACGGTTTTTACGCCGGGCGGGCCAAGCAGTTGTTCCGGATCTTCGACCACTCGGCCATATTCCTTCTGATAGCCGGAACCTACACCCCGATCGCGTTGATCACCCTGCACGGCCGGCTGGGTTGGACCGTGTTCGACGTGGTGTGGGGCATCGCTGTTCTGGGCATAGTGGGCAAGGCCTTCTGGACCCACAAATTCGTGTTCATGTCCACCTTGCTGTACATTGCCATGGGATGGCTGGTGGTGGTGGTGATAAAACCGGTGCTGGAGAATCTGAACACGGTCAGCCTGGTGTTCCTGGGGGTGGGAGGGCTGTTCTACACGCTGGGGACGGTTTTCTACCTGTGGCGCAGATTGAAATACCACCACGCGGTCTGGCACCTGTTCGTGCTGGCCGGGAGCATCTGCCACTTTTTTACCATACTGTTTTTGCTGCCCAAATAGACAAGACCCTATCGAAAAAATATCAAATCATAATATCATGCAAACATCAGATCAAATACGCCGATCATTCCTGGATTTCTTCAGATCTAAAGGCCACACCATCGTGCCGTCGGATTCGGTGGTGCCCCAGGACGATCCCACCTTGCTGTTCACCAATGCCGGGATGAACCAGTTCAAGAAGATCTTCCTGGGCTTGGAGGACCGGGGCTACAAGCGGGTGGCCGACAGCCAGAAGGTGTTGAGGGTCTCCGGTAAGCACAACGACCTGGAGGAGGTGGGGCGGGACCACACCCATCACACCTTCTTCGAGATGCTGGGCAACTGGTCCTTCGGAGACTATTACAAGAAGGAGGCCATCTCCTGGGCCTGGGAACTGCTGACCGCTGTCTGGAAACTGCCCCAGGAAAAACTCTACGCCACGGTCTATGTCAACGATGAAGAGGCTTTTGGTTTCTGGAAGGATCTGACCGATATCGACCCTTCGCACATCAGCCGCCACGGCGAGAAGGACAATTTTTGGGAGATGGGCGAGACCGGCCCCTGCGGCCCCTGCTCCGAGATACACATGGACATGGGGGAAGGCACCTGTACCAAGGCCGGCGAGGACGGGCATGTCTGCGGGGTGAACGTGGACGGCTGCGGGCGGTTCGTGGAGATCTGGAACCTGGTGTTCATCCAGTACGACCGGGGGCCGGACGGAAATCTGACCGAACTGCCCAGCAGGCACGTGGACACCGGAATGGGCTTTGAGCGAATCGTCCGGGTGCTGCAGAAGAAAAATTCCAACTATGACACTGACCTGTTTTATCCGGTCATCAAGGCGGTGGAGAAGATATCCGGGATAACCTACGGCCAGGGGCAGACCGATGTTTCCTTCCGGGTGGTCGCCGACCACATAAGAGCCCTGGTCTTCACCATCGGGGACGGGGTGCTGCCGTCCAACGAGGGGCGGGGATATGTCATCCGGCGGATCCTGCGGCGGGCCGCCCGGCACGGGCGCCTGCTGGGACTGACCGAGCCTTTCCTGCACCATCTGGTGCCGGGCGTCATAGAGATCATGGGCCAGGCCTATCCCGACCTTAAGCCCCGGACCGAGCACATTGCCATGGTGGTCAGAAACGAGGAGGAGAATTTCGTCTCCACCGTGGCGCTGGGGCTGACCAAACTGCTGGAATCGGCCGCGGCCATCACCCCGCCCAACAAAAAGGCCATCCCCGGCGAGGTGCTGTTCAAGCTCTACGACACCTTCGGCTTTCCCATAGACCTGGCCCAGGAGATCGCCGCGGAACAGGGCCTGACCCTGGACCTGGAGGGGTTCAACCAGGCCATGGAACAGCAGAAGGAGAGGGCCCGGGCGGCCCGGGGCGAGGTGGCGTTCACCGCTGCCAAGGAGGTTGAATATCCATCCTGCATTTTTGTGGGATACGACAGGCTTCAGGGAAACACCAGGATCACCGGAATCTATCGCAAAGAACTCAAACTGGAGTCCGCCGAAAAGGGGGAGACCGTCGACCTCACCCTGGAGAACACCCCCTTCTATGCCGAGGGCGGAGGGCAGGCCGGCGACGTGGGCATCATTGAAAACTCAAACTGCCGGATCAAGGTGCTCAATACCGTCAAGGCTTTCAACGCTTCGACCATCCACCGGGCGGAGATAGTTTCCGGCACTATCAAGGTCAAAGACGAGGTCACCGCCTCGGTCGACCAAGCAGCCAGGCTTAGCACCGCCCGGCATCACACCGCCACCCATCTTCTGCAGGCGGCCCTGCAGCAGGTGGTGGGCAAGCATGTCCAGCAGCAGGGCTCGATGGTCGGTCCGGAGCGACTGCGCTTTGACTTCACCAATTTTGCCGCCCTGGATCCGATGCAATTGGAAGAGGTGGAACACCTGGTGAACCGAAAGATCATGGACAACATTCCGGTGACCGACCGGCACATGAAGCTGGCCGAGGCCCAGAAGACCGGGGCCATGGCCCTGTTCGGGGAGAAATACGGGGAGGAGGTCCGGGTGATATCCTGCGGGGATTTCTCCAAGGAACTATGCGGCGGGACCCACGTCAAGCACAGCGGCGAGCTGGGGCTGTTCAAGATAGTCAGGGAGGAGGCCATCGCCTCCGGAGTGCGGCGGATCGAGGCCGTGACCGGCGAGGCCGCCTACCGCCTCGCCAAACAGGACCAGCTGTTGGTGTCCGAGATCCAGGACCGTCTTAAGGCCAACCGCGAGGACATCGTCAAAAAGCTCAATGCCCAGATGGAGGAGCTGAAAGCACTGGAGAAGGCAAAGAAAGATGCGGCGAAACTTCAACAGGGCGGAATGATAGAAGCCTTGGTTCAAGAGGTTAAAAAGGATCAAGAGGTTCAATTGCTGGTCAAATTGCTGGATGGTCTTTCCCAGGAAGACATGCGGGAGATGGCCGACAAACTGCGGATGAAACTTCCGGGCGGAGTGATCATTCTGGCCAGTACGGACGAAAGCAAGTTCGGGTTCACCATCGCGGTGGGCGATGAGCTGGTTAAAGCCAAGAAGTTCATGGCCGGGGACCTCGCCAAGCAGGTCGCCGCGATCACCGGCGGCAAAGGCGGCGGTCGGCCCCAGCTGGCCCAGGTGGGCGGCAAGGATGACGGCAAACTGAAGGAATATATGGGACAGATCGGAAGTTTATTCAACGGCCAAGCATGATAGTAATCCAAAAAAATCTCTGCGGGAACTGCGGCCTGTGCTCGGGTGTCTGCCCGGCGCTGGCCATTGTCCTGCACGGCTGGGGACTGGAGATAGACCAGGATAAATGCATCTCCTGCGGGAAATGCGGCACAGTCTGCCCCACCGGGGCGCTGACCTCACCAACCTGACCCCCGGCCTACTTCGTCGGGAAGAGTAAATATTCTCATCAGTCCAGGCTCTTCCCCGCAGGGGAAGGAGATCAATCGAGAAGGTCGAAAGGAAAGTTATGTTTTACGAATATCTTTTAAAAACCGCCAAGGCCAAGGGAGCGGCTTTTGTGGTGCTGGTGGATCCCGACAAGGTCAAGCCGGCCCAGGCAGCCAAACTGGGGGCGGTCTTCCAGAAGGAAGGGGTGGACGCCGTATTTCTGGGCACCAGCCTGCTGATGTCGGATCAGATCGGCCTGGTTGCCAGGGCCCTGAAAAGAAATTTCAAACGGCCGATAGCGATCTTTCCCGGCAGCGCCTACCAGGTGACCAAAGAGGCCGACGCCCTGCTGTATCTTTCGCTGATCAGCGGACGCAACGCCAATCTGTTGATCGAGGAGCAGGTCAAGGCCGCGCCGATGGTCAAACGCTCCGGGCTGGAGGTGGTCCCCACCGGCTACATGCTGGTGGAATCCGGACGTCTGACCTCGGCCAACTATATGAGCCATTCCATCCCCATCCCGCACGACAAGCCGGACATCGCCATGGCCCATGCCCTGGCGGCCAGATATCTTGGCATGAAGCTCATCTACATGGACGCCGGCAGCGGCGCCCTTTCTCCGGTGTCGGAGAAGATGATCGGCGGGGTGGCCAGATATGCCGGCCTGCCGGTGGTGGTGGGCGGGGGGATCAAGGATCCCGAGACCGCCGGGACAAAGGCCCGGGCCGGGGCCACGGCAGTGGTCATAGGGAATGTGCTGGAAGGGAAAATCAAAAACGATATCATAAATAAGTTTGCCAGAATGATCCACTATAAGGAGAAAAAATGAAAGGCGTAATATTGGCCGGAGGGCTGGGCACTCGCCTGCGTCCCCTGACCAGCATCACCAACAAACATCTGCTGCCGGTGTATGACCGTCCCATGATCTATTATCCCATCCAGACCCTGGTGCAGGCAGGCATCAATGACATCATGCTGGTGACCGGCGGCAACGCGGCCGGCGATTTCCTGCGCCTGCTGGGCAATGGCGAGGAGTTCGGGCTGAAGCACATCAACTACACCTATCAGAAGCGCGAGGGCGGGATCGCCGAGGCTCTGGGGCTGTGCCGCCATTTTGTGGGCCATGACAAGGTGGTGGTGATGCTGGGCGACAACATCCTGGACGGATCCATCAAAAAGGCGGTGGGCGATTTTCAGAAACAGGAATCCGGTGCCAAGATATTCCTGAAGACGGTGGCCAACCCCCGGGAATACGGGGTGGCGGAGGTCAAGGGCCGGCTGGTGAAGAACATCGTGGAGAAACCCAGGAACCCCAAGAGCAATTACGCCGTGATCGGCATCTACATGTACGACTCCCAAGTGTGGGACATCCTGAAGACCCTGAAGCCGTCGGGCCGGGGCGAGTTGGAGATCACCGACGTCAACAACGCCTTCATCAAGAAAGGCCAGATGACCTACGAGATCATCAAGGGCTGGTGGGGCGACGCCGGTTCGTCCATCGAGGACCTGTGGGTGGTCAACCAGTTCATCGGGCAAAGGGCCAGGAATAAAAAATGAAGATTTTAGTCACCGGGGCCAAAGGGATGCTGGGCGCCGACCTGTGCCGAGAGGTGGCTGGCGGCCACCAGGTGACCGGCATAGATGTTCAGGAGGTTGATCTGGTCAGCGCAGATGCGGTCGAAAGGCTTGTCGGGTACGATCCCGAGATCATTCTGCACTGCGCCGCCATGACCAACGTGGACGGCTGCGAAAAAGATCCCGCTGCCGCCTATGCCGTCAACGGACTGGGTACCAGAAATGTAGCTTTGGCCTCCCGGCAGCTAGATATCCCCATGCTGTACGTCAGCACCGACTTTGTGTTCGACGGCAAAAAAGGCGAGCCCTATTGCGAATGGGATGAGCCGAGGCCGTTGGGGCATTACGGAAGATCCAAACTGGACGGCGAGAATTCCGTCAGGGAGCTGTTGAAAAAATTCTACATCGTCCGCACCTCCTGGCTGTATGGTAAGCAGGGCCGCAATTTCATCAGCACCATCCTGGCTAAGGCAAAAGAGGCCGGAACGATAAAGGTGGTCAATGACCAGGTGGGATCGCCCACCTATGTCCGGGACCTGTGCCGGGCCATTGCCCGCCTGATCGCCAGCGACAAATACGGCACCTACCACCTGTCAAACTCGGGAGCCTGCAGCTGGTACGATCTTGCCAGGAAGGCGGTGGAAATGTCCGGGATCAAGTCCGAGGTGTTGCCCATTGCTTCCTCTGAATATCCCACCCCGACCACCCGACCTTCGTATTCCGTGTTGCGGAATTTTTGCTGGGAAAGGACCTTCGGGGAAACATTGAGGCCCTGGGAGGAAGGCTTAAGGGACTATCTCAAGGAAACCGGGGAGATCAAATAATACTTAAGGATACATGAAAAATATGAATATCACCTCGGCTCAATTGCGGCGGGAAATGCTGAAAAGCGCCCAGGCCCTCATCGATACGGCGGAAAGCTCTGCGGGCGATATAATCAAAGCGGCCGATATAATCGCCGGGGCATTCAAAAAAGGCGGAAAGCTTTTGATCTGCGGGAACGGGGGCAGCGCCGCCGACAGCCAGCACATCGCGGCCGAGATGGTGGTCCGCTTTCTAAAAGAGAGAAAGGCCCTGCCGGCCATGGCCCTGACCGCCGACAGCTCCATCATCACCTCGGAGGCCAACGACCATGGCTTCGACACCGTCTTCTCCCGACAGGTGGAGGCATTGGGGAAAAAGGGGGATGTGCTGCTGGCCATCACCACCAGCGGCCGGTCGCCCAATGTCATCGAAGCGGCCAAAGCCGCCAAGAAAAAGGGGCTGGCCGTTATCGGGCTGACCGGGCCGGCTTCCGGTGCGTTGGGAAAATATTGCCGGGTATGCATAAAGGCTGCGGGAGATAAAACATTCCGGATCCAGGAATCCATGCTGATGGCCGAGCATGCCATCTGCGATCTGGTGGAGAAGGATTTTGCAAGATAAATGAAGATCACCGGAAATAAACATAAGATATTCAGAAACCTGGATATCAGGATAGTCTCCCTGGTGCTGGCGGTCACCCTGTGGCTGTACGCCTCCACCGAAAGGTATTATAAACTTGCCTTCCATTGCCCGGTGGAGGTCAAAAATATCCCCCCGGGGCATTCCCTGGCCCGGTGCCTGCCCCCGGTTACCTGCGATATCGAGGCCAGGGGTAAGGACCTGGTCGCCTTTCAGTTCAAAAAACCGGCGGTGGTGATCGATGCCGAGAACCGCCAGATCAAAAAATTCAAGGTCAAGCTTACCCCGGATCATCTGGTGCTGCCTTTCCGGCTTAAGATCCGGTCGGTCCAGTTCCTGGAACAGGAAATGGAGGTCAATCTGGACCGCCAAACCGAGAAATTGGTGAGCATCCTGCTCGACCTGGTGGGCGACCCGGCGGACGGTTTGGTGCTCTCCGACAGCATCCGGTATGAACCGGCTTCGGCTCTGTTAAAGGGCCCGGCCCGGCAGCTGGAGATGCTGGATGCCGTTTATTCGGCCCCCATAAGAATCGATGGCTTCTCGGTGGGAACATTGGTGAGATCGGCCTTGCTGCTGCCGGATTCCTGCCTGTTCGCAGTCAGCCCCGAATCCATCGATGTGTTCCTTCGGTTTGAGAAGAGCGGGGAGCGGGTGTTCAAGAACATACCGCTAGCGGTGATCAACCGGAGCAGTGATTACCTGGTCAGCTTCGCCCCCGGCGCCATAGATCTGGTGGTGTCCGGCCCCCGGAACGTTCTGGACGCCGCCAAACAATCCGACCTGAAAATTGTGCTTGACCTGAAGGATCTTCCTCCGGGCAAGCACCAGCTGCAGGCCACCATCGAGCTTCCGGACAAGCTGGTGCTGATCGCCGCCAGTCCCCGGGATTTCGAGGTCAACATCCGATGATGGTGCTGGGGATCGAGAGTTCATGCGACGAGACCTCGGCCGGCCTGGTGCAGGACGGGGAGATCGTGTTAAGCAATGTGATCCATTCCCAGCTGATCCACCAGCAATACGGCGGGGTGGTGCCGGAGCTGGCAGCCCGGGACCATCTGAACCGGGTGTCCCAGGTGGCGGAGGAGGCTTTGACCAAAGCCGGGGCTGACCATGGCCGGCTCGACCTGATAGCGGTGACCAACAGGCCCGGCCTGGCCGGGGCCCTGCTGGTGGGATATAGCTACGCCCAGGGACTGGCCCTGAGCCTGGGGAAACCATTGGTTCCGGTTAATCACGTGGCCGGCCATATCTATTCCGCTTTTCTGAGCCGGCCGGACCTGAAGCTGCCGCTGCTGGCCCTGGCGGTCTCCGGCGGGCATACCTCGCTGTTTTTCATGGACCGCGATCACGGGATATCCCTGATGGGCCAGACCCTGGACGATGCCGCCGGCGAGGCCTTTGACAAGTGCGCCAAGATGATGGGGCTGGGCTATCCCGGCGGTCCGCTGATCGAGCGGCAGGCGGCGGCCAATAAGCTCAAGCCGGTGAAATTTCCCCGGGCCCTGCTGGGGCAGGGCAGCCTGGATTTCTCCTTCTCCGGCCTGAAGACGGCGGTGCTTAATCATCTGCAGGGCCGGGGAAAGGGTGCTGTTTCCGATCAGGAACTTTCCGCCATCTGCGCCGGCTTTCAGGAGGCGGTGTTCGAGGTGCTGGTGGAAAAGCTTCGAAGGGCGTCCTGCCTGACGAACTGCCATACCATGGCGGTAGTGGGCGGGGTGGCCTCCAACCGGGCCCTCCGTGAAAAAATGGCTTGGTTCGGCAGCCAGGAGGGCCATGAGGTGATCATTCCCGATCCCGAGCTTTGCACCGACAATGCCGCCATGATCGCCTGCTGCGGCTATCATCTATACCGGAATTCGCCTGACAAACAGTTCGAATATAAAGTGAGCGCCAGGGCGGTTTGGCCAAGATATCAAACTTAATGAACTGGCCGCCTTTGCTGCTGGCCTCGGCCTCGCCCCGCCGCAAAGCATTGCTGGAGGGGCTGGGGGCGGATATCATCATCAAACCGGCCGAAGTGGACGAGGGGAACTGCGGTTTTTCCGACCCCCAAAAGATAGCGGAATACCTGGCCGAGCTAAAGGCCCGGTTTCTGGGAAAGAAACGGCGGACATCTTCAGCCTCCCGCCTGATACTGGGGGCGGATACGGTGGTGGCCTACCGCCACCATGTTCTGGGAAAACCGGTCGATGAAAAGGATGCCCGGCGGATGATCAAAATATTGTCCGGCCGGTGGCACCAGGTTTATACCGGCCTCTGTCTGTATGATCCCCACAGCCAGATCGAGCTCATTGGCCATGAGATGACCAGGGTCAAGTTCCGCCAGCTGTCCCTTTGGGAGATAAAAAGATATGCCGCCACCGGTGAGCCGATGGACAAGGCCGGGGCCTACGGCATCCAAGGCCTGGGGTCGCTGCTGGTGGAGAGGATAGACGGCTGCTATTTCAACGTGATGGGGCTGCCCCTGGTCAAACTGAATGCCATGATACAGAGAATGGAAATATTGAAATGCAAAAAGTCCTCGCCTGGCGGAACGGCACGGTAAGATTACTGGACCAACGGCGGCTCCCGCTGAGGGCCGAATACCTGGTCTGCCGGAAAGTGGAGGACCTGGCCCTGGCCATCGAGGGCCTGGCGGTCCGGGGCGCCCCGCTGATCGGGATCGCCGGGGCCTACGGCCTGGTGCTGGGCATCTGGCGCTCCGGAGCCGAGAATATCTCGGCCGATTTCCGGAAGAGTTATCTGAGGATAAAAAAGACCCGGCCCACCGCGGTCAATATTTTCTGGGCCCTGGACAGGATGGAGGCCCGGTTCAATTCACTGATCATGTCCGGCGGCCCGGCCGAGGCCATCAAGAAGAAGCTGCTGCAGGCCGCCAGGGGCATCCATGCTGAAGATGCCGTGACCTGCGGCCTGATCGGAAGGCAGGGGGCAAGTTTGTTGGGAAAGGACTCGGTGATAATCACCCACTGCAACACCGGGGCCCTGGCCACCGGGGGCATCGGCACCGCCCTGGGCATCATCTCCACCGCCTACAAAATGGGCAGGGTAGGATCCGTCTATGTCGATGAGACCCGGCCCCTGCTGCAGGGGGCCCGGCTGACGGCCTGGGAGCTGGCCCGGCTGAAGATCCCTGCCGTTCTGATCTGCGACAACATGGCGGCCTCTCTGATGGCGTCTGGTAAGATCGACTGCGCCATAGTGGGGGCCGACCGCATATGCGCCAACGGGGATTTTGCCAACAAGATAGGCACCTACAGTCTGGCGGTCAACGCCCGGCATCACGGGGTACCCTTCTATGTGGCCGCGCCGCTTTCGACCTTCGACCGGTCGTTGAAGGACGGCAGCCGGATACCCATCGAGCAGAGAAACCCGGATGAGGTCAGAAGGTTCGGCCAATGCCGCGCCGCACCCGGTAAGATGGCTGTTTTCAACCCGTCCTTCGATGTCACCCCCGGCAAGCTGGTCAGCGCCATCATCACCGAAAAGGGTGTCATCCGGCCGCCCTTCGGCAGGTCAATCAAAGCGATATCCGGCTGATCATGGGCCGGCAATATAAGGCGAAAAATGTTGACAAACCAGGCCGGTAAGCATATAATATCACTATAACTTAGATTTTATGCCTTCCGGTTGATGCCGCCTATCAATTTGCAAATTTAAGGGAGTTAAGGATATGGCCCAGGAAAATGTAAAACTTTCTCCGGAGATCGAACAGCTCAGCGAAAAACTGCAGGCTGACCCCAAATCGAGGGTCTTTGCCCAGCTGGCCGACGCTTATCGTAAATCGGATCTTCTGGATGAAGCGATAGACACTGCCAAAAGAGGCCTGGAGAACCACCCCAATTACGCCATCGCCCATCTGATACTGGGCCGCTGCTATCTGGCCAAGGGAATGTACGCCCTGGCCCGGGAGGAGTTCGAGCTGACCATCAAGAACGACATGCAGAACCTGGTGGGCTATAAACTGCTGGGCGAGACCTACGAAAAACAGAACATGTATCCCGAGGCCCTGAAATATTACCAGATGGTCCTGGACCTGGAGCCGGCCGATGCCGAGTTGTCGGAAAAGACCGCCAAGCTTAAAAGCTTGATGCAGACCGAGCCGCAGGCCGAGGCTGCGCCGCCCCAGCCGGAGCCAGCCGCCCCGCCGGCGGCCGAGGTCGTCGAAACCGCACCAGCTGAAACCGCCATGGCCGGGCCGGTAATTTCCCCGGCTGAGCCGGCGCCCCAAGCGTTTGTTCAGGAGATGCCCGTCATGCCCGAGGTGCTGCAGGCTGAAGCGGAGCCGGCCGCCGAGGAGGGATCGCCGGAGATCGCTTTGCCGCCAGTGTTGGCCGAGGAGCCGGCCGCCGAGGTTGCCATTGCTGATCAGCCGACTGCGGTTGAAGAAGAAACCAAGTCGGAAACCACCCAGGTCCCGCCGGCTGAAGCAGAGGTTCCCTCCGCTGCCGCTGAACCGGCGGAGGAGCCCCGGCCGGAAGCCACCGAGGCCGAATCCCAGGGACCCACCAGCACCCTGGCCGAGATCTATGTTCAGCAGGGCTTTCTGGAGAAGGCCATAGATATCTACAAGGAACTGGTCTCCGCCCAGCCGGATAACGAGGAATACAAGAACCGGATGGATGAGCTTTTGGAGAAGGCCTACCCGGAAGATGCCCCGGCCCTGGAGGCGCCAATTGAAGCGGCGGCGGGAAAGACCCCGGAGAAGCCTGCTCCGGCGGTGACCGAAGGTGAAATGCCGGCGCCGGCCGAGGATCCCTTTGCCCAGCTGTTCGGTTCATCGGATAAAAAGCAAGAACCTGCGGTCCAACCGGTCATTCCCGAAACATCTGCGCCGGCTCCCGCCCAGGAGACAACCCCTGAACCGGCCGTCTCTCCGGCGGCCCAGGAGAAAGCCCCGGAACCGACCGGGGATGCTTCGGGCATGGATTTCGGCGCCCTGTTCAACGATGCCGGGACATCCCCAGCCGTTCCGGAGGAGACCGCACCAGCCGCCGGGACCGCCAAGCCTGCGCCCGAAGACAAATCCGGGGAGAAAGCCGGCAACGCCGATGACACCGTAAGCAGTTTTCAGTCCTGGCTGTCCCAGATCCAAAAGTAGCAATATCCCCGTCCAGGCAAATTTTAAAATGCCCCGGGGCGGTCCTCCGTCTCTGATGAAATATTTAGGAGTTGCGCTCAATGGCCAACAACCGTATCGATAGCATTAAAAAAACCCTGGGTCTGAAGAAACTGGACGCCATGCTGTTCACCAATCTGATTAACATCAGGTACCTGGCGGGATATTCCGGCAGCTCCGGGATGCTGCTGGTGAATTCCCGGGGGGCGGACTTTCTGACCGACTTCAGATACCAGGAACAGTCGGCCAGGGAGGTCAAAAATGCCAGGACCACTATCATAGCAAGCAGCCTGCTGGAGGAGCTCATCCGCCTGCCGGCCTTTGTAAGGTCCAGAAAGATCGGCATCGAGGATCAGAACCTGAGCTATGCCCAGTTCCTGCAGCTGCAGAAGCTGGCGCCCGGGAAGAAATTCATCCCGGCCAGCGGGATGGCCGAAAATCTGCGCCAGGTGAAGACCGGCGATGAGATCCGGAATATCGCCCGGGCCGCCCAGATAGCCGATCAGGCCTTTGCCGGGATAGTGAAGTTCATCAAGCCCGGCCTGACCGAAAAGATGATCGCCTCCCAGCTGGACCACACCCTCAAGCTGCTGGGGGCCGACAACCCCTCCTTCGACAGCATTGTGGGCTCGGGCCCCAACGGGGCGCTGCCCCATGCCCAGCCCAGCGACCGCAAGGTGAGAAAAGGCGATTTTATCGTGCTGGATTTCGGGGCCATCCACCGGGGCTATCACTCCGACATGACCCGGACGGTGTGCCTGGGCAAACCATCCGAAAAGCACCTTAAAATATACGATATCGTCACCCAAGCTCAGGCTGTCGGGCTGAGGGCGGTCAGGGCCGGAGTCAGGGGTCGGGAGGCCGATGCGGCCGCCCGCAAAATCATCAATGATGCCGGCTACGGGAAATATTACGGTCACGGCCTGGGCCACGGCGTGGGCCTGGCGGTCCACGAGGCCCCCGGGGTGGGCATGAAAGCCGAGAACCTCCTGCCGGATAACTCCGTGGTCACCGTAGAGCCGGGCATCTACCTGCCGGGGTGGGGCGGGGTCCGGATCGAGGACCTGGTGGTGGTGGCCAAGGGGGACTGCCGGATATTGAGCCGATCGACCAAAAAACTGATAATCATCAAAGCATAGAACGCATATAATCAAGGAGGTAGGTTTTGGCATCCACAGCAGATTTCAGGACCGGCATGGCGCTGAATATAGACGGGGTTTTGTTCTACCTGGTGGAGTTCCAGCACGTCAAGCCCGGGAAGGGCGGGGCTTTCGTCCGGACAAAATTAAAGAACGTCAAGACCGGCGCGGTGATCGAACGCACCTACCGCTCCGGGGAATCGATAACCGAGGTCCGGCTGGAGCGCCGCAAGATGCAGTATCTGTACAACGACGGCTCGACCTATAATTTCATGGATTCCCAGTCCTACGAGCAGATGGAGCTGCCCGAGGAGATGGTCCATGACATCAGGCTTTACTTCAAGGAGAACATGGAGGTCCAGGTGCTGATGAACAAGGAGGAGGTCATCGGGGTGGAGGTGCCCATGTCGGTGGAATTGAAGGTGGTCCAGACCGATCCCGGCTTCAAGGGCGACACCGCCTCATCGGTCACCAAACCGGCCACCCTGGAATCGGGCCTGGTGGCGCAGGTCCCGCTGTTCATCAATGAGGGGAATGTGCTCAAAATTGACACCCGGACCGGAAAATATTTGGAAAGAGTGTGATAGAAGATGGATCTTAAAAGAACCTTGGAGCGGATGGTCAAGGAGAACGCCTCGGACCTGCATCTCAAGGCCGGCCTGCCGCCGGTGCTGAGGATCGACGGGTTCCTGCGCCCCCTGGAGGAGCCCCCCCTGTCTCCGGAGGAGCTGCGCCAGGTGGCCCTGCAGCTGATGCCCAAGGACCAGCAGCAGCTGTTCGCCGACGAGAAGGAGCTGGATTTCTCCATGGGGGTGGCCGGCCTGGGGCGCTTCCGGGTGAATGTTTACATGCAGCGGGGCTCGGTGGCCCTGGCCATGCGGGCCATTCCCTTCAACATCAAGAAGGTCGACGAGCTGATGCTGCCGCCGATAACCAAGGAGCTGGCCCTCAGCAACCGGGGGCTGCTGCTGGTGACCGGGACCACCGGCTCGGGCAAGTCCACCACCCTGGCCTCGATGCTGGAGTTCATCAACGAGACCGAGAACCGCAACATCATCACGGTGGAGGACCCCATCGAGTTCATCTTCCGGGACAAGAAATCCCTGATCAGCCAGCGGGAGATAGGCACCGATACCAAGACCTTCGCCGCCGCCCTGAAGCATGTGCTGCGGCAGGATCCGGATGTGATATTGATCGGGGAGATCCGGGACAAGACCACCCTGGCCACCGCGCTGCAGGCGGCCGATACCGGACACATGGTGTTCAGCACCCTGCACACCCTTAACGCCCCGGAGACCATCAACCGAATCATCTCCTTCTTCCCGCCGCACCAGCACGAGCACGTCCGGGTGCTGCTTTCGGCCACCCTGGTGGGGGTGATCTCTCTCCGGCTGCTGCCCCGGGCCGACGGCAAGGGGCGGGTCCCGGCGGTGGAGGTGATGATCAACAACCAGACCATCAGGGATTATTTGCTGGACCCCATCAAGACCATGGATATCCCCCAGCTGATCCAGGAGGGAAGCTCCCAATACGGCATGCAGTCCTTCGACCAGTCGATCATGAAGCATTACCGGGACGGGCTGATCACCTACGAGACCGCCATCCAGAGCGTCACCAACCCCGACGAGTTCAAGCTCCGCCTGCGGGGCATCGAGTCCACCGATTCCCGGGGCTGGGAAACCTTCGATCCGTCAACCACCAAGAAATAAAAAACAGTGCAGATAGACGTAATTTTAACCCCCTCCGAGCTGAACGACATCAACCTGTCGGGCCGTTCGGCCACGGTGATCGATGTGCTCCGGGCCACCACCACCATGGTGGCCGCCCTGGATGCCGGATGCCGGGACATCATTCCCTGCCCCAGCGTGGAGGAGGCCACCCGGCTGGCCGAGACCCTGGGCCGGGAGAACGTGATCCTGTGCGGGGAGCGCGATGGCAACAAGATCAACGGCTTCGACCTGGGGAACTCCCCCCTGGAATTCACCGAGCCGGTGGTCAAGAACAAGACCCTGCTGATGTCCACCACCAACGGCACCTCGGTCATCTCCCGGGCCAAGCCGGCGGCGGTGCTTTCCATCGCCGGTTTTCTGAACGCCGGGGCGGTGGCCGGATTTCTGGCCTCCGGCGGCAGCGACATCCTGCTGATCTGCTCGGGAAAACTGGGGCGCTTCTCCCTGGAGGATATGCTGTGCGCCGGGCTGCTGGCCGGGCTGGTCTGGGAAGCAAACCCGGAGGCCATCCTTACCGACGGCGCCAGAATGGCCGTCTCCCTTTACAAGAAGGAGGGGAAATCCCTGCTGAAGGCCTTCAAGCAGAGCCAGCATGGCGGTTATCTGGTCTCCTTAGGCTACCTGGAGGACCTGAAATACGCCTCCCAGCTGGATATATCCAGAACCGTGCCGGTATTCAAGGACGGCCGGATAATGAAATCATAACGAAAAGCACTTGATGAAAGCGGATAGCAAGACAAAAAAAGAGGCTAAAATAAGCCGCAGCCGGGAGATCTTCGGGCTGTCGGTGATGATCCTGGGCCTGTTCCTGCTGGTGGGCCTGGTTTCTTTTTCCGGGAGCGACAGCCACCAATGGCGCCAGGACTGGACCCGGGCCAATTGGGGCGGGCCGCTGGGCGATATGCTGGCCTATGGCGCCGTCCATCTGCTGGGCTACGCCGGCTTCCTGCTAAGCGCGCTGCTGCTGATCTGGGGATGGATCTGGCTGAGGCACAAGCCCCTGGGCCGCTCCATGATCAACAGCCTGCTTTTCCTGACCTTCACCCTGTTGTGCCTGGCCACCCTCGGGCTGCTGCAGGTTCCTTACTATACCGGTTATTTAGCCGGGGGAGGGGTGGCGGGCACCTTTTTATCCGAGCTGACCCGCAGTACCTTCGGCCCGGTGGGAGGCTGGCTGATAATATCCGGCCTTTTCCTGATCCTGCTGCTGGTGGGCACCGAGGTCAATTTTCAGCACTGGCTCAACATCGCGGTCAAGCCGGTCAAGGACGGGCTAAAAAAGGCCCAGGAGGCGCCCAGGGAATTGACCTTTAAAAAGAGGCCGGCAGCTAAGAACGAGAATTCGGAGCCGGAAACGCCGGTTGAAGAACCGGACCAGCCGGTCAAGCCGGTCCGGGCCAAGGAACCGGCCAAGCCCAGGGCCGAATCCAAACCCCGGCTCACCAAGCTGGGCAACGATTATCAGGCCCGTCTGCTGGCGCTGTTGGAGGACGATCGGGACAAGGCCGAGGTCGAGGAGGAGGACAAGACCGAGATCCTGCTGGAGAAACTCAAGGAATTCGGCATCGAGGGCGAGATCACCGACCGCTACACCGGCCCGGTGGTCACCCGATACGAGTTCAAGCCGGCCCCCGGGGTCAAGGTCAACCAAATATCCAACCTGTCCGACGACCTGGCCCTGGCCATGCAGGCCCACCGCATCCGCATCCTGGCCCCCATCCCCGGCAAGGGGGTGGTGGGCATAGAGATACCCAATATGCATCGCAAGCTGGTGATGCTGAAGGACCTCTTTTTGTCCGGCAATTTCAGGACCCAGGAGGGGCCGCTGACCATGGCCTTGGGCAAGACCATCACCGGAGAATCCTTTTCGGCCGATCTGTCGGAGATGCCGCATTTGCTGATCGCCGGCTCCACCGGGTCGGGCAAGAGCGTCTGCCTTAACACCATCATCACCAGCCTGCTGTACCTGTGCACCCCGGAGGACCTGCACTTCATCATGATCGATCCCAAGCGGATCGAACTGTCCATCTATCGCGGCATACCGCATCTGCAGTTCCAGTACAAGGTGGAGAATACCGGCGATAAGCCGATATCCCGGACCATCGAGGGGGTGGTCACCGATTCTCAGGAGGTGGTGCAGGTGTTCCGCCTGGCGGTAAGCGAGATGGATTCCCGGTACCGGGTGCTGGCCAAGGAGGGATGCCGCAATATCAGTGATTATAACCGCAAGTCCGACAAAAAGATGTCGTACCTGCTTATAGTTATAGATGAACTGGCTGATCTGATGCTTTCCCGCGAAGCCTCGGAGATAGAGAGCCGGATCGCCAAGCTGGCCCAGATGTCGCGGGCGGTGGGGATACACCTGATCCTGGCCACCCAGCGGCCATCGGTGGATGTCATCACCGGGGTGATCAAGGCCAATTTCCCGGCCCGGATCGCCTTTCAGGTGGCCTCCAAGACCGACTCCCGCACGGTGCTGGATGCCAACGGGGCCGAGACCCTGCTGGGCAGGGGAGATATGCTTTACATGCCGCCGGGCAAGGCCGAGCCCCAGAGGCTGCACGGGCCGTTCATCTCCACCGCCGAAACCGAAAAAGTGGTCAGTTTCATCAAGCAATGGTACGGGGTCACCGAGGGGCAGGACCAATCGGCCCCGGAGAGCCAGCCCGAGAATAACAATGCCGAATACAGCATGGAGGTGGCTCTGCCTCCCGAGGGTTCGGCCGGGGAGGACGGCCAGGACGAGCTTTTCGAGGAGGCCAAGGCCCTGGTGGTCAGGCACCAGCAGGGATCGGTATCGCTGCTGCAGCGCCGGCTTAAGGTGGGCTATTCCCGGGCGGCCAGGCTGATAGACCAGCTGGAGGCCGCCAGCGTGGTGGGCCCCTTCGATGGAAGCAAGGCCCGCGAAGTATTAATCAAAGACCAGGAGGCTGACTGATGAAAAAAACGGCTGTTCTCTGGGCTGCCTTACTGCTGATCTCCGGGATGTCCTGGGCCCAGGAGGCGGAGGCCATCATGGCCCAGGTCAGGGCCAGGTACAAGAACGTCTCCGATTTCAAGGCCGACCTGGAATTGATCTCCTGCACTTCGGCCACCGGCACCTGCCACCGCTTCCAGGGCAGGGTGGAGATGAAACGCCCCAACAAACTGAGGATGGACATCAAGAAGCCGGAGGTTCAGCAGGTGGTCTGCGACGGAAAGAGCCTGTGGCTGTTCCTGGAGAAGGACAAGCAGGTGATCCGGACCAATATCGAGGAGACCAGGGATTTTCTGGTGCTGCTGAACCCCCTGGACAAATTGCTGACCGGAAAGGTCAAGAACAGCTGCAAGACCAATGGCAATCATCAGTGCTGGCTGGATATTCCGGAGTTCAAGGACCTGTTCAAGGAGGTCAAGATCATCGTGGACAAGATGACCTACGAGATCACCGGGATAGACGTGGTGGACCATGACGACAATTCCAGCGAGTATATCTTTACGAAGATCAAGACCAATTCCGGCATCAAGGACGACCGTTTCCAGTTTGTGGTGCCCAAGAATGCCAAGCTGATCGACGCCAATTGATAAATACCAGCGTATAGCGAATAGGGTATAGCGGACAGTTAACAGTTTAGAATTCACAGTTCTCCTTTTACAATTTACAGTTCACGGTTCACGGTTCACACTAACATCTAATAACTAATATCTAACAACTGATCATGAGCCAGAGTTCATTCGATATCGTATCCAAGATCGACGCCCAGGAGATGAAGAACGCCGTGGTGATGGCCCAGAAGGAGATGATCGGGCGGTTCGATTTCAAGGGCGCCAACTGCCAGATCGACCTGGGCCCCGAGAAGATCACCCTGCTGGCCAGCGACGAGTTCAAGCGCAAGAGCATGCTGGATATCCTTTACGGCAAGATGGTCAAGCGCGGGCTGTCGGTAAAATGCCTGGAGCTGGGACCGGTGGATACCGCCGCCAAGGGCATGATCCGCCAGGAGCTGAACCTGGTGCAGGGCATTCCCATGGACAAGGCCAAGGAGATGGTCAAGCGGATCAAGGCCAGCGGCATCAGGGTCCAGGCCCAGATCCAGGACCAGCAGGTGCGGGTCTCCGGAAAGGACAAGGACGACCTGCAGAAGGTGATCGCCTTGTTCCGGGAGGACGACCTGGGGCTGGCCCTGCAATACACCAATTATAGGACGACATAGGCCGACCTCATCCCTGCCCCTCTCCAAATGAATTTGGAGAGGGGATTTTTGTATGCCCGTATACCGTAGGAGCGATTGGCAAATCGCCCTGACCCACATGTCCGCCTAACATGTCATTCCTGCGAAGGCAGGAATCCAGGTCTGTATTATTGCGATTTATCGTAGGGGCACGATGCATCGTGCCCCTACATGCATGTCCGGCTGAATACACGGCGCGCCGTGTCCGAAACGCCCAAACCAACAGGATGGCCCAATATCGTAGGGGAGGGTTTGAAACCTTCCCTACAGACAGGTCCGGGAGGACGGAGGGTGAATTTTATTCTCCCCTTGCATTTTACCCCTCTATCTGCGATAATATTTCATCCATCCCCCTGCAACACTAATAATTAGATCATATGAAAAAACCCACCCATCTCACCGTGGAATACGTGCTGGAGGTGCTCCTCAAAAAGGGGAAGATCACCCAGGACCAGCACCAGGATGTCCAGATCAAGGGCAACGCCCAGCGGGCCAAGCTCCAGAAATACCAGGAGACCAACGCCAGCCGGAGGCAGTACCAGGCCGCCAACATCATCACCCCGGCCGAGATCATCTCCTCGTTCAACCTGCTGATACCCGACGGCAGCGGGCGCCTGCTGTCCGAGGACGACATCACCCGGGCGGTGGCCGAGGAATCAGGCATGGAGTATAAAAAGATCGACCCCTTGAAGCTCAAACTGGACGTGGTCACCTCGCACATCTCCAAGCCCTACGCCATGCGGCACCTGGTGGTGCCCATAGAGGAGAACAATACCCTGGTGACCCTGGCGGTGGTGGATCCCTATAACCTGGACCACATCGAGAGCCTGCAGATCGCCAAGAACATCAAGGTCAGCCTGGTGCTGGCCTCCAAGACCGATGTGCTGAAGATCATCCGGGAGTTCTACGGCTTTAGGGCCTCGGTCCAGGCGGCCGAGTCCGAGCGGATCACCTCCACCGAGCTGGGAAATTTGGAGCAGTACATCAAGCTGCGGGGCCAGGACGAGATCGAGGCCAACGACCAGCACATCACCAGCGCGGTGGAATACCTGATGCACTACGCCTTCGACCAGCGGGCCAGCGACATTCACATCGAGCCCAAGCGGGAGAAATCCTACGTCCGCCTGCGGATCGACGGGGTGATGCACTACATCTACACCATCCCCCGGGCCCTGCACGCCCCGATACTTTCACGGATAAAGATCATGTCCCGGATGAACATCGCCGAGAAGCGGCGGCCCCAGGACGGCCGGATCAAGACCAGCTACGGCGGCAAGGAGATGGAGCTGAGGGTGTCCACCATCCCGGTGGCCTTCGGCGAAAAGGTGGTGATCCGGATCTTCGACCCCGAGGTGCTGATGCAGGACCTGGACCAGCTGGGATTCTACCCCCGGGAATATCAATTATACAACGCCTTCATCCACCGGCCCAACGGCATTATCCTGGTGACCGGGCCCACCGGCAGCGGCAAGACCACCACCCTGTACTCCTCGCTCAAATCGCTGTCCTCGCCGGACGTCAACATCATCACGGTGGAGGACCCCATCGAGATGGTGATCGAGGACTTCAACCAGATAGGGGTCCAGCACACCGCCGGGGTGTCCTTCGCCAACATCCTGCCCTACATCCTGCGCCAGGACCCCGACATCATCATGGTGGGCGAGATCCGGGACAAGGAGACCGCCGACCATGCCATCCAGTCGGCCCTCACCGGGCACCTGGTGCTGACCACCCTGCACACCAACGACTCGCCCTCGGCCATCATCCGGCTGATGGACATCGGCATCCCGTATTACCTGATCGCCTCCACCGTGGTGGGGATAGTGGCCCAGCGTCTGGTGCGCAAGATCTGCCCCCACTGCCGCGCCATCCGGGAGGTGGGGCCGGACGATCCCGAGAACAAACTGCTGGAGGAGAAGGTATCCAAGCTGTATTACGGCGAGGGCTGCAGCGAGTGCCGCAACACCGGCTACAAGGGGCGCACTGGCATCTTCGAGGTGATGGAGATGACCGAGAACGTAAAAGCAGCCCTGACCCGCACCGTCACCATCAACAAATTGAACAGGGCCATCGCCGCCGACGGCATGATGGACCTCAAGCAGGTGGCCCTGCGCAAGATGATCGAGGGGGTGACCACCTACGAGGAGGTCTACTCCGTCTCGGGGTAGACCACACCCTCACTCCCTCCCCGCAGCGGGGAGGGAAGCCGTCGGGCAGGGAGAGGTCAGAGACACAAAGGCACAGAGACTTTTATTCTTTTAACTTTCGACTTTGAACTTTCAACTATCGTTCGTCATTGCGAGTATGGCATCGAAGCATAGCGACGAAGCAATCCACGGGCTTTAACCGCAAAGGCGCAAAGAACGCTAATGGATCGGGCCTATGGGTTAAGTGTTGAATTCCCTTAAACAGTAAACTTTGCGAACTTGGCGTCTTGGCGGTGTTTGAATTCTCAAGGACTGCAATCAATCGCCGGGATTAGTAATAGGAGTTTTTATGCAAGAACTGAAGAACCCGCTGAAGCCTGAAGTTTACACCGAAAGGGTCCGCCCCCGCGAGGAGGACATCCGGGGCCCGTATTTCCGGGACCAGACCGCCATCATCCATTCCATGCCCTTCCGGCGGCTGAAGCACAAGACCCAGGTGTTCTTCTCCCCGGACAACGACCATGTCTGCACCCGGATGGAGCACACCCTGCACGTGGCCACCATCGCCTCGGCCATCTGCCGGGCCTTCGGCCTGGACGTGGACCTGGCCCAGGCCATCGCCTTCGGGCACGACCTGGGGCACGCCCCGTTCGGGCACCGGGGGGAGGAGGTGCTGCAGGATCTGCTCAAGGACCAGGGAGGATTCCACCACGAGCTGTACGCCCTGCGGGTGGTGGACCAGCTGGCCAACGACGGGGCTGGGCTCAACCTCACCTACGGGGTGCGGGACGGGATCATCTGCCACTGCGGCGAGAAGTACGAAAAGGAGATCTCCCCCCGGAATGACAAGGTGGAACTGGAAGGCATCAAGAAACTGGGGATCTATCCGGCCTCATACGAGGGGGCCATAGTCCGGATGGCCGACAAGGTCTCCTACCTGGGACGCGACCTGGAGGACGCCATCCGGGCCGGGCTGGTGGACGAGGACCAGGTGCCGTCCGGCATCAAGCAGAAGCTGGGGCGCAAGAACGGCGAGATCATCGACACCCTGGTCAAGGACATCATCACCCAGACCCAGCGCACCGGGCGCATCTCGCTGTCCGAGGAGAACCACCAGCTGATGAAGGCCCTGTACGATTTCAACATGAAGAACATCTACACCTCGCCGCCCTTGGAGGAATACGGGCTGTTCAGCGAGAAGATCCTGAGGACCCTGTTCGAGGAGCTGACCAGCGTCTACCAAAGATACGGGGAGGACAACGAGCGCTACGCCCATGACCCGGTCCCGCTGTTCCGCCGCTTCGGCCGGCACCTGGAAAAGTATCATGACATTTATAAAAAGGAAAAGACCCCGGCCCCGGTGATAGTGGGCGATTACATCGCCGGTATGACCGACGATTACGCCCTGAAGTGCATTCACGAAGTGTTCATCCCCGAGCCGTTGAAGTTCGACATTCCCCGGGGGATGCATGAAGCTTAACGACGATCATTTTTGTTTTGCCTGCGGGAGCAATAACCCCGACGGGCTTCAAATTAAATTCTCCTATCCCCAGGCCGGGCAGTGCCGGGCGGAATTCGTTCCCCCGGCAAAATTCCAGGGCTGGCAGGGGATACTGCACGGCGGAATAGTCTCAACGCTGCTGGACGAGGCCCTGGCCCACGCCGTAGGCGGCTCTGAGGGCGGAGGCGGGGCCTCCGGAGCGGTCACCGCCGAGCTGACAGTCAGATTTAAAAAACCGGTCAAGATAGGAGAATCGGTGATCCTGGCCGGTCGGGTGCTAAACGACAAGGGCCGGATGGTGGAGGCCGGATCGGAGATAACCGACCGGCAGGGGAATATCCTGGCCAGCGCCAGCGGGAAACTGGTAAGACCGGCCAAGAGGTGATTATTTGCCACAAAGACACCAAGGCACAAAACATTTTTACTTTTAGCGAACTCACGTGTCATTGCGAGGACTGCACCGAAGCATAGCGGCGAAGCAATCTCCAGTTGTCATTCCTGTGAAGCTTGTCCTCGCGAAGGCGGGGAGCAGGAATCCAGGCTTTGACCTCACCCCGACCACTTCGGTAGAAAAATGATGGGGGTATTCTCAGTGCAGGCTCTCTCCAAATAAATCTGGAGAGGGAGTAGTCATTGCGAGGTGCCTTCTAAGATCGACAAACGAAGCAATCCGAGGGATTTAAACCACAAAGAGCACAGATGCTTTTCGCTTTTGCCGGTCTGCCGTGTCATTCCTGCGAAAGCAGGAATCCAGAGAACTTGGCACTTACTTTTCTGTAGGCCAGAAAAGTAACAAAAGAGCCTTACCCGCCCAGCAATTTCCGGTGGCAGGTATATCCACGGACTAAATTCCTAGACCAGGGCGAGGTGATAATCGCTGCAATGAATTCTTAACGTCCGTTTCAGCCAAAGCAAAATTGCTGAAGGCGGGGACCCGGGAAATTGGTCGGTCCGGCCAAGAAGTGAATCCTCTCATCAAATTTTCGACACGCCAATGATATGTCATTCCCGCGTAGGCGGGAATCCATAAAAGATCATATTTCTTATCATAATGAATGAAAATATCGTCACTCGTTCGGTTTGTTAGGCATGCGGCTATGCTCAGGGTGACACGCAAAAATAAACGAGTTAAAATATGAACAAGAAAATCTCTTTCTGCGGGCTGGACTGCACAGCCTGTCCGGCTTACATCGCCCGGTACGCCGACGATCCCGAACTGCGGCGGAAGACCGCCGCCACCTGGTCCCAGATCTACGGCGCCGACATCAAGCCGGAGGATATCTTCTGCGACGGGTGTACCTCCGAAGGGACCCTTTTATTTGGGCATTGCCGCGTCTGCCAGATCCGGGAGTGCGGCCGGGCCAAAGAATTGGAGAGCTGTGCCCACTGCCCGGAATACGCCTGCGTCAGGCTGAATGAATTCTTCGGGATGGTCCCGGAGGCCAGGCAGGTGCTGGATGATATCCGAAAAACCCTGAAATGAGATACGACCTGGAATTCATCTCCGATGCCGAGATCTACCGGAAGGTGATACTGCAGGAGATCCCGGCCGCCCAAAAGTTCCTGTGGATGGGCACCTCCGACCTGAAGGACCTTTACATCGACCAGGGGAAAAAGAAGGTCCCCTTTCTAAAACTTCTCTCGCAACTGGCAAAAGACAATGTGTCCATCCGGTTGATCCACGCCAAGGAGCCGGGCCCCAACTTCAGGAAGGATTTCGACCGGTATCCCAACCTGATCAGCGGCATGGAAAAACTGTTGTGCCCCCGGATACATTTCAAGTCGGTGATAGTGGACGGCAAATTCGCCTATTCCGGCAGCGCCAACCTGACCGGGGCCGGGATGGGCGCCAAGTGCGACGGTAAGCGCAATTTCGAATCCGGCATAATCACCAGGGATCCGGCCCTGGTGGGGCTGGTCATGAAGCAGTTTGACGAGTTATGGATGGGGCAGCCTTGTTCCGCCTGCAAACGAAAGAAATATTGTTTTGAATACCGGGAAATGTCATGAAGCATACCTTGATCCGGGCAATGCCTGATAGATTCACCCAGCAGGAATGGCTGGACTTCTATGATCTCCGGGGAAAATTAGAGTTGCAGGGCAACAATAGATACCTGCCCGAAACCCTGGAACAATTCAAAAAAGCCTACCTGGACAGGATGGATCCGGAGGCCGGCTATGTGTTATCCCTGGTCCTCCGCCAAGGGAGCCTCAACGGTTGGCTGTCGTTTCAGATAACCGGAAAGGGGACAACCTTTGAACAGGTGCGAATGGCTTTCGATTATCTGGGAGATTCCGTTCCGCCGGACCTGATAATACTGTTGGCCGGGGAGATCAACGGTTATTCATCCCAACACGATTCCGTGACCTTCGGTTCGGCCGGGAAGCTGAATGAACAGCTGGCTGCAGCCTTCAAAGGCGTTATCAAGCGAAACGTCAACCGATATGTCTTAGAGATTGCCAAAGCCGATATCGGGAGCATAAATGAATGGCTGGAAACCATTCCGGGGAAAAACAAGGATCTGCGCTTGGAATTCCATCAGATCATTCCTGAAATACATCTGGAAGAGTATTGCAAATTATTCACGGTCCTGCTAAAGGAAATGCCGCCCGACCCCATAGCCGATGACTATCAGGTGACCCCGGATGAGATCAGAAAGGCGTATGAGGAAGACAAACAAAAGAACCGGATCGTCTACAGCTATCTGTTGTTTGCCGGTGACCGGCAGATGGTAGCCATGAGCAACGTAGCCATAGATAGGAACAATCCCCGGTCGATTTATCAGTTCATGACCGGGGTGCGCCGTGATTACCGGGGCCGGCAGTTGGGCAAATGGCTCAAAGCGGCGATGTACAAAAAGCTGGTGAATGATTTCCCTGGCCTGGTGGAGATCCGGACCGATACCAATCCCATAAATAAATTTATGGATGGCATAAATAAGGACATGGGATACGAATTCAAATTCTCCTCCCGTGATTATCTGGTCAAAAAAAGCGATCTGAACGTATTCTTAACTTCCGATGCTGTCCAATAACGTCCATATCATCTCCCTGGGCTGTCCCAAGAACCGCATCGACACCGAGGCCGTGATGGGCCAGCTGGCGCAGAAGGGATACCGCTTCACCAATGACATCAATGACGCCGGGACGGTGATCGTCAACACCTGCGGGTTCCTGCAGGAGGCGGTGGAGGAAGGGCTGGCCGAGATATCGGCCCTGGCAATGAAAAAAGAGAACCTGGGGTTCCGGCTGGTGGTCACCGGCTGTCTGGTCCAGAGGATGGGCCGGTCATTGAAAAAAGAGATCCCGGAGATAGACGGCCTGGTGGGCGTTCACGGTTACATCAATATCCTGGCGGCGCTGGAAGACGGCAGGAAAAATTCCATCCCGGCCAAGGCCGGCAATTACTCTGCGCAATTCTATCAAAACCGCCTGGTCAGCACCGGGCCGGGCTGGGCCTATTTGCGGATAGCCGACGGCTGCGACAACCGCTGCTCCTACTGTCTGATACCGTCCATCAGGGGAAGATTCCGCAGCCGTCCGCTGCCGGAGATCATCCGGGAGGCCAAAATCCTGGTCAGCCGGGGGGTGAGGGAGATCAACCTGATCGCCCAGGACACCACCGCCTACGGTTCGGATATCTACGGCCGGCGCAGCCTTCCCCGTTTGCTGAAAGCATTGGCCCGAATAGATGGCCTGGAATGGATCCGCATCCTCTACACCCATCCGGCCCATATCGACGATGAGCTGATAGACATAATTGCCCGGGAGAAGAAGATAGTAAAATACCTGGATATCCCGCTGCAGCATGTATCCGACCGGCTTCTGGCGAAAATGGGACGAAAGGTGACGAAGCAGAGAATAATCGGACTGCTCCACAAACTTCGCGCCAAAATTCCCGGGATAATCCTGCGCACCACCTTCATCATCGGGTTCCCCGGAGAGAGGGCGGAGGATTTCTCCGAACTGCATGATTTTGCCGGTGAGATGAAACTGGACCGGGTGGGGGTCTTCGCGTATTCCCGAGAGCCGGGGACCAGGGCCGCCAAGATGACTGGTCAGGTCTCCGAAAAAATAAAATTCCAACGGTTGGATTCTTTGATGCGATTGCAGCAAAAGGTTTCTTCTGCCAAAAATCGGTTAAGAGTGGGTCAACCTGTTTTGGTTATCATTGAAGGACGGATGACGAAGGGTGATAACAATATCCCATTCAAGTCCGGTTATCAATACTTCGGACGGAGCGATGGCGAGGCCCCGGAGATAGACGGCAAGATATATATCCGCTGTTCCCGCCCCCTGGTTCCGGGCAGAATTTATCAGGCCGCCCTGGAGAAGGCCTGGGCTTATGATCTGGGCGGATTCATCATAAAATAATATGACAGGCAAAAGATGTTTCAGGGAATTATAATCTTCATCCTGGGGCTGTTGTTCGGCTCCTTCGCCAATGTCTGCATCTGGCGGATACCCCGCAAAGAGGAGATCGTCTTCACTCCTTCGCATTGCCCCAAGTGTTTGACCGGGATCAAATGGTACGACAATATTCCGGTGATCAGTTTCCTGCTGTTGGGCCGGAAATGCCGCAGCTGCCAGGCCGAGATATCATGGCGCTATCCGCTGGTGGAGCTATTGAGCGCGCTTTTATTCCTGGGGGTCTATCTTAAATTCGGGGCCGATTGGAAACTGGCGGGGTATATACCCTTCGTCTGGGCCATGCTGGTTATCTCGGCCATAGACCTCGAACACTACATCATCCCCGATGTCTTTTCCCTCTCCGGTCTGGCTATGGGTCTTCTATTGGCGGCCCTGGCTACCTTCGGACTTCCGGTGGACCAAACGGTATTCGGCCGGGGGGATGTCCTGTCGCTGTGGCCCTTGGCGGACAGCGCCATCGGCGTGGTGCTGGGGGGTGGATTCCTTTGGCTGGCGGCCTGGCTGGGGGAAAAGGTGTTCAAACAGGAGGCCATGGGCGGGGGGGACATCAAGCTGGCGGCCATGATCGGGGCCTTTTTCGGCTGGAAGGCCGTGCTGGTAAGTTTCTTCCTGGCCTTCCTGACCGGATCGGTTGTCGGTGTGCTGCTGATCCTATTGGGCCGGGCTAAAAAAAGTGAAGCTCCGAAAGGAATAAAGCCCAAGGCCATGGTTCCCTTCGGGCCGTTTTTGGCCTGGGGCGCCATCCTGTCCCTTTTCTGGGGCAGGGAATTGCTGGGGTTTTATTTAAGCCTTTTCGGGATGTAAAAAGCAATCTAACCCCTTGACAAATAACCCAATTTAGATTATAGTTAGGGTAGATTAAATGGAGATCATATAAGTATCTTAAAGTCAGTGACCCTGGTTTAAATATTTAGCACTTGGAGGTATTTACCAACTTAAAGTTGATAAATATCACGTTTCGGCATATAAATATTTAAACGACACTGGCTTTTACTGTTATCTTAACTCCACAAAAGCCGGGTCTCTTAACGGGATACCGGTTTTTATTATTATTGAAAATATGATAAAAAAGATCACATATATCCTGATGCTGATCATGGCGGCCTGCGGCCCGCTTAGGGCGGAGACCAGGTTG
The DNA here is from genome assembly GCA_031082425.1 of Candidatus Edwardsbacteria bacterium. NCBI lineage: Bacteria > Candidatus Edwardsiibacteriota > Candidatus Edwardsiibacteriota bacterium. Next base: position 133,169 of record JAVHLB010000005.1, on the reverse strand, counting down.
GTTTCGGCCGATGCCTACTCCGCCCTCATCGAATACAGCATGGAACAGCCGGAGTTCAAGCTTAATGTCGATGGGGAGCAGACCATATTTCTGCCCGGCTGCCAGACGGCTGAGGAGCCCGGCGCGCCGGCTACGTTGGAGCACCCGATCAGCCTGGGTGTTCCGGAAGGGGCCCGGGTCAAGGTGCAGGTCATATCCGTTGAATCGGAGGATATCCGCGATTTTTCTCTGGCCCCGGTCCCCGCACTGGTATCATCTGAGCAGCCCGGCTTGGGCGAATATAAAAACATCAAAAACCCTTCGATCTACGGCCGGGCGGGCATGTTTCCCGGGGCAATTGCCATCCTGGCGTCGGTCGAAAGGCTGCGGCAATATAACATCGCCGGAATAAAGATGAGCCCGGTCCAATACGATCCGTTGGCGGGCGTATTAAGGCTGAACAAAAGAATTTTGGTCAGGGTCAGCTGGGATATTGCCGGGCGGGATAACCATCCCCGGCCGGATCCGGCGTTTGCCCCGGTATTCTCAAAACTGCTGATCAATTATCCCCAGTGCCGCAACTGGAAGATCTCGGAAAAGACCATCAAATCAAAAGCGGCCGACCCCTTTGACGGCCATTCCGTCTGGTACAAATTATCGGTGCTGCAGGAGGGCGTCTACCGCCTGGATTATGAGTATCTGCTGCGCAACGGCATCGACCCGGCGGTCATCGATCCCCGGACCATCAAGATCTTCTCCGGCGGCTCGGCGGCCCTGCCCAAGGACCGGAACATCGCCGCGCCGGACACCATGAAACAGGTGGCCATATTGGTCCGGGGGCAGGAGGACGGGCGGTTCGACCAGGGCGATCAGATAATATTCTACGGGCAGGACCTGTCGGGCTGGCACAAGAATTCAAAATTGGCCACCCCGCAGTTCTTCAACCCCTACGCCGACACCAACTGCTATTGGCTGACCTGGGGCGGCGGTAACGGTTTGCGCATGCAGGTCAGAAATTGCGAACCCGGCCCGGGAAACCTGCAACCGTTACAGTCTTTTGCCGATACTTTGCATTTTGAACAGGACAAGTTCAATCCCTTCAATTCCGGCGAGTTCTATTACTGGGCCAATATGCGAAGGGCCACTTCGGAAAACAGCCGGACATATTCGTATGACCTGGCCACCCCCGGGGTACAAGGAACAAACGGGAAGTTGCGCATATCACTAAGGGCCGGCATATATTCCAAGCATCATTTTGTATGGGGATTGAATGGGCTAACCACTAAAGATTTATCGTGGACCGGCAGTCCTGGACCGACAGCCGATGGTGGTCACGAGCCGATCAGCAGCAGGGAATTGACCGATTCAACGAGTATCGATAATCTGCAGGATGCAACCAACGCTCTGACAATAAGACTTTTAAAGGAAGATGCGGATACTACCGATGCCATATATTTCAACTGGGCGGAATTAGCCTACTCACGCAAATATCAGGCCTACAAAGGTGACCTTAAGTTCCGAGCTGATTCTTCGGGCCAATATGTTAACCGTTTCTATCTGACCGGGTTCAATTCCGACAGCTGCCAATTGCTGGATATCTCTGATCCCGAGGCCCCGAAGTCTCTGCAGACCTCAAAGATGTTTCCGGCCTATATTCAGTTTGACGATGGGTGGAAAAAAGACAATAAATATTGCGCTTCCGCAGCTTCTGTCTGGCTTAAACCGAGCAGAATTGAGGCCTATGATCCAAATCGTTTGAGAGAATCATTGGCCGATGTTAAATATCTTATCATCGCTGCCGATCAGTTTTGGCCCCAGGCCCAGGCACTGTTGAACCATCATAAAAACAAGTTGGAGCAGCAACCGGCCCGGGCGGTAAAACTTTCATGGATATACAATGAGTTCGGCTTTGGTCTCAGCGACCCGGCGGCCATCCGCAACTTTCTTAAATATATTTATACAAACTCCGGCGGAACCAGCCCGGTCTGGTGCGTTCTTTTTGGAAACGGCACCTACGACTACCGGCATATCGACCGTTCCATCGCCAATTCCAATCTGGTGCCCGCCCATCAAGAGGATGTTCTTTATTTTATGCTGAAGGAGTATCAACTGCATTCCCACGATGACTGGTACGCATATTTTACCACCGGCCTGTATCCCCAGTTCTCCATCGCCCGCCTGCCGGCAGCCAACAGCGAGGAGGCCTGGGCGGTGGTAAATAAAACGATCAATTACGATTCACCCAACACCTTTTATCCCTGGCGGTCTCAGGCATTGTTGGTAGCTGATGATGATGATAAGAACGCAACTGAAACATTATACGGATACTTGCCGGAAATATATTCTGTTCAGAAGGTATATGGGATCAGCTATCCCCTGGAGGGTGATTACAAGCCCAAAGCCAGGGCCGATCTTAACAAATTCTGGAATGAAGGAGCGGGTATAATCAATTTTATCGGCCATGGCGCCTGGTGGACCTGGGGCCACGAGTGGTACTTTCGTGATACCGATATACCCTATCTGGCAAACGACAGCCGTCTGCCATTGGTGATAACCGCTTCCTGCGGCGTCTCCCGTTTCGACAATCCCTATTACAAGTGCATCAATTCCCTGGTGGTCACCAAGGCCTCCGGCGGGGCCGTAGCCTCCTTTGGAAGCACCCGTGAAGGGTTTGTGGGGCGTAATGAAAACTTGAACTATAATTTATATCACGCTCTATTTGACTCGCTTTATGACTTGGGAACATCCGTGTTATACGCTAAGTTTATTTCGGTCGATCCTATCAACAATGAGTGCTACACTTTGTTGGGCGACCCCGGGATCAGGTTCAGCCAGCCCCAAAACCCGATTGATATCACCATCAGCTCCGACACCCTTTACAATCAGGGGCGATATAATATCAGCGGGATTGTTCAGGCTTCCGGGAATTTTTCGGGCAGGGTGATGCTGGAGTTGAGGGATATCCCTCATTTGAACACCGATTTTAACTTTCTGCTTCCCGGGGACATCGTCTTCCGGGGGGAGTTCCCGGTGGTCAATGACAGCTTTCAAACAGTCGTCAACATACCGGACCAGCTGCATACCGGTCCGGTTTCGGGAGCCGGGATCCGGGCCTATGCCTGGAATTCATCGGTGGATGCCGCCGGGGTTACCTCCGACACCATCTGGATAGGCGGGGTAGACCCCGATCCCGACACCACTTATCAGGATACTTCCGCCCCGAAGATAACGGTATACGCCGGGGGGCTGGCCTTGAAGCAGAACGATTACCTGCCCAGCCAGGCCAGGTTCCGGGTGGAGATATCGGATAGAAGCGGCATCAACATCGCCCCCGGCGTCTCCAAATACGGCGAGATAAAATTCACCATTATAAAAGACGGAAAACAATTGATCTCAACCGATATCGCCAAGGATTTTATCTACAGCCTTTCCAACGATACCCTGGCAACGGGCGCGGCGGAGTACGCCTATAATTTTATCACCAGCGGCAAATATACCGTCCGGGTGGAAGCCTATGATACCAGGCTGAGGAAGGGACTGTGGGAAAATGCGATCAATGTGGAGACCGAACTGAAGGTATCCTCGATATACAATTTTCCCAATCCCCTGAAGGACGGGACCTATTTTACTTTCATGCTTTCCCAGCCGGGGGATGTGGTCATCAGAATATTCACCGTGGCCGGGAACCTGATCCGGGAGATCCCCGCCAAGAACCTGAACGCCGGTTACAACCAGGTGCATTGGAACGGAAGGGACGACCGGGGAAGCATCCCGGCCAACGGGGTGTATCTTTATAAGATAACCGCCCGGGAGGACGGCCTGGAAAACTCCGGGTTCGGAAAATTAGTGATAATGCGTTAATGGAACAAGATAAACTTTAGGGGAGTTCATTCAATGTTGTTTAAAAGATCAACCGGCATCGTTATGCTGTTGGCCGTGATGTTCCTTGGTTTGGCAACCGGCCCGGCTTACGCCATATCCGAGGGCGGGGCCATCTTCCTTTTGATCCGTCCCGGGGCCAGGCCCAGCGGTATGGGCAGCGCCTTCGCCGCCATCTCCGACGACGCCACCGCCACCTATTTCAACCCGGCCGGGCTGGCCTTTTTGATGCCGGATGCGGTCCAGTATTTCCAGGAGGATGATATCAAGGATTGGGCGGTCTTGGTGTCCAACCTGCAGGAGAAGGACGCCTTCTATCTGTTCCAGCAGCCGGACCTGCTCGATCCCGCATCCATCATCCTGCAGGCCGGGCAGTCGCCCCTGCTGACCGCGGGGGATATTGCCGATTGGAACAAGCTGGGCGAATTGCTGCGTGATTCCACCAGGGACAGCCGGGCTTACCGGCTGGTATCCGGGTGGCTGGACAGCACCGCCCGGGCCGCCATCTTCAACTCCGACAGCGTGATGACCCTGCAGGATAGATGGACCGTATTATACCGCCTGAACAAACAGATATCGTCCGACCGGGATATCTATCGCCGGTCGGTTTTGGATGGAATGGAAACCCCGCCAACCGTCCGGGAGCTGGTACTGACCGGTAAATATTCCCGGGATAAAAATGAGCTGGCCTCCCGGGATTTTGCCGATCCCCTGGGACTGGTCCAGCAACTGGTGGCGGCCGATGATCCCCTGTCCCGATACCTCTGGGGCAGGCTTGCTTCGCGCAGCAGGACCGTTCTGAAAAACGGCTTGCCGGCTGATTCGGCGGCGGCTGTCCTGGCGGCGGAGTTCAGCAAAATAATCAAGGGGAGACTTTACCAGCCCGCCAGATTGGCTAACGTGGTGTTGTCTGATGCCCTGAAAGAAAGATCGGCGGCCGGCCTCAAAGGCGAAGACCTGGCATTATTCAATATGCAACTATTGGAGGCCGCCTATCCCCGGCAGATATCCCTGACGGTCGATCACCGGAAGATAGGCCCGGATAACTCGATCAAGCTGAACCGAACCCTGCTGGAAAGCTACCTGCCGGAGATCATCAAACCTTACGCCCAGAGAATGGGGAAAGACTCCCTGTCGTTGTATATCGTCAATAAGATCGGGGAACCGGGCTGGGAAAGCCTGAAGAAATATCAGGGCCAGCAGGCAATGACCCCGGAGGAGGAGACCGGCGTTCTGGAATTCATGAATACCGTCATCAACGGCTATGAAACCGGGGAAGCCGGACAGAAGGACAACCTGCCGGCCTTAAAGGCAAAACGGGAGGCCCTGGAAATCCTGTTTCCGTCCGACCTGGCCTCATACCGCAAAAAAACCCTGGCTTCGCCCCAGATGCATATCAGAAGCTTGCTGGCTTCTGAATTCATCGCCATCTGCGACAGATACCGGACCAACAAGGTTGTCAGCCGGGAGGACAAGGAATCGCTGCTGGGAGGGCTGAACCAGCTGCTGGCCAACCGGGCTTTATATAGAGCCGAATATTTCAAAAATGAAGACCTGGATCCGGCGGCCCGGGGCTACATCCAGGAGGGGATCGATTATCTGAGCATTGAAGATCTTACCGCCTTGAACCGGAAACTGCTGGAATCGGCCCTGCCCGGCTCGCTGAAAAGAAAGGTGGAGCCCACTCCGCATTACGCCACCATGATGCATTCCCCCTGGCTTTCCGAGATCTGGAGCGATGTGGGGGACATGTATTATGAGTTCATCGCCTATGCCCAGCCGGTAAAGGACTGGGGGGTCTTCGGCGGGAATGTGGTCTTTCTCTCGGAAGGGACCAACCAGCGGATAGATGAAAATGAACATGTCCTGGGGACCTTCTCCAGCTACGAATTCTCGCCCACCCTCACCTATGCCAACAAAATATACAGCAACCTGGCCGGCGGGATCAACCTGAAGCTGATCTATTCGCACCTGGCGCCCTTCGGGGCTCCGGGCGAGCAGGGAAAGGGGATCGCCACCACCTGGGCGGTGGACCTGGGGCTGCTTTATCACGGGCCGTTCGACGGTCTGGCCCTGGGCCTGAACGTCCAGAACATCGGGCCCAAGCTCACCTATATCGACGCCCAGGAGGCCGATCCCCTGTCCCGCAACCTCAGGGTCGGCACGGCTTACGACATCCTGGACGGCAAATACTCCAAACTGACCGCGGCCTGGGACTTCACCAAGACCATCGTCGACCTTTCCCCCGACCGGCCGTGGAAGGAAGAGCTCCAGGACGTGGTCCACCATCTGGGGATGGAGTACTGGTACCTGGGCCCGGCCAGCCTGGCCCTGCGGGCCGGCTATGTACTGGACGAAGTGGGACACATCAAGGGACCCACCTACGGCGCCGGGGTGGGATTCCGCAAGATACAATTTGACTTTGCCATGGAGCCGGGCGGCGACCTGCAGAATTTCAACAAGAAATTCTCGCTGTCGGCGGTGTTTTAAAATCATTCAAATCTATGAATCGGGGGAGGCATCTTGAGGTTTTCATTTAATTACATAATCAGGCCAGCCTTGATAACGGCATTGCTGGCCGGCAGTCTGCAGGGTGATGAGTTGAGGGGCCTGAAGGAGACCTGGAAGAGCTCCATGACCATTGCCGAACAGATCAAACAGCAGCCCAGGGGCTACCGGGACGCCGTCTCCACCCGCGATATCCTGGGCGGGATCCGGGCCGCCAAGGCAAAAAAGGGCATCAAGGCCGCCACCCCCGACACCATCAGGGTGCTGGTGATCAAGGCCCAGTTCCAGCTGGACAGCGACATCAATACCACCGGGAACGGGCATTTCGACTATGCCGGCAACGGGGAGCCGGTCTACACCAACAACGATCCGGCCCAGGGGCACAACCTCTATTACGAGCCGCCCCACGACAGCACCTATATCCACAACCAGATGCTGGCCATGCGCAATTACTACCGGGCGGTCTCCTACGGGAAACTCCATATCGAGTTCGAGCAGTTTCCCAAGGGCGATACCGCCGCCTATACCCTGCCGCACCAGATGTCATTCTACAGCGACTATTACAACAACTGGGACAATTGGGGAGCCGGGCTGTATTTCCTGTTCCGGGACGCCATCGTGGCGGCCGACCAGGATCCGGCCAACATTTCCTTCCGCGATTACCAATCATATATGATCATTCATGCCGGCTCCTGCTGGCAGACCGATCCCTGGGGGGCCGACATCCCCTCGGTGTTCATCTCTTTGGGCGACCAGCCGCTGATCGCCAATGCCGGGCTGGATACCATCTACGACGGCATACTGGACGCCGCCACCCAGAGCCAGGACGGCATGGTGCTGGGGTCGCAGGGCGAGTTCGCCCACGAGTTCGGCCACCAGCTGGGCCTGCCGGACCTTTACGACTACACCTACGAGTCGGCCGGGCTGGGGGAGTGGGAGCTGATGTCCTGGGGCTCCTTCAACATGAACGCCTATGTGCCGCCGCATCTTTCGGCCTGGTGCAAGGTGTTTCTGGGCTGGGCCGAACCCATCGAGCTCAAGCCGGGGGACGACAGCGAGCAGGTCTTTGCCTGGGTGGCCAAGGATCCCAGGGCCATCGTCAAGATCCCCATCAACTCCCACGAGTATTATCTGATCGAGAACCGCCGGGCCTGGGCCAACCCCAATGATCAGGTAATTTATCAAGATTCGATATACGGCTACGGATCGGACAGCAGTGCCGTCAGGGTTTGGCGAAACGGAGTGCTGGTGAAGGTGGATGATTACGATATGTCACTGCCCTTCGACCTGGGCAAAGGCGGCCTGCTGGTCTATCATGTGGACGATGACCTGATCCGGCAGCGCTGGTATGACAACAGCCTGATGACCGGCAATGTAAAGGCCATTTATCTGCTGGAGGCCGACCACATCCAGGACCTGCGGCACTGGGTCAGCTCGCCTTATTCCACCATCGCCAGCCCCTACGATGCCTATTTCAGGGGCAACAACGACCGGCTGGATGACGCCAGCGATCCGGCCAGCCTGGCCAACGACGGCTCTTCCACCCATATCTCCATCTACAATATCTCTCTTCCGGGGGATACCATGAAGGCCCGGGTGAAGGTGGGCTGGTCGGTGCCGGGCTTCCCGGCGGTGCTGGGGGATACGGTGGACTGGAACAGCGCCAATTACCTGACCATGCATCCCGGCACCGATTCATCCTATAAGGCGGTGCTGGCCGCCGGGGTGCTGGGCAGATTGTACGCCTGGAAGGCTGATGGTTCAGGGCTGTTCAACCAGGAGCGCGATACGGTGTTGGCCGGATACGACACGATAAGCATCCGGGCCGAGATCGCCCGGGTCAAGGAAGGCAGTTATGTTTATTCCTCACCGGCGGTGGCGGATATAAATCTGGATGGTGTGCCCGAGGTGTTCATCACCTCGTCATATTCCATGACCGAGGGTCAGGTATCCGGGTTCAGCCTGATCCCCCAGCCGGATACAGTTCTATCTGACATGGGCAATCCCTATGTGGTTTACCACGCCACGCCAATGCCGGGATTTCCGGTCAATGTTTCTGCGCCAATATATTCCTCGGTGGCCCTGGGCGATGTCACCGGCGACGACACCCTGGAGGTGATCGCGGCCGGCGATGATATGAAACTTCATGTCTGGGACCATCGAGGGAATATGCTGACGGGCTTTCCATATGATCTGGCTATGGAGACCCGTTCCACTCCGGCCCTGGCGGATATTGACCCAGCTTCGCCCGGCAAGGAGATCATCGTTCTTTCCGGCGACAGCCGGGTGTTCGTCTTCAAGGGGAACGGCGGATTGGTGGCGGGATTCCCGGCATTAAAGCCCTGGGCCGATATGGTCAGCTCCTCCCCGGCGGTGGGAGATATCGACCGGGACGGAAACCCCGATATCATCTGTTGCACCAACAAGGGCATCTCCGCGGTCAACCGCGCCGGCAAGATGTTAAAGGGTTGGCCTATTGATTTTACCGGGCTGTACTATACGATTATTTCCTCTCCGGCCTTGGGCGACATCGACGGGGACGGATATCTGGAACTGGCGGTGGCCATCAACAATAAACTCCATGTTTACAACTATAACGGCACTGCGGTGGAGGGATTCCCGGTGGAGGTGTCTTCATCACAATTGGTGCAGTCCTCTCCGGTAATGGCCGATGTGGACGGGGACCGTCTGCCGGAGATCGTGATCGGCTCCCCGGACAATGCGGTGATGGCCTTCAACCATGACGGTACCAACGCGGCCGGCTTCCCATTGACCCTGGGGGGTCGCACCTATTCCACGCCTTTGGCCTTCGATCTGGACGGCGATACCACCGGCACCGAACTGGCCATCGGCTGCGATGACGGAATGGTTTATGCCTGGAGCCTGCCGTCGGCCTTCTCCATCCAAACCAGCCACTGGACCGGGTTCCATAACGACCAGGCCAACTCCGGATACTTGAATTGGGACCTTTCCCGGCATCCGCTGAAGATTTCGGATAAACTGCTGGCCAACGCCTATGTGTACCCCAATCCGGCCCGGGGGAATTTTGCCAAGATACGATTCTCCCTGAACGCTCAAGCCAGCGTGAATATCAAGGTTTTCAACCTGGCCGGGGACCTGGTCCAGGAATTCAGCCAGCCGGGGTTTGCCGGAACCGAGAACGAAATATTGTGGAAACTGGGCAACCTGGCCTTCGGTGTCTACCTGATCCGGCTGGAGGCGGTATCCACTAACGACACCCAATATCAGATATTGAAAGCGGCGGTGATACGATGACGAAGCATTCTATCTATACATTTATGCTGGCGGTATTTCTGGCCGGCAGCCTGCCGGCGGCGGGGAATGCGGTTGAAGGTGATAAGCCAAGGCCCGATAGCCTGAGAATCAATGAGGTTGAGATCAGGCCTTCGGTTGCACCCCTTCCCGAGGATCCCAACAGCCAAACTGAAAGAATACGAGTCCCGAAGAAATCCTTAAAAAAAGCTTTCTTCATGTCTCTGGTCCTTCCGGGAGCCGGCGAGTATTATGCCGGGGCCAGGACCCAGGCCAAGGTTTTTTTGGGGGCCGAGGCCATGATCTGGTCCTTCGCCGCCTTCTCCAAATTTCAGGGGGAGATGTGGAAGCGTGACTACCGCAACTTTGCCGCCCAGCAGGCCGGGGCCAACCCGGAAAAGACCGAGGATATCTACTATCAGAATATCTATGAATACCCCAGCAGTTACTGGTACAACGAGGATATCTGGGCCGAGGCCCGGATGATCTACCCCGATGACCCCCAGGCCCAGGAAACCTATGTGGCCGGCCTGCTATACGGGTCCCCCGATGACTGGGCCTGGCAGACCCAGGCTGATTGGTATCAATACCGGGGCCTGCGGGTCAGGAGCCAGGAGGCATTGCACCGGATAAGCTACTCCTACGGGGCCGCCATTTTGAACCACCTTCTTTCGGCGGTCAATGCCGCCCGTTTGACCAAGCGATACAACAAAAACCGGCTGAAAAGGGCGGAGCACGGGGAGAGCTGGCAGTTTAAGTTCCTGACCACCCGCAGCTGCGATATCGGGGTGGCCCTGGGAAAAAGTTTTTAAATTCAGCGATAAACCAAAAATCCTCCCACCTGTGGATGCAGCCTCGGAGGATTTTTTGGTTGTTGGGGATCGAACATCATGAAGCCAAAAAAATATCTGCTGGTCTTCGGCCTGGCGGCCCTTTCCTGCACCGCCTATATCGACCCGCCGAGGCCCTCGGCAAGGATGAATGAACGGACGGTTGATATCGCACTGCACTATCCGCTCCAGATCATCTCCCAGGTCTCCTCACTGGCCGCCGACCGATCGGGCAATGCCTGTTATACCCAGGCGGCCGGCTGGGTTCTGGCCTCGGCCGGCTGGGACGGAACGGAACTATTCCGTTCCGATCTGTCCCAGCCCCGGGATGTTCTAATAGCGGGCGGGGCTGACTGCTATTGGCTGATGAACAACCTGGACCGGAAGATCAAGTGCTTCGACCGGGAAGGACAGCAGTTGTCCGAAGCCGGCTTTTCCGGCATCTCGGCAACGACCGGCGCCGCCACCATCTCCGGTGACATCTATCTGCTGGACGGCAGCAACGCCCAGGTCAAGGTGGTTGACCGGTCAGGATACGACCTGCGGAGTTTTCACATCGAGCTGTCCGGCGGGGGAGTTTTCCGTCCCGGCTCGATCTCGGTTGATGCCTCCCGGAACATTATGGCCCTGGCCGATTCGCGCAGCGGGATCATCATTTTCTATAATCTTTACGGGGCCAGGCACAGCACCCTGCAGATAACGGTGGGGAACCATCCCCAGGCGGTGGGCTTTGATTACCTGGGGCGGCTGTGGGTCTGCCAGCCGGAACAGGGGATGGTCGGGGTGTATGTTTATGAGGGCGAACAGTGGGTCAAACAGTTGGGGGTTCCCTTCCGGAGGCCCTATGCCGTAGCCCTGAGCCCGTTCGGCAGAGGAATTGTGGCCGAGGATGGAAGCCTGACCTTCGTCAAGTTTTAGCTCTATGCGGACCAGCACGGCCATAACCATCGCTGTCCTGGGCCTGTGGCTGGGTTATTCCGGGGCGGAGAGCATCTCACCGATCCGGAAAAGCATCATGCTGGCCGGCGACCCCGCCCTGAATGAATACCGGCTGGGGGCGCCCTTTATTTTTGCCGGCAGCGACAGCGCCCTGGTGGGGGGGAAGCTCCTGCTGCGCAATCTGGATTACGTCATCGATTACAACCAGGGAACCATCTACCTGGCATCGCCCCTGGCCAGGGGGGATACTCTCAATGTTATTTATTCGGCCCTGCCTCTGCAGATACCGCCGCACAGACAGCATCTGCAGTTATTCCCCGATACCTTTGGACTGATTCCCTTGCCGGCTTCGGGCCGGCCGGCCGGATCCGACAGCCTGAGCCAATGGCTGCAGGCCAGGGACGGACAGCTGAGATTCGGCGGCAGCAAATCAGTGGGAATAAGCCTGGGCAGCGGGAGGGACCTGTCGCTGGACCAGTCCCTGAACGTCAGGGTCAACGGGCGCCTGGGAGAGGACCTGGAGGTGAACGCCCTGCTGTCCGACCAGGGAATGCCGGTCAGCGGCAGCACCCAGGAGCTGAGCCAGATCGACAAGATATTCATCCGGGCCAACTCCTCCAACTGGTCGGCCGTGGTGGGCGATTACGACCTGTCGTACCACCGCCAGCAGCTGCTTAACGTCCAGCGCCAGTTGCAGGGGCTGGATGCGGCCTTCTCCTACCGGTCCAATTCCCTGGGGTTCTCGGTGTCCAGCGCCAAGGGGAAGCCGGGCTATGTCCGTTTCTCCGGCCGGGACGGGATACAGGGTCCTTACCAGCTTACGGTGCCGGAAGGGTCCAATTTCTTCCGGGTGCTGGCCAACAGCGACCGGATCTGGCTGGACGGGACGCTGTTGCAGCGGGGCAGCGACCGCGATTATACCCTGGACTATGACCGGGGACAGATATTGTTCACCCCCCGCCGGATGATCACCGATGATTCCAGGATCACCGCCGAGTTCGAATACTCGCTGGAGAGCTTTTCCCGAAACCTGTATTTTGTCAGCAGCGACCTGTATGCCGGGAAGAATCTGCTGATAAGCAGCGCCTATTACCAGGAATCCGACGACCCCAAACAACCGTCAGCCGGGGAGATGAACGATGTCTGGAGATCGGTTTTAACCGAGGCCGGGGACGATACCACAAAGCTTTGGGGCGACGGCGGGTCTTTGGCCGACAGCGGCACCGGGGACTACGATAAACCGGACTCCGTCTACCTGTATGCCGGAAGGGGTTTGGGCCAATATGCCGTGTCCTTCACCTGGATGGGTTCGGGAAAAGGGGATTACCTCTATGACAGTGTCCTGGGGGCTTTTGTCTATGCCGGTCAGGGGAAAGGCGACTACGCGGCTCTGAAAAGATATCCCCGTCCCGAAGAATTCCGATCGCTGGGACTGCAGCTGAATACCCTTTGGGAGGGGGGGCGGCTGGCGGTCAACGGGGCCAGGACCTGGAAGGATCTGAACACCCTGTCGGCGCAGGATGACGGCGACAATGCCGGCGACGGCGGCAGGTACGATCTGCTCTGGCGCCGGGACACCCTGGGCTGGGGCGGTTTTGAAGTATCCGGCCGGGGCATATCATACGGCAGCGATTTCCGGCCGGAGCTGGGCCTGGCCGAGGGCGATTTCGAGAGCCGTTGGGGGCTGGGGGGCTGGACCGGCCTCAAGAAAAATGATCCCCTGGAGGGGCAGCGTTCCCAGGAATATAAGGCCGGCTACTGGCCGGCCGGATATCTTAAGGTCGGCGGGGGTTGGGGACGGCTCAATCTGAGGGACGGGTTGTGGCTGCGCAAGTATCAGGGGTCCACCAGCTTCAAGCCCTGGCCGGCCCTGAGCGTATCCTATGATTACCGGAAGACCCTGCTGGGCCGGGCCTGGATCGACAGCCTGCTGTCTTCGGCCGGACGGCAGGAGCACCGGACAGAGGCTGATCTCTCCCGGGGAATTGTCAGTTACCAGGCCGGTGGCAGCAATACTTTGGACGATATCCATTATCACAGCGGGGCCTCTTCGGGAGGCCGGATAATGGAAGGCTTCCTGGGGTTTGCCTGCCGCCCCAAAAAACTTGACTGGGGCAGCCGCTATTCCCGGCGCGAGGACCTGTCGCGTGACAGTCTGGGGCAGGTCTGGCAGGGAACCAGCCATACCGATCAGGTCAGCAGTTTTCTGAAGTATGGCGCCGGGGGATCGCTGGCCTTGAGCCTGGATCACACCTACCGCAGCAAGGTCCTTCGGCCGAACTCCCCGGGACAGGGCCAGAAAAGCAACCTGGGACTGCTGAGGGTGGATCACTCCGCCTGGCAGCAGTCCCTTCGAACCGGATTGGATTACAGCCTCAATGCCACCGAGGCCCGCCTCTTGAAGGAGGTGTATGTCAAGGTGCCGGACCGGGCCGGGGATTACAGCTACGATTCCCTTTCCGGAGCCTACTATCCCGACACCGCCGGGAACTACCTGAAACAGATACTGGAGGAGGGGCCGTCCAGCCGGGCCAGCGAGATCTCGGCCAGAAGCTATCTGCAGTTCAACCCGGGGCAGTACTTTTCTCCGGCCTGGTGGACCGGTTTCCGGCTGGACCTGGCGGCTCTTTCGGCAGTAAAATCCCTGAGAAAATTAAACCCCGCCCTGCTGGCCACCCTGCCGTCGCTGGAAAGCCATCCCCGGGATATTTCCGGGTCGATGGAGCTTTCGGGGGATGTCGGCTATTATGCCGGGGGCGGCTGGAACACCAGGCTGCTGTACCGCTGGCGCAGGGACCGCGACAACCAGACCCTGTCCGCCGCCACGGTGCGCCGCAGCAATCAGCGGAAAGCCGAGTTAGGGTATCCCCTGAATGACAGGACCCGGTTATCGTTCTTTTTTTCATCGAATATAACGGAGGCCTACAACGAGCTGGTGGGCCTGGAAAGCAGCGTCCGGCTTGATTTTACGGGGACTGATATATTGCATAGCCTCAGCCGGCAGCTTGATCTGAACGCCAGGCTGGAGGCCGGAAGAGAGAGGACCCAGCGATATAACCTGGCGGTGCCGGTCACAAATTTCCAGCATTGGTCGTTGTCCCCCGGCCTGTCCCGGAAGTTGTCTCTGTCCGGACAGCTTAGGCTGGAGGCCGGGGCGACCTACCGGAAGGCCGACCAGTTTTGGGAAAACATTCCGCCGGAGTTCCGCTACACCCGCCCCCTGGACTGGACCAAGACCTGGCGGGCAACTTACGATTACCGCATGAACAGCTATTTCACCATATCCGCTTCCTATGACGGCCGGAAAGAATCCGGGAGCAGAACCTCTCACAACGGAAGGATGGAGGTCAGGGCTTATTTTTAAAATGAGAGCATACATTCTGCCGGCGGCCATGGTGCTGACCCTGGCTTCGGCGGCCTGGCCGGCGGTGATCCGGCGGATGGATTATGACGGGCAGTCTCCGTTCAGCCCAAAGCAGATGAATGCCATTATCGGCTTTCAATCGGGAACCGGCCTGTCTTCGGAAAGCTTGGCGGCGGGGTTGAACAAACTGCTGGCGGAATTGAACCGGGCCGGATGTTTTCTGGCCGGGCTGGAGATGGAGTATTCGCCCGACAGCACCCAGGCCAAAGTAAAGATAACCAACGGCATCATTCCCAGGGCCGGAAATATAATAATCACCGGCAACAGCTATCTGGGTCGGAATTACCTGGAAAGCCAGCTATCTGTCCGGCCGAAGGGTACTCTTTCGGAAGGCCAGATACTAAGTGACATTGCGGCGCTGTCCCTGGTATACGCCGATAACGGGTTCCCCCATGCCAGAATAGCGGTCGGGGATTTCTCCCTGTCCGGCAGCCGGCTGGATTACAGTTACCAGATCGTGGAAGGCTCCCGGGTAAACATAGATAAGATCAGGTTTTCCGGCAATCTCCAGACCAAAGAGTATGCTTTGCTGAGATTATCGGGCCTGGCTCCGGGAGTGGTGTTCAACCGGAAAAACATTGAAAAGGGACGGGCCAGACTCATCAAGAGCGGGCTTTTCCGGACGGTGTCCGAGCCAGTTCTGACCGCCGGCGACCGGGCGGGATCCGAGAACCTGCTGATCGCCCTGGAGGAAGGGCGTTACAACAATATCTTCGGTGCCCTGGGATACAACCGTGATCAGACCCGGCAGAACGGCTGGCTGACCGGCAGCCTTGACATGGCCTTCTCCAATCTGGGCGGGGTCGGGCGCCGGGCCAAGATCAGCTGGCAGCGCCTGCGCCAGGAGAACAGCCGGCTGTCGGCCGAATTCTCCACCCCCTGGATATTCTCCCTGAACCTGGGCCTTACCGCCGCGGTCAGCCACCGCATAGAGGACTCCACCTACACCCAAAGCTCGGGCAGGTTGATGGCGGATCTTCCGGCCGGAGAGCATTTCACCGCCGGAGCGGGGGCCGAGGCGGTGAGGGTGGTGCCGGGGTCGGCCCAGCTTATCGGGCGGAACATCAAATACAACTCGCTGTGGTCTCTGGAGGCCGATTACCGGGACGGGTCTGTCAGCCCCCGGGGCTTCTGGTCAAAATTAGAGATCGAATATGGCCGCAAGAGATATTATAACCCCTCGGTTCAATTGACGGTCTCCCGGGTCAAACTGGACGCCAGCCAGGTCCGGGATATTTTCAAACGGCAGGCCCTTTCGGCGGTCGCCCATCTCCGGGCGGTGATCTCCAGCGAAAAGCCCGTTCCCCGGCCGGACCAGTTCTCCATGGGGGGGGCCGCCTCCCTGCGGGGCTACTGGGAGGAGCAGTTCATCGCCAACCAGCTGGCCTGGGGCAATCTGGAATACCGCTATTTGCCGGACCGCCGTTTGGAGCTGTTCCCCTTCTATGACCTGGGCTATTACTATGATCCGGAAAGGGGGCTGCGGGGCTACCGCTCCGGATACGGTGCCGGCTTCCGGATGGACAGCGCCCTGGGCTGGATCAGCCTGGTCTACGGGCTGGGGCGGGGTGACGGTTGGGGACAGGGCAAGGTCCATGTCAGCCTGAACAGCGATTTCTAGGCGGTTGACAAACCCGGGCATTTTAAGTATAATCAAACCCGATGTCAGGTCACCAGTCGCTTTCGTTCATCATCAGGAACGAAGGTTTTTTAATTAATGCAGGAGCGCTAAAATGAAGCTGTTCATAGATACCGCCAACGTGTCCGAGATCAAAGAAGCCGCCAGCTGGGGGATCATCGACGGGGTGACCACCAATCCCAGCCTGATCGCCAAGGAGGGGCGCGATTTCGCCCAGGTGGTCAAGGAGATCTGCGACATAGTGGACGGGCCGGTGTCGGCCGAGGTGCTAAGCCCCGATGCCCCCGGCATGCTGAAGGAGGCCCAGCCGCTGATCAAGATCCACCCCAATGTGGCCGTCAAGATACCGATGACCCTGGAGGGGCTGAAGGCGGTCAAGGAACTTTCGGCCCAGGGCATCAAGACGCACATCACCCTGGTATTTTCGGCCAACCAGGCCCTGCTGGCGGCCA
This sequence comes from Candidatus Edwardsbacteria bacterium, assembly GCA_031082425.1. Taxonomy (NCBI): domain Bacteria; phylum Candidatus Edwardsiibacteriota; species Candidatus Edwardsiibacteriota bacterium. The sequence goes on along the minus strand of JAVHLB010000005.1, from coordinate 116,246 downwards.
AGGCCGGGGCCACCTTCATCAGCCCCTTCGTGGGCCGGCTGGATGATGTCTCGGAGTACGGCATCGGCCTGATAGAGGAGATCGTCCAGATCTACGGAAACTACGATCTGCCCACCCAGGTGCTGGCGGCCAGCATCCGGACGCCCCTGCATGTGCTGGACTGCGCCAAGATAGGGGCCCACATCGCCACGGTGCCTTTCAACGTGCTGAAGATGCTGGCCCAGCATCCCCTGACCGATATCGGGATCAAGAAATTCAACGACGACTGGGCCAAGGCAAAGAAATAAAAGATGACCCTCCCGCAGTTAAAAATAATAGCCCGACAGATACGCCGGGATATAATCGAGATGACCTATCAGGCGGGCTCCGGGCATCCCGGCGGTTCGCTTTCGGCGGCCGACATCCTGGCGGTCCTGTATTTCGACATCATGAAACACGATCCCAAGAATCCCGTATGGCAAAAGCGGGACCGGTTCTTTTTATCCAAGGGCCACGCCTGCCCGGTGCTGTATGCCGCCTTGGCCGAAGCGGATTACTTTTCAAAAAAGCATCTGGCCGCCTTCCGGCATCTGGGTTCTGTCTTGCAGGGGCATCCCCACCGTTTGAAGACGCCGGGAGTGGAGATGTCCAGCGGCTCGCTGGGACAGGGATTGTCCATTGCCGCCGGAACGGCGCTGGGGTTGAAAATGGACGGCAGTAAATCAAAGGTTTTTTGCCTGATGGGCGACGGCGAATTGCAGGAGGGACAGATCTGGGAGGCGGCCATGGCCGCCGGACATTTCAAGCTGAATAATCTTATCGGCATTGTGGATTACAACAACCTGCAGATAGACGGTCCGGTGGAGAAGGTGATGGGCCTGGCCCCGCTGGCCGACAAATGGCGGTCCTTCCGCTGGAACGTCATCGAAGTTGACGGGCATGATATTCTACAGATCAAGAAGGCCTTCATCAAGGCGGGGCAGTCAAAGACAAAGCCCACCGCCATCATAGCCCGGACGGTCAAGGGCAAGGGCGTTTCCTTCATGGAGAACCAGGCCGGCTGGCACGGCCGGGCGCCGGATAAGGAAGAATATGAAATGGCAATGAGAGAACTCCAGTTATAAAGCTATCAAAGATGCGTTACATAATATTAAAAATAATTTATCAAATGAAAGGTTAGAAAATGTTGATCAAAAAAATGTCAACAGTTTTATTGGTGAATATTACTGTATTGCTTTTATCCTTTCTCTGGGCCAGTGCCGAGGACAGAACGGTTGGCCTTATGGTCAATGACACGATAAAATCATTTGAGGGATATACTTTATTCTCGCCAATGGGTTACAAAACCACTTATTTAATCGATAATAACGGCGAGCTCATTAATAGTTGGCCCAGTGTTTATTTACCGGGACTTTCCTCATATTTACTCGATAACGGCAAACTGCTATTAGCGGGTAGAGTGTTGAACAATCATTTTTCCTTGGCTGGCGGTTCTGGTGGCGTTATTCAACTTATAAACTGGGATGGGACAGTGCATTGGGAATATAAGTATGCTGATTCGACTTATCAATCACATCACGATGTCCGGATGCTTCCTAATGGAAATATTCTAATGATCGCTTGGGAGCTCAAGTCACGCGATGAGGCAATCGCCGCTGGTCGGGACTCGACTTTGTTGATTTCCGGAGAACTTTGGCCTGAACATATTATTGAAGTGCAGCCAATTGGTCAAGACAGCGGGGATATTGTCTGGGAATGGCATGTTTGGGATCATTTAATTCAGGATATAGATTCTATCAAGCCTAATTATGGAATTGTTGCTGATCATCCGGAATTGATAAATATAAATTTTATCGGTTTGGAGTCTTCTTCTGCTGCTGATTGGATTCATTTGAATTCGATCGATTATAATCAGGAACTTGATCAGATCGTTGTCAGCTCGCGGGAGTTCGATGAAATATGGATAATAGATCATGGGACAACCACCGCGGAAGCAGCCAGCCATTCCGGAGGTATTCGAGGCAGAGGTGGGGATCTTTTGTTTCGATGGGGAAATCCTTATGCCTACAACAGAGGAACATTGGATAATCATGTTTTTTTTGGGCAGCATAATGCCAACTGGATAACTGATGGCTTCCCCGGTGCGAAGGATATTTTGGTTTTCAATAATGGGTTGGGTCGAGATGAAGGTAATTACTCTTCTATCGATCAGATCAAACCAGCATTTGACACCATAAGTGGTACGTATCAATTTAATGCTGATTCATCGTATGTGCCTTCAACGCTGGCTTGGAACTATATTAGTACCCCTGTTGATATTTTTTTTAGCCCATATATTTCCGGGGCCACACGCCAGCCGAATGGGAATACCTTGATCTGCAGCGGGTGGGGTGGCACTTTCATTGAAGTAACTCCAGATGGAGAAACAGTTTGGGAATATATCAACCCTGTTATCATTTCCGGCCCAATGACACAGGGGGATACCATACCAGGGATTGGTTTTTTCGACGGGAAAGAAAATATGGTTTTTCGTATTTATCGATACGCACCGGATTATCCTGGTCTGTTGGGCCAGAATCTAACTCCCCAAGGCCCGATCGAGATATATACCAGTGGTGTTGCTAATGATTATATCCGTCCAGCTTCGAAGGATTTTGTTTTATATCAAAACACGCCAAATCCCTTCAAAGATATCACAAAAATAAAATATCAAGTACCCGTAGCAGGGACAGTTAATCTGAAAATTTATAATATAATGGGTCAGGAAATTAGGAAACTATGTAATAAATATGAAACGGCAGGCATACATACCATAAGCTGGGATGGTAAGGATAATAGGGGAAATAAAGTAGCTAATAATATTTTATTTTATAGATTAGAATATAACGGCATATATCGAAATAAGCGGATGGTGCGTATTAATTGACTGTTTTGAATATTATAAAACCAAAGGGTAAATATTTTCCAGGCAACGCCATTTTATAAAATCGTGAAAGTAATAGATGGAAGCCCTGAAAGCCATAATGACCCGGCGCAGCATCCGCAGTTATACCGGCAGGAAGGTCACGGAAGCACAGATCAAAAAACTGCTGGAAGCGGCCATGAACGCGCCCTCGGCCTGCAATCAGCAGGCCTGGCAATTTGTAGTGGTATCGGACCGTGAAACATTGACCGCCATCACCAAGATCCACCCCTATGCCCAGATGCTGAAACAGGCCTCCTGTGCCATCGTGGTCTGCGGGGATATCAAAGCCGAGCAATGTAAGGATTATTGGGTGCAGGACTGCTCGGCGGCCACCCAGAACATCCTGCTGGCGGCCCATGCCCTGGGCCTGGGGGCGGTGTGGCTGGGGGTCTATCCCCGGATGGATAGGCTGAAGGACCTGCAGAAATTATTGGGAATGCCCAAAAGCATCATGCCGTTATCGGTAATTTCGATCGGCTACCCCAAAATTAAGGCCAAGCCGGTAAAACGATATTCCGCCAAAAAAGTTCACCATGACAAGTGGTGATTTTCCCTGTCACCCTGAGGACACACCTTCGATAGCCCAGCCGAACGGGTGGACAGTGTCATTCTTCAACCTGTCTTCCCTCAAAGTGTCCTCAGGATGACAAAAATCTTACAAAATTTACAGTCAATTTTATGCACTACCGTAAGTTCGGAACAGATGGCTTTCAGGCATCCATATTGGGCTTCGGGGCTATGCGACTGCCGCTTAACAGTCCGGATACGGCAGATATTGATCTATCCCAGACCATAGAAATGATCCGCCTAGCGGTGGACAATGGGGTCAATTATATCGATACCGCCTATGGCTATCACAATGGAAAGAGCGAGTCGGTGGTGGGGCAGGCCCTCAGGGACGGTTACCGAAAGAAGGTCCGGCTGGCCACCAAACTTCCCTATTGGGCGGTCAATTCAATCGAAGATATGGACCGGATATTTGCCGAGCAGCTGGCCAGGCTGGAGACAGGGAAGATAGATTATTATCTGCTGCACGCCCTCAGCCAGACCGCCTGGGACAAGCTGAAAGGCTTTAAGGTGCTGGAATGGGCCCAAAGAAAGTTGGAGGCCGGACAGATCGGCTCCCTGGGCTTTTCCTTTCACGACGGGCCGGAGGTCTTTAAACAGATAATTGACGAACATAAGTGGGATTTCTGCCAGATCCAGTATAACTACATGGACACCGAGAACCAGGCCGGCACTGCCGGTCTGCAATACGCCGCCTCAAAGAGCATCCCGGTGATAGTGATGGAGCCGCTTCGGGGAGGCTCTTTGGCAAATCCTCCGGAAAACGTAAAAGCAATATTGGCTAAGTCCGGCATCGACCATACTCCGGCGGAGTGGGGTCTTCTATGGGCTTGGAGCCAGCCGGGGGTTTCCCTGGTGCTCAGCGGGATGAGCAACCTGAAACAGGTCAGGGATAATCTACTGATCGCTGAGAACTCCGGGTCGTTGAAAATGTCCGAGAACGATTTGAAGGTCATAGCAGAGGTCAGAAAGGCCTACCTCGATTCCAAGGCCATAAACTGCACCCAGTGCGGCTATTGTATGCCGTGCCCCTATGGGGTCAATATCCCGGCCAATTTCGCCATGTACAACGAGGCCGAACGCTATAATAACTATAATGGCCCTAAATGGCAGTATGCCAACCGGCTGAAAGAGGGGGAGAGGGCGGCATCTTGCACCGGCTGTCAAAGATGCCTGCCTAAATGTCCCCAAAAACTGGGGATCCCCGATCTGCTGGAAAAGGTTCATCAGTCCTTAAGATCACAATAAAGCACAATGTCTAATAAATTGATTCATAGGTCATTAGCAATTATATTTAATGTGTTTCTTCTAGTTGGATGTTCTTCAAGTAAAACGCCAACCGAACCTTACTCCATGCGTCTGGACGGCTCCAAGTATCTTTGGGAGCCTGATCCCGTCGCCGGTTTCACCATCGAGGGATATGATGATCTGGGACCGCGCCCAAAATTCATAAATGTTGTGTTTCCTGTTAAAAAGATCTCATCCTTTCCCCTGCCGGGCCTCGAAATTGAATTGAATGTTGATAGCCTCGCCGTCGGAGTGGAGATCGAATTTGGCGATAGTCTGAATTCCGGGCACTCCAGTGTTTCTTTTAGGCCGCCCTATCGCCCCACCACAAAAGAGGGGTTGGTCCTGGCCTACGAATCCCGGGAGCCGGGCGGCTATGCCAGGATCGTCATGGATGAAATGGATGCCCGTTATCGGGGCCTGGTAAAAGGCAGGTTGGTCTACGCCAGACTGCCGGGATATTATTATGACATCAATTCCGGCGAAATAAAACCGGCCCAAAAACCAACGGTGATGGAGTTATTCAATTGGCCGTTCACGGGTTTGTTGGATAAACACCCTCTGAAATAGATTATGAGCGATCTTCATTTGGCAAAGATAACGGAACTTGGGTCAATGGAACAGCAACCCACCCGCTTCGGCTATGCCGAAGCCCTGCTGGAACTGGGGGCCAAGGACAAAAGGGTGGTGGTGCTGGACGCCGACCTGTCAAAGTCCACCCTGACCAGCCGCTTTGCCGAGAAATATCCCAAAAGGTTCTTCGATATCGGCATCGCCGAGCAGAACATGCTGGGGATGGCCGGAGGCCTGTCTTTGACCGGAAAGATCCCGTTCGTCACCACCTACGGGGTCTTTCTGGCCGGGAGGGCCTGGGACCAGATACGGACCTCCATCTGCTATGCCGATCTTAACGTCAAGCTGGCCGGGGCCCACGGCGGCCTGTCGGTCGGCCCGGATGGGGCCACCCACCAGGCCCTGGAGGAGATCTCCATCATGCGGGTCCTGCCCAACATGAAGCTGATCGTCCCCTGCGACACCCACCAGGCGCGGCTGACAACTTTGGAAGCTGTAAAGATATCCGGGCCGGTATATATCCGCTTGGGTCGCGAGCCGATACCGGTGATAACCACCGATAAGACGCCATTCAAGTTCGGCCAAGCTCAGATCATGCGGCCGGGCAGGGATGTCACCATCGTCGCCTGCGGATTGATGGTCTACTTATCTCTGCTGGCGGCCCAGAAGCTGGCCAAAGATGGCATCTCCTGCCAGGTGATCAACCTGCACACCATCAAGCCGATAGACCGGAAGGCGCTGATAGCTTCGGCCAAAAAGACCGGAGCCGTAATCACGGCTGAGGAGCACCAGCTGGCCGGGGGCATGGGCAGCGCGGTGGCCGAGGTGCTGGGGCAGGAATGTCCGGTTCCCATGGAGATGGTGGGGGTCAAAGACACCTTCGGCGAATCCGGCCAGCCCTGGGAGCTGATGAAGAAATATCATCTGATGGACGGGGATATCATCAAGGCGGTGAAAAGGGCTATTCAGAGGAAGAAATAATGCTTGGTTTCGGATTGTATATCCACGGTGTGTTCTGGCAATGACCTCAGGACAAGTTCTTTCTCTCCCCTTACTAGGGGAGATGTGAACAAAGCAAGAAGAGTTAAAAGAAAACTTTGTGTCTTGGTGTCTCTGTGGTTTAATTAAGTCTGTGGTAATCTGTTCCAATTTGTGTAATCTGTGTGAAAATAAATCTTAAACTTAAATATAGGCTGATCCAATGTCAAAGAACCTGGTAGTTGTGGAATCTCCGGCCAAGGCCAAGACCATCAAAAAATACCTGGGCAAGGATTTTGAGGTCCTGTCGTCCATGGGCCATGTGATAGACCTGCCGGCCAGCAAGCTGGGGGTGGACATCAAGGACGACTTCAAGCCCCAGTATGTGACCATCAAGGGCAAGACCAAGACCCTGTCACAGATCAAGAAAAGCGCCAACGCCGCCGAAAAGGTCTACCTGGCCTGCGACCCCGATCGCGAGGGGGAGGCCATCGCCTGGCACATCTCCGGGCAGGTCAAGGACGCCAAGAAAAAGGTCCACCGGGTGATGTTCTACGAGATCACCAAGGACAGCATCACCAAGGGCATTTCCCATCCCGGCAAGATCGACATGAACCGGGTGGAGGCCCAGCAGGCCCGGCGTATCCTGGACCGGCTGGTGGGCTACCAGGTCAGCCCGTTTTTGTGGACCACCGTGCGGCGCGGACTTTCGGCCGGCCGGGTGCAGACCGTGGCTTTGCGCCTGATCTGCGAGCGCGAGGATGAGATCAACGCTTTCAAACCCCAGGAATACTGGTCGCTGGCCGCCCGGCTGGAGGGAAAATCAAAATCGCCCTTCGAAGCTTCGCTTTTAAAGATAGACGGCAAGAAGGCGGCCATCAAGGACGGGAAGACCTCCCAGGCCATTGTCAAAGAGCTGAATAAATCCCAGTTCTCCATCACCAGCATCGACGAGAAGGACCGCAAGCGTTCCACCTATCCGCCGTTCATCACCAGCACCCTGCAGCAGGCCGCCGCCCGGGCCTACGGCTACAGCGCCAAGAAGACCATGATGCTGGCCCAGCAACTTTACGAGGGTGTCGAGATCGGGGAGGAAGGCGCGGTGGGTCTGATCACCTACATGCGCACCGATGCCGTCCGCCTGGCGCCGGAGGCCGTAAGCGCGGCCCGGGAATTCATTGCCCGGAAATACGGGGCCGAATACCTGCCGGCCGAGGCCAACCATTACAAATCGCGCAAAGGGGCCCAGGAGGGCCACGAGGCCATCCGTCCCACCATGGCCGGAAGGACCCCGGAGGCGGTCAAGAATTTTCTGAGCCTGGACCAGTTCAAATTATACGGCCTGATCTGGAGCCGCTTCATCGCCTGCCAGATGACCCCGGCGGTCTATTCCACCAAGGCGGTGGACATCACCGCCGGCAAATATCTTTTCCGGGCCACCGGGTCCACCTTGAAATTCCCGGGATTCCTGGCTGCTTACGGGGTGCAGGAGGACGACTCCGGAGAATACGCCGACTCCAAGATGCTGCCGGAGCTGACCGCGGGAGAGGCTTTAAATTTGCTGGAATTATTGCCCAAACAGCATTTCACCGAGCCCCCGGCCCGCTACAACGAGGCCAGCCTGATCAAGACCCTGGAGGCCCAGGGCATCGGGCGGCCCTCCACCTATGCCTCCATCATCAGCACCCTGCTGGACCGCAAATACGTGGACCGGGAGCAGAAACAGCTCAAGCCCACCGAGCTGGGGCAGGTGGTCAGCAAGATCCTGGTGGAGAAATTCCCCCACATCTTCCAGGTGCAGTTCACCGCCGACATGGAGAACGAGCTGGACAAGATCGAGCAGGGCAAGCTGGACCGCATCCAGGTGCTGAAGGATTTTTACGAACCGTTCTCCCGCGACCTGACCTCGGCCGAATCCTCCAAGGAGGCCATCAAACAATCGCTGGTGGAACAGACCGACATCAAATGCCCCAACTGCCAGAGCCCGATGGTCATCAAATGGGGACGTTTCGGGCGGTTCTACGCCTGTTCCAACTATCCGGAATGCAAGACCACCAAGCCCTTGGAGGAGGAGGAGGAACAGCAGAAGGCGGCGGAAGGCGTGTTATGCGACAAATGCGGCGGGCCGATGGTGCTCAAGCGGGGGCGCTTCGGGAAGTTCCTGGCCTGCTCCAACTATCCCCAGTGCAAGTCCATCAAGCCCATCTCCACCGGGGTGCCGTGCCCCGAGCCGGGCTGCGACGGCCAGCTGACCGAGCGCAAGACCAAACGGGGGAAGGCCTTCTTCTCCTGCAGCAAGTACCCCGACTGCAAGTATGCGGTGTGGAACAAGCCCCTGCCGCAGAAGTGCGAGAACTGCGGGTTCGGGCATCTGGTGGAGAAATACACCAAGCAGCGGGGGGCCTTCCCGGCCTGCCCCAAGTGCAAGTGGGAGCCGGAGGTCAAGGCGGAGAAAAAATAATTTAACCACAAAGCGCACAAAGGACACAAAGGTTTTTCAAAAGGGCTAGTCATTGCGAGGAGTCATTGCTAACTGGCAAACGAAGCAATCTATGGTGTCATTCCCGTGAAGACAGGAATCCAGGGCTTAACGGGACGCTGATTAACGCGGATTTAACTGATTTGGTTAACCGTTTCCGATCTAACCGCTACCCCTTCCCAATGTGGGAAGGGGTTTTTCTTGCCTGCCCAACCCGCATCTCCCCTAATAAGGGGAGGATAGGAGGGGTGTCCCGGTTTTGACCCAACACCTCCCCACATTGGGAAGGGCAGGGAGAGGTCAAGAAGGCGGCTTAACAGCCGCCTTTCTTATTTTATCCTTGACATATATCGGGTAAGAGGGTGTATAATGATTTATATTTGCTAGTATTTAGCAAGTAATGTCGTAGCAGTTAAATAACAGTAACAGCGTTAAGAAGGGAATAAAATGCGATTAGTCGAGTTTTATATTGGCAACTATCGCTCTTTATCAAAGCAAACGCTACAATGTAATAACATAAGTGCTTTAGTTGGTCCTAATAATGCTGGAAAAACAAATATTCTAAGTGCGGTAAAATTATTTTTTAATACGAAAACACAAACAGATTTAAATGATGCACATGCAAAAATTCAATCCAATACTATTCTTTTACGTGCCATAATACAAATTTCTGGCAAATTGGATAAAAGAGATATATCAAAATATAATTTATTGTTTCTCGTGAATAATGATCTAATGACTATCGAACGCAAGCATAAAACTAACGAAGCAGCAAAGTATTACTACATACGGGGAAAGAACCGTACATTATTGAAACAAAACCAATTGTATTATTTGCAAGGTTTGTTTAGAAAGCATTTTATATTTATTGATTTAGCAAATGATGAACATATTGATTATAATAATTTAGAAAGTATAGTCGGATATGTGATAAAAAATAAATTTAGCGATTATCAAGAAAAACAAATAAATGATAAAACAGAAGCAGCCTTAAAAAATCTTAATGCAAAAATAGACGGTCTTTACGGCCCTATAAAACAGCGTTTTCTTGATAATTTTTCGTTATCAAAGAAAGATATTAGTTTTAAGCTAGATATTGATGCGAAAAAACTAATGTCATTTGTAAAGTTATATATAAACCAAGGGGATCCCGTACACCATTTACAATCAAAAGGTCATGGTATAAAAAATATTGCTGCATATATATTTTTGGGATTATTTAAATATCACTCACCTAGCATCATCGTGATTGAAGAACCTGAATCTCATTTACATCCTTCATACTTAAGACCATTTATTCAGTCTTTATTGTCTCTTTCAACGCAGAAACAAATTATATTAACAACCCACAGCTGTAATGTTGTTGACGTTATAGAACCGATGAATATTTATCGCGTATTTCAGAAAAACGGCTATACTAAAATATCTAAACCAAAAATCACGAAGAAGGATGTTTATGATTTTTATAAATATATTTATAATAAAAATGCTGAGTGCCTTTTTGCAAAACGTGTTATAATCGTTGAAGGTATCAGCGATTCTCGTATATTATCCAATTTATCTAACAAAATAATTTCCAAAGTTAATAAGAATAAAATCACGTTATCCTTTGATCAGAATGACATTCAAGTTATTGAGGTTACTGGTGGTAATTTCCACGGTCCAATATCTTTATTAGATGCATTTAATATTGATTGGATGATTGTTGGTGACGATGACAAATGGCCAAAAGATTTTATGAGAACCATAGATGCATTAAAATTAAATAAAAAACATCCGATAAAATATAAATATTTAACAAAGATGCAACTGGCTAGTATTCCCATGAATAATGACATACGGAAAGTACTTTATGAACACTTTAAGATAATAAGTGTCCCAACGGATATCGAAAAAATTATTTTAAATAAAGCGAATGCGCCTATAATCAAATCTATATTTAAAAAATACCTGCCTGATCGTTATAAAGAAAAGAAAAAAGGGAGTGGGGGTAATAATGATTTGAAACTATGTTATGAGATAATGAAAAAACATAAACCTGAGTGGTCTATCATATTAAGCAAAGAGTTGCCAAACAGTAGCATATCGCAAGGTATTATTGAATTAATAAAATTAATTGTATTAAAACCGGCACATGGTTATATTGATCAGAAATTAACTGAGGAATAATACAGGAAATAGTTAATCTTCGAGTTTGAACGACAAGGATGCTATTTGGGTTGCTAAACAAAGCCCATTACTAAATTAGAACAACATTTAGTCTCCTGTGATAAGTCAAGCTATGAAACAAAGTAATAAAATTAGATATTATTTATAAAACCATTATGAAAAAATCATTCCTTTTTCTCTTAATCCACCTTCTCAATTTGCACCAGGCCTTTTGTCAGCAGACCTACCAAAAACCGCCCCAGGCGGTGCTGGACGTTCTCAACGCGCCGCTCTCGCCGACCGTGTTCATAGACCCCACGGCCCAGATGATGCTGCTGGCCCGGCCGTCGCTTTATCCTTCCATCTCCGACCTGGCCGAACCGATGCTTCCCCTGGCCGGGGTCCGGGTGAACCCCCGCACCAACATGGAGCGGAGTTATATTTTTTATTGGGTGAGTCTGACCCTAAAGGATATTGCTACCGGGAAAGAGACACCCGTAATTCTGCCGCCTGAGGTCAAGCGGATAGACGGCATCAAATGGAATGCCACAGGCAACCTGGTTTCTTTTATCAACGAAAGCGACAGCGGGGTGGAGCTGTGGATGCTGGATGCCGTCGCTGGAAAAGCACGAAAAATCGAAGGTATTAAAATAAATCCATTGCTGGATAATTACTTCAAATGGATGCCGGACCAGCAGAGCCTGTTGGTCAAGACCATTCCGGCGAACAGAGGCTTGCCGCCTAAGACTGAGGCAGTGCCTCCGGGCCCCAGGATCTTGGAAAGTTCCGGTTCGGCAACAGCCAGCAGCACCTACGAAGCCAGGGACGTGCTGAAAACTCCGGGAGACGCCGATCTTTTCGATCATTACGCCACCTCGCAATTGGTCCTGGTCCGACTGCCTTCGGGCAAGGTTGAATTTATCGGCAGACCGGCGATCTATGATCAGGTTGAACCGTCGCCGGACGGTCGTTACCTGTTGGTGAATTGGATCCACCGGCCGTATTCCTACCAGCGTTCCTACGAACGCTTTCCCCGCGAGGTGGAGGTGTGGTCAGCCGAGGGGAAAATGATAGAACACCTGGCCAGCCAGCCGCTGGCCGAGCAGGTGCCCATCGACGGAGAGATCACCGGACCCCGCGAGCATGCCTGGCGGCCCACCGCCGACGCCACGGTGATCTGGGCCGAGGCCTTGGACGGGGGTGATCCCGATAAAAAGGTGCCCCATCGCGACCGCCTGATGCAAAAAACCATCGGCCGGCCTCCCGAGGAATTATGCCGAACAGAAAATCGCTATTACAAGATGCGCTGGATACAGCAAAGCGGGAAAGTATTGGTCTGGGGATACGACCGGGACCGCAAATGGGTCAAGGTGTATCTGCATGATGCCGATGATGCCGCCCAGGCCCCGCTTCTGGTGTGGAACATGAGCATCCATGAAAGATATCAAAAACCCGGCGATCCGGTGATGAAGATAATGCCCAACGGCGTCAATGTCATCAGGCGGCAGGGGAATCGGATATACCTGAACGGACCGGGTAGCTCTCCCGAGGGAGACCGGCCGTTCCTGGACCGGATGGATCTGAATACCCTTGAAACGGAAAGGCTTTTTCGGTCCGACCAGGACTGCTACGAGACCTATTACGCCTGGATCGATCCCGAAAAAGGAACCTTCATCACCCGGCGGGAGTCCCCCACCGACCCGCCCAATTATTTTAAGCGAAGACTGGATAAAAAGCCCCTGGGTAAATATACCCCGGGCGAAGCTTCCTGGATATCTTCTTCAAAACCCATAACAAAATTTCCCGACCCGGCCCCGGTATTGCGCAAAATAAAGAAGCAGATCGTCACCTATCAGCGGGATGACGGACTGCAACTGTCATTCACCCTGTACCTGCCGCCGGGGTATAAAAAGGGGATCCGCCTGCCCACCCTGTTGTGGGCCTATCCCAGCGACCTGGCCCAAAAAGAGGTGGCCGGGCAGCTGGAGGGAAGCTCCCAAAGGTACACCACCATCCGGGGGACCTCGGAGCTGTTCTTCCTGCTTAACGGCTATGCCGTGCTGGATGACGCCTCGATGCCGGTGGTCGGCCCGCCCGGCACCGCCTATGATGGTTTTGTCGAACAGATAGCGGCCAATGCCAAAGCGGCGGTGGACAAGGCCGTGGAGATGGGCGTGACAGATCCAAACAGAGTGGGGGTGGCCGGGCACAGCCACGGCGCCCTGATGACCGCAGATCTGCTGGCCTATACCGACATCTTTCGGGCCGGCATCGCCCGCAGCGGGGCCTATAACCACACCCTGCGGCCCTTCGGCTATCAGAACGAAAAGAGGACGCTGTGGCAGGCCAGGGATACCTACATCAAGAATTCCCCGGTGCTCCAGGCCGACAAGATCAACGAGCCGCTGCTGATCATCCACGGAGAAATGGACGCCAACCCCGGAACGGTGCCCCTGCAGTCGGAAAAGCTTTATGACGCCGTCCGGGGGGCGGGCGGCACCGCCCGGCTGGTGATGCTGCCCTATGAGAACCACGGTTACATCGCCCGGGAATCGGTGGAGCATGTGCTGTATGAAATGCTGGACTGGTTCGACCGTTATGTCAAGAATGCCCCGGCCAGATAGAAAAGATAGGGTTTATCGCCCAAGAGATATTTAAACCAAGATATATCAACAAAAAAGGAGCAGGTCCATGTCTAAACAGCACTTGTTCAGCCAGATATACGGATATACCGTATGTCTTATAGCTCTCATTTTCTCGATCGTCTCCATTCCGGCATTTGTGGTATCGGTAATGGATCAAAGTGATTCGGCAATCTCTTCAAGGCTATCCCTCAAATACACATCATTTGAAAGTTTTAAATATAAACAGCTTGCCAGCCAGAAGAAAGCCGAGGCAGTAGAGAAAGAAATTATCGAGAAGGTTCAAACGCCCGATGATCAAGCGCTAAGGATAATGTACGACAGCGAGAAAACCTCGGAGATGGATAGACTGACATATCAGGCGAAGCGATATTTTATCAAAAGGCTCCTAATGATGATAATATCACTGCTGGTATTCATCATGCATTGGATATGGGTGCGCAATATAACTGAAACCAAATCAGAGAAGGAGACACAATCTCATTGCCTAACCTGAAAAACAAAGCCCCGGTGAAATTCTCGGGCATGAGCGAGATCCGGATGGGCTCGCCCTACAACGTGGGCAAGGTCCGGGTGGAAGGTTTCGATCATCCCTACCTGAATCAGGGGGATTTTCAGGACCGCTGCGCCTACGACCCCGCAAAACAGCGGCTGATCCTGGTGCGCTGGGATCCGGGGTACAACATTCCCGGGTTCTACCTTCTGATGCTGGACCTCAAAAAACAGAGGATCTTCCGGTCGCCCACCATCTTCGGCTGCTGCCAGACCATGACCCTGGAAGAGGGCGGAGTGATGCTGGAGATATTCGACCGGGGGAAGATCATCGACCGAAACTTCAAATTGGCGATGATCAATCAGCATCTCACCCATGATCCCTGCTGAAAAGGAAATATCCGGACGATGAGACAGAAACTGGATCAGAGATTGCGCTGTCCGGACTGCCGGATGCACCTTGAGTTGTGCGTCTGCCACCTTTCCCCCCGGCTGGACCTGAAAACCAGGGTGGAGGTGGTGATCCATTATGCCGATATCCGCAAGATGAGCAACAGCGGAAGGCTGGTCAAGCTGGCCCTCCAAAACAGCGCAGTGCATGTCCGGGGTTTAAAGGACAAGCCGGTGGAAGCCGCCCCCGACAAAAAATATGAGACCGACCTGGTGCTTTTCCCCGGCCATGGCTCGATGGAGCTGAATGAGAAGTTCCTGTCCCCAGCAGCGCATCCCCTTCGCCTGCTGATCCCGGACGGCAGCTGGAACCAGGCCTCCAGCATGGTCAAGCGCGAACCGCTGATGCAAACGGCCGTCAAGGTGCATCTCCCGGCCGGCATCCGGGCCAGATACCGGATCCGCGCCCAAGAGGATCCCTTTAAGTTATGCACTTTCGAGGCCATCATCCGGGCCCTGGGGGTGATAGAGGGGAGCCGGGCCGAGGAGCAGCTGGACGCTTTCTTCCGGGTATGGATCTACCGCAGTTTGTATATCAAGGGGCGGATCGCCAAGGCCGACATGCCGGAGGGAATACTGATGGCATAAAGAGGTTTACTTGCCCGCGAAATACACGAAAATACCGAAAGGGTTTTTTACCGCAGAGACGCAGAGAACGAATTACTTGTCATATCCTGAGTTGTGGGATGACAAAGGGTCCCCGTTCGGCTTGCCGGATGGTTGCCGAACTCAGGGTGACGGAATTACTTCCCCGGCCTGATCCGCCGGGTTTTGTTTTGTCTTGATTTTTAAGGGCCATTTGGTGTATCCTTAAAATCTATGCAGATTCAAACAGGCAGGATCACCATCATCGGCGGCGGGCTGGCCGGCTGCGAGGCGGCCTATCAGGCCGCCAAAAGGGACTTGAAGGTCAACCTCTATGAAATGCGCTATAGCGGGAATGAATGGCCTTCCGGATCGCATACTCCGGCCCATGAGACCGGCCTGCTGGCGGAGCTGGTCTGCAGCAACTCCCTGAAATCGGTGGAGAAGACCAACGCCCACGGACTCTTGAAGGCCGAACTGGAGGTGATGGATTCCCTGATCCTGCAATGCGCCAAAGAGACCGCCGTTCCGGCCGGCAAGGCCCTGGCGGTGGACCGGATGGAATTTGCCGGGCTGGTCACGGCCAGGATCGCTTCGGATAAAAATATAAAAGTCATCGGCCGGGAGCTGACCGAGCTGCCGGAGGGCCCGCTGATCGTGGCCTCCGGGCCGCTGACCTCGGAAAGTCTAGCCCGATCCCTGGCGCAGTTCGCCGGGGCGGACAATCTTTTCTTTTACGATGCCATCGCCCCGGTGGTGTCGGCCGAATCGCTGGATGAAAAAAAGATGTTCCGGGCCAGCCGCTATTCCGACCAGCCCGGGCAATACTGGAACTGTCCTTTAAGCAAAACACAATATCTTGAATTCGTGGAGCAACTGGTTAAGGCCGAAAGGCACCTGCCGCACGATTTCGAAAAGGGGCATTTTTACGAGGGATGCCTGCCGGTGGAGGTGATGGCCGAGCGGAACGCCAATTCCCTCCGGTTCGGCATGATGAAGCCGGTGGGGCTGATCGATCCGGCCGAGAGCCGCCGGCCCTATGCCGTTCTCCAGCTGCGCCAGGAGAACAAAGAGGGCACCATGTTGAATCTGGTGGGCTTCCAGACCCAGCTGACCCAGCCCGAACAGCGGCGGATCTTCCGGATGATACCCGCCCTGGAGCGGGCCGAATTCTACCGCTACGGCAGCATCCATCGCAACACTTATCTGCGAAGCCCGGGTTTGATCCAATCGACCATGCAGTCAAGATCAAACGACAGGATATTCTTTGCCGGGCAGGTCACCGGGGTGGAGGGATACATGGAATCGGCGGCCATGGGATTGCTGGCCGGGATCAATGCTGGCCGGTATTCCGCCGGAAAAGAATTGGTGTCCGCCCCGGAACAGACCGTGACCGGCTCGCTGGCCCGCTACGTTTCCGATGAGGAGAAGGGAAAGAATTTCCAGCCCATGAATGCCAACTTCGGGCTGCTGCCGCCGCTGGATGATCCGCCCCGGTCAAAGAAAGAACGATACGTCGCCTATGCCGAACGTTCGTTAAAGGCCATGGAAGAGTTCATCGGCATTGTAAACCGTTGATCTAGGAGGATGGCATGGAGTACGGAAAGATCATCAAACAGTCCCTGGAGATCGCCTGGCGCAAAAAATACCTGTGGGTGTTCGGCTTCTTTGCCTCGATGGGCGGGGGGGGCGGGGGAAATTACAATAATTTCATCGACCAGGACGATGCCTCCGGGGCGGCCTCCGGCCTTTGGGACTGGATAACGTCCCATCCCGGCTTGGTGGCCGTGCTGATCCTGGCGGGCATCGGACTGTTCGTCATTCTGATGGTCCTGTATCTGGTCTCCAAGGGCGGGTTGATAGGTTCCGTCAGCCGGATATCAAAAGGCCAGCCCGATAATTTCGAAAAGACATTGGGCTGCGGATTGCACTTCTTCTGGCGGATGCTGGGGATCGACATCCTGTTCGGACTGTCCTATATCCTGCTGCTGGGCCTGATCATTCTCCCGCCGGTGATGATGATCATCATGGGAGGGAGCGCGGCCAAGATCTTTGGAGTGCTGCTGATCATATTGTTGATCCTGCCGGTGATCGCTTTGATGTACGGCCTCGCCATCATCGGCAGCTTCAGCTGCCAGATAGCCGTCATCGAGGATAAGAAGGTCTTCGATTCCATCCCGGCCGGCTATGCCTTGTTCAAGGGCAACCTGGGCCGATCTGTCCTGCTGGGGCTGATAATATTCGGCCTGGCCCTGCTGTATGTCATTGCTTTTATCATAGCCCTGATGATCCTGGCCATACCGTTCATCCTTCTGGGGGTGGTCAACCTCTGGGCCGGACTGATCCCCGGGATACTGATCGGGCTTCCCCTGATCCTGGTCATCAGTGGAATATACGGCACTTTCACCAGCGGGTACTGGACCCTGGCCTACTTGGAACTATCGGCTCCCCAAAGCACTGAGTCTAAAACCGAACCGGCAATAATCCCCGATGTCTGACAAGCCGGTTAAAATATTGGTGGTCCGGCAGGACCGGCTGGGCGACGCCATCAATGCCGTACCGGTCCTTAAAGCCATCCGGAAAGCCAAACCGGAGGCGTTCATCTCTTTCATGACGGCCCAGCCGCTGGTTGAATTGTTTGCCGGACAGCCCTATCTGGACCAAGTGGTGTCCTGGGGAAGGAACTTTTTCTGTCTGGTCCATTCCCTGCGGCAGGGAAGATATGAGGCCCTGCTGATGCTGCATCCGTCAAAGATCTTGGCCTGGGCGGCATTCTTCGCCGGGATCAAACAGAAGGCCGGGCTGGGATTCAGGCCCTATTATGTTTTGACCGGATTCAAACCGGCTCATATTCCTCAAAACGATAGGGATGTTCACGAAACGGAGTATAACCTCTCGGTGGCCAGGCAGCTTTGGGATTTGCCGGAACAGATCGAGCCGCCCAGGATATTCTTGAGCGAACAGGAAATGTCCGAGGCCCGTAATATCCTGATGTCAATGGGGGTCCAAACGCCCATCGCCATTCTTCCCGCCAACCGGGGCTCCTCAGCCAACTGGCCGCCGGAGAAATGGGGCGAGCTGGTCCGGAAATTGGTGGAAGCCAAGCAGGAAGTGCTGATACTGGGCGGGCCGGGGGAGGAGGATATCCTGAAAAAAGTAAAAGGTGATGCCAATGTGCCCATTGCCGGGCCGGAGCTGACATTGCGGCGGCTGGCTGCAATTTTGGCAAATTGCCGGCAGGTGGCGGGCAGCAGCACCGGCACTCTGCACCTGGCCGCGGCGGCGGGGGCCAAGACGGTGGGGCTGTTTTGCCCGGCGCCGGCCAGCCGCCCGGAACGCTGGAGGCCGCTGGGGGAGGGGCATGTTCAGTTGGTGCCGGAGGAAGAATATTGCCGGAAATGCCAGCCACATGCCAAATGTGATCTGAAGGGTATAGCAATGGAAGAAATCTTGCAAAATATAACAAAATGAACAAATACCTTCTCATCCGCCTGGGCGCCATCGGCGACATTGTGTTGGCCACCGCCGCCATAGAGGCCATCTCCCAAGCCGAGCCCGGCTCGCAGATAGACCTCGTCTGCAAGGCCAGGTTCGCCGGGCTTTTAAAGGGCCACCCCAAACTGGCCAACGTTCACGGCTTTGACGAAACCGACCGGCACCAGGGCCTGCGGGGGCTGATAATGTTCATTCACGAACTCAGCGCCAACAATTATAACTTCATCATAGACCTGCAGAACAACCCGCGCAGCCGGATGATAGCCCTTTGCCTAAACGTCGGGAAAAAGATCCATTGGCCCAAGGACACCTGGCGCCGCCGGATGCTGGTCTGGGGACGGGGCAGGGGCAAAACTTATAAGACAGTGATCCAGCGCTACCTAGCGGCGGTGGAGAAGGCCGGAGTCAAACAACCCGAGGCCAAGCCCAAACTGTATCCGGTGGTTGATGACACCATAAAATTGCCGCAGGGGGAGTTCATAGCCATTGCTCCGGGCGCGCACTGGCCGACCAAGAGATGGACGGGATACTCGGAACTCATTACTAAAATAGGAAATGGGAAATGGGAAATAGTCGTGGTTAGTGATAAGAGCGATAGACTAGCCGTCGAGGAGATAATAAATAAGTCAAAAACATCGGTCACTAATTTATGCGGGCAGTTGGACCTGGCACAATTGACCTATGTACTTTCCAAAGCAAAACTGCTGGTCACCAATGACACCGGGGCCATGCACATCGCCGAGGCGGCGGGAACTCCGGTGGTGGCCATATTCGGACCGACGGTCAGGCAGTTCGGTTTTGCGCCCTGGCGGGCCGAAAGCAGGGTCATCGAAACTGAACTGGACTGCCGGCCCTGCGCCCTGCACGGTTCCAGGCAATGCCCCCAGGGCCACTTCAACTGCATGAAACTTATCACTGCCGATCAGGTACTCGCAGAAATGAAAGGATTGGTTTGAACCGCTAAGACGCCAAGGTCGCTAAGAAAAATAAAATATTGGTCCACTTTGCGCTCTTCGCGTCTTTGCGGTAAAGAGAAATGAGCAAGCTAAACGCTAAAATACTTATCCGGGTGCCGAACTGGATAGGCGATGCGGTGATCTCCACCGGTTTCATCGAGGCCTGCAAACAGAAGCATCCCGAAGCCTCGGTCACCATCCTGGCCCACCAGCGGGTGGCCGAACTGTTCGAGGCCAATCCCCATGTCAGCGATATCATCGCCTTCAATCGGGAAGAGGGATTGCGGCGTATCGTCCGCAGCATCAAAAGCAGGGGATTCGACCGGGCCTACATCCTGCCCTTGTCATTCTCCTCGGCTCTGATGTTCCGCCTAGCGGGGATAAAACAAAGGATCGGCTATGGCTCGGAACTCCGGGGATGGCTGTTGACCGAGAGCCTTAAATATTCGCAAAATGATTTCCGCTCCCGTCATATCCTGCAGGGGTATGCAGCCCTTCTGGGGCGTGATGCAGCGCCTGAGGCTCCGAAGATATATCTGACCGATGACGAAAAAGGAAAGGCCGAGAAGAGGATCTTTGCCCTCAAGGCCGGGCCGGAGGACCTGGTGGGCTTCGGGCCGGGCGCCGCCTACGGCCCGGCCAAGATGTGGCCGGCGGAGAACTGGATCCGGCTGGGGCGGAAATTATCGGAAGGCGGAAAGAGGGTGATGATCTTCGGCTCCGCTGCAGAGAGTGATCTCTGCCGGGATATCGCGGTGGGGATAGGGCGGGGGACGGTCAACCTGGCCGGAGAACTTAGCCTGCGGGAAAGCGCGGCCCTGCTGAGCCTGATCCCGTCCTTTGTCACCAACGACACCGGGGTGATGCACCTGGCGGCGGCCTGCGGGGCCAGAGTGACGGCCATCTTCGGCTCCACCAGCCCGGTCTGGACCGGCCCCTGGGGAGAGGGGCACCGAATAATATACAATCAGGAGCCCTGCAGTCCCTGTTACAAAAGGATCTGCCGGTACGGACATTATAACTGTCTGAAGAAGATCGATCCCGATGATGTTTTCGCCGGATGGTCCAATGGCTTGACAAAACCGGATAAATTAAGTAAAATATCCCATCACCAGCGGGTGTAGTTCAGTGGTAGAACGTCAGCTTCCCAAGCTGAATATTGTGGGTTCGATTCCCATCACCCGCTCCATTATTTTGGGAATACAAAAAAAGCGAGGCCGACGGCCTCGCTTTTTTATCCGGGCAGGTCCGAGTTTATTTCTTGTCGCCGTTCTTCTCATCACCTATCTTGAACCCGATGCCCCGGTTCTCCGAACCGAAGGTCTTGATGGCCCCGAACTGGGCCTCGAATTTCTTGATATTGTCCTCCAAGGCGTTCAGCAGCATCTTGGCATGCTGGGGGGTGGTGACGATCCGGGAATAGATCTTGGCCTTGGGGATGCCGGGCAGCACCCGGGCAAAGTCTATGATGAACTCCGAGGGGGAGTGGGCGATCAATGCCAGGTTGGAGTAGACGCCTTCGGCCTCTTTTTCGCCCAGTTCGATATTGAGCTGGTTCTGCGGGTTCTGTTCCATTTTATCTGCCTTTTATAGAATTATTTGGATAACAAAATCATTCTATCAGACAGGGACGACCGGTGTCAAGTTTAATGTTGACTTTGGGGGTTTTCCTGATATAATCATTTCAACAAATTAAGGAATACTATGAAAAAGATCGCACTTTTTTTATTGATCCTGCCGGCGGTTTGCTGCTCGGTCATCAAAGCCGACGAACTGCACCGCCTGGGCCTGATTTGGAAGGATCCCCGGGTGACGGCTCCGGGGCACGAAATAAAGGTCGCAGGGTCGAAAGGGACCTTGCCTTCTTCGGTGGACCACTCGGCCGATATGCCGCCGGTGGGCAACCAGGGCGGGCAGGGGTCCTGCACCGCCTGGGCCACGGCCTATTATCACAAGGGTTACCAGGAGTGGGTTGAGCACAACTGGTCGATGGCCGATTCCAACCACTTATTCAGCCCTTCATTCGTGTACAATCAGATCAACGGCGGGGCGGATAACGGCTCCTGGTTCGGCGATGCTTTTCAGGTATTGTGCGACATGGGAAGTTCGTCGATCTTGCTGAAGCCCTATAACGACGGGGAGTGCATCAGCTGGCCCAGCGAAGCGGCCTATGATTCGGCCATACCGTACCGCTGTGAAGATTGGTTCTGGTTCGACCTGTCCGACGATCTGGGGATAGAGGGGGTCAAGCAGTGTCTGGCTGACGGCAACAACGTGGTGATCGGACTGCTGGTCTACGCCAATTATGACAACATCTCCACCTACGACAACACTTTCTGCGTGGCCGATCTTTCCGGAGACATCCGGGGAGGGCATGCCAACTGCATCGTTGGATATGATGATTCCCTGGTGACCCATGACGGCCTGGGAGCCTTCCGGGTGGTCAATTCCTGGGGACCCTCCTGGGGAGACGGCGGATACTACTGGATGTCTTATCAGGCTGCCACCGATTACCGCACGTCATACCAGGCGGCTTTTCATTCATCGGACAGGATAGGATACCAGCCCCGACTGAAGATGCGGGCCAGGATAAACCATGAAAATCGCGGCAGCGTCCAGATCCGTGTGGGGGTTGGCCCATCACTATCACCTGATTGGTCTAGGCAATATTTTATCAATTCCCTGGATGGTTATTCTTACGGCGGCGGCCCCAATCCGTTTCCCGGGAATAATATTGTTTTGGACCTGACCGAGGGAGTTTCGTACCTGGACAGCACCGATGGGAATAATATCTATCTTCAGTGCCGGGATGTCGAAACCGACGGCATCTCCGGAACGGTCGAATATCTGGGGGCGGAGAACATGGAATGGGGAGTAGGGAACACCTCATTGGAAACGCCCTCTTCCATTGCCGACGATTATGATTACCATTATACCAACGTCTCCCTGCATTACAAAGATTTCACCATTGCCACCCTGCCCACCGAATCGGTCATTGATCAAGGCGACACCATCTATTACAAGGTAACCCTGAATTCCCACAACGGATATTCCAATCAGGTCAAATTGGTTTCGCAGATCTCCCCGCTGCCAAGTTCGGGGGGTATCGAGATCGTTTTCGATCAACCCAGCCTGTATCCCACCGATTCATGCAGCGTGCGTTTGATCGCCTCGCCGGAGGTAAACCCGGGGAAATACTCCATCGCCTTTACCGGGATCGACAGCATCGACACCTTGATACACAGTTCGGAGATGACCCTTTGGATACTGGGCTCCGGTGACGCGCTGTGCATAGGCTCGTCGTCCGGAATGTTGAATCTGGTAAGATCCCGCTGGGGCAAGGTCGACAGCCTGACCCTGATGCCACCGGTCATCGGCGGCAATTATAAGGCGTTGATACTGGAAAACGGTCTGACCATGGCCGATTCTTCAAAAGTGAGCAGTTTTATCGGATCAGGAGGATCGGCCTTGGCGGTGGGGAAATCGGTCTATAATTTAAGCGGCGGGAGCAATCTGCTGCCGGTCAGCCAATGGCTGGGGGCCACCGGTTATGCCTTTTATACCGGCACCGGGATCAACGTGATATCCGATTACCAAAATCCTTTCGGGGTAAGCTCGATCGCCTACGGGGATAACCTGGGAGTGCTTACGGCCATCAACGGCCGGCTGAGCAGCCTGCTGCCGGGGGCGGTCCCATTGGCCCATCTGGGAACCGTCACTTCGGCCATAGCGGCGGTTTATAACACCTATGGTTCGGGACAGAGTCTGTGGATCACCGCCGGGGCCGGGTTCAGCCAGCCGGTGGACTCCCTGATAACGGGATTTTTCCGGAATCCGGCGCTGGGCGTCAATTACGATGAAGAGCACAATCCTGCCGCTGCCGGATTGACGCCCGGACTTTCGGCCTATCCCAGCCCCTTCCGGCAAAAAAGCACCTTCAGCCTGAGCCTTCCCGGCAAATCACCGGTGAACCTCAGAATATACGACATCTGCGGCCGGATGATAAAAACGGTGTTCGAGGGGGAGAAACCCGGGGGACGGCACAATTTTGTTTGGGACGGCCGGGATCAAGCCGGCAAACGGGCGGCCGCCGGGGTGTACTTCATAAAGGCCGAGACCGGTTACGGGAAGATGCTGGAAAAGATCATCTCCATCCGATAAGCATCACTTCCATCCGGGGCGTCTTATTTTAAATTAAGACGCCCTTTTAGTTTTCCCTTGAAATATTCGTAAGTTAATGATATATTTATGCTTTAAAGGGGAAACCTGAAAAGTTGTCTCAACTTAAATATTGGGAGAATGCCGTATGGCTGGGCAGGAATACGAAAAGAATTTTAAGCCGGGCGAGGTCATATTCAAGCAGGGCGACGACGGCAACGAAATGTATCTGATCCGGGCCGGCAAGGTCAAGATCAGCCGCAGCGCCGGCAATATCGAGAAGGTGCTGGCCATCATCAAGGAGGGCGATTTCTTCGGGGAGATGGCGGTCATCGACGGCAGCCCCCGGTCGGCCGCCGCCACCGCGGTGGACGATGTCAACCTGCTGATAGTGGACCGGGACGCCTTCAAGTCCCAGCTCAAGGACAATCCCATGATCGAGTATGTCCTGGAGACCATGACCCGCCGCCTGAGGGACACCAACCGCCAGGTGGAGTTCCTGCTGATCCGGGACGAGATGCGCCGGGTGGTGGCCCTGCTGGTGTCCATGGCCAAGGAGCGGGGGGCCCAGACGGCCGAGGGGATCGTGGTGGACTTCCCCTATGATTACACCGCCCTGGGCGGAATAATCGGCATCGACGCCTCCAAGACCGAGGAGATAGTCAAAAAACTTCTGACCCTCAAACTGATCCGCATCGAGGACAAGAAGCTCATCATCACCAGCCTGGTGGAGATCGACGATTATTTAAGATTCATCACCCTCAAGGAAAAATTCTCATCCTAACTGCCCGATCAACCCTCTCCGCATCGGGGAGGGAAGGGAGGGGTCTGTAAATTTATGCGCGAATATCTGGACCTGGTAAAATACGTACTGGACAACGGGACGGTGCAGAAGAACCGCACCGGTGTTTCCACTTACAGCTGTTTCGGCGTTTTTTACAAGATCGACCTGCAGCAGGGCTATCCCCTGCTGACCACCAAGCAGATGTATTTCAACTCCATGCTGCACGAACTGCTTTGGTACCTGAGCGGCCAGGCCCACATCCGCGACCTCCGGCAGAAGACCAAGATCTGGAACGCCTGGGCCGACGCCGACGGCAGGCTGGAGACGGCCTATGGCAGATTCTGGCGGCGGTATCCCGTGCCCGACAGCGGGGTGGAGGGCGAGAAATGGGGCCATCGGTGGACCAGCCTGGATCCCGAAAGCGGGGGAAAGGTTTTCGACCAGATCCGGTATGTTATCGACATCCTGCGGGAGATAAAAGAAAACCCCGCCACCCCCAACCTGCGGCGGATGGTGGTGACGGCCTGGCACCCCGGCAATGCCGCCCAGAGCAAGCTGCCGCCCTGCCACTACACCTTCTGTTTCAGCGTTTCCGGGGACCAGCTCAACTGCCACCTGACCCAGCGTTCCGGCGACATCGCCCTGGGGATCCCCTTCAACCTGGCCTGTTATTCCCTGCTGACCATGATGCTGGCCCGGGAGACCGGCTACCGGCCGGGGGAATTCGCCCACACCATCATCGACGCCCATATCTATGAGAATCACCTGCCGGGGCTGAAGCTGCAGCTGGATAGGGAACCCCGGCCGCTTCCCAGGGTCAGGATCGCCGACAAGCCCCTGTTCGACCTGAAATACGAAGATGTGACCCTGGAGGATTACCAGCCTCACCCGGGAATAAAGTTCGAGGTGGCGGTTTGAGGAATGCCGAGAAATGCATCATCGTGGCCATGACCCGGGACCGGGTCATCGGGAAGGACAACCAGATGCCCTGGCACCTGCCGGAGGACCTGAAACTGTTCAAAAAAATGACCTCCGGGAATACCGTGATAATGGGGCGGAGGACCTACCAGTCCATCGGGAAGCCGCTGCCCAACCGCAACAATATCGTGGTCTCCCGGTCCCCAATGGACATCCCGGGGGGGACGGCCTGCCAAAGCATGGATCAGGCCCTGGCCCAAGCGGAGGAATACGGCAGAAAGATATTCTTCATCGGAGGGGCGGAAATTTACCGGCAGGCATTGCCCCTGGCCGATTTCCTTTGTGTATCCTGGCTCAAACAGGAATGCGCCGGGGACACAAAATTCCCGGAGTTCGATGAAACAGAATGGGAGAGGCTTTCGGAGACCGATTACCCGGAATTTACCAATATTCTTTATAAAAAGATAAGATAAGATTTCAAGATGATCGAACGCTATACCCTGCCCCAGATGAAGGCCGTCTGGAGCGAACAGAACAAGTTCCAGAAATGGCTGGACATAGAGATTCTGGCCTGCGAGGCCCAGGCCCGGCTGGGGCGCATCCCCCAAAAAGACCTGGAGAACATCAAGGCCAGGGCCGGCTTCGACATCGCCCGGATAGAGCAGATCGAGGCCGAGGTCCAGCACGACGTCATCGCCTTTCTGACCAGCGTCAACCAGCAGGTGGGCGAATCGGGCCGCTTCATCCATATGGGCCTGACCTCGTCCGACGTGCTGGACACCGCCTGGGCGGTGCTGATGAAGCAGGCCGGCCGGCTGCTGCTGGACGATCTGAATAAGCTTTCGGCGGTCCTGAAACAAAGGGCCTGGGAGCACAGGGACACCCTGATGATGGGGCGCAGCCATGGCATCCATGCCGAGCCCACCACCTTCGGGCTGAAGCTGGCCATGTGGTGGCAGGAGATACAGCGCGACATTCTCCGGATGGAGCGGGCCATCGAAACCATCTCCTGCGGAAAGATCTCCGGTGCGGTGGGCACCTTCGCCCATATCGACCCCTCGGTGGAGGAATACGTCTGCCAAAAGCTGGGATTGAAGCCGGAGCCGGTGTCCACCCAGATCGTCCAGCGGGACCGTCATGCCGAATATCTCTGCACCCTGGGCATCATCGCCTCCACCCTGGACAAGATCGCCCTGGAGATCCGCCACCTGCAGAGGACCGAGGTCCGGGAGGCGGAGGAGCCGTTCTCGGAAAAGCAGAAGGGTTCCTCGGCCATGCCCCATAAAAGGAACCCCATAATATCCGAGCGGATCTGCGGGTTGGCCCGGGTGATCCGGGCCAACGCCCTGGTGGGGATGGAGAACGTGGCCCTGTGGCATGAACGGGACATCTCCCATTCCTCGGCCGAGAGGATAGTGATCCCCGACAGCACCATCGCCCTGGATTACATTTTAAACAAGACCATCTGGCTGATCGAGGGCCTGAGGGTCTATCCGGAGAGGATGGCACGGAACATCGAGTCATCCGGGGGGCTGATCTTTTCCCAGAAACTGCTGCTGGCCTTGGTGGAGAAGGGCATCTCCCGGGAGGATGCCTACCGCATCATCCAGCGCAATGCCATGAAGGTATGGGAGGGGGGCGGAAACCTCAAGCAACTGGTCATGGCCGATTCCGAAGTTATGAAAATATTGGATGCCAAGACCATGGCCGAGGTATTCGATCCCGAAAGTTTTATCCGGAATACCGGGCATATTTATAAGCGCATCGGACTGAACGGCTCCAAATGAAAAGATAGGGGGATGACCATGGACACGTTGACATACATAGCATTTGGCCTGGCGGTCCTTTTCCTGGTGCTGTTCCTGATGGCCAGCGGCAAGGCCGGGCAGAAGACGGTGGCCTGCGGCATGGCCCAGAACGAGCTCAAACGGCTGAAGGAGGACGAACGCCGTCAGCGGGATATCATCGCCAGCATGAAGGGTTCCCTGGCCACCATGGAGAAGGACCATTCCGAGCGCTCCCGGGTGTTCATGGTCCTGCTGGAACTGGCCCGGACCCTGGGGGGCAGCCTGGAAAGGGAAAAGCTGCCGATGTTGCTGAGCCGGATAGCCCAGCAGCTGTTCGACTCCGAAGAGGTGATCTTTTTCAAGGTGGGCGACGAGGGTGCGGAGCTGACGGTGGCCGAATCCATCGGACTGGACCCCAAGATCGCCCCGGAGATAGTGGTCAAGGTGGGGGAGGGGTACGTGGGCCATACCGCCGCCAAGAGGGTGATCATGGCCAAGGAGGATTTCGAGAACGAGAGCAACCTGATAAAACAGAAGCTGGAGAACACCCGGGACAAACGGATCAATCCCGTCCTGTGCATCCCCCTGGTGCAGAGGAACAACGTGATGGGGGTGGTCTCCCTGGGCAGGATCCAGCGGCGCTCCAAGGAGGAGCGGAACCTGATGATGATCTTCCAGAGCCTGGGCTCCATGGCCCTGGACAACGCCGGGCTGTTCGAAAAGCTCTACACCAAGGACAAGCTGACCGGCCTGCTGAACCGGAGGTATTTCGACGAGCGGGCCCTGGCCGAGCTCAACCGGGCCAAGCGTTTCGGGCACAAGCTGTCGTTCACCCTGATGGACCTGGACAATTTCAGGGCCTTTGTCGAAAGCAACGGCACCCAGGCCGGGGACAAGGTGCTGGCCCGGATCGGCATGCTGCTCAACGAGCACGTCCGGAGGATAGACATCTCCTGCCGGCTGGACGAGGACAAGTTCGCCGCGGCCCTGCTGGAGACCGAAAAGGGCCAGGCCCTGCAGTTTGCCGAGAAGATCAAGAAGATCATCGATTACGATGCCACCATCAACGACCAGGCCTTCAGCTCCCAGCGCCTGACCATCAGCCTGGCGGTGTTCACCTTCCCCGATGACGGCATCTCCTACGAGCAGATATTCAGCCAGGCCTCCCAAAGGCTGCACGAGATGCAGGCCAAGGGCGGCAACGTCATCATCAGCGACATCGGGGGAGGAGGCGCATGAAGCTGGCCCCGGAGGGAATGCCGACCATCATCATCGCCGGGCTGTTCTTCGTCATCGCCCTGGCGGCCTGGCTGATCACCAAAAACCAGATAACGGCCTATCTGACCATGGCCTTTGCGGTGGTGGCCCTGTTCATGATGTTCTTCTTTCGCGACCCGGCCCGGCAGGGGGAATATCTTCCGGGCCGGCTGATCTCCCCGGCCGACGGCAAAGTGGTGATCGTAAAGGAAACCGAGGACACTTTTCTATTCCAGCAAAGGGTTTTGCAGGTCAGCGTCTTTTTATCGCCCCTGGATGTCCACATCAATTGGATCCCCATCTCCGGCCGGGTGGTATACCAGCAGTATCATCCCGGCAAATTCTTTCCGGCCTTCGAGGAAAAGGCCTCGCTGGCCAACGAGCAGATGCAACTGGGGATCGAGACCCCCCACGGGAGGATATTGATGAAACAGATCGCCGGGATCCTGGCCCGCCGGGTGGTGTGCTATCCCAGGCTGGGTGATGAGGTAAGCGCCGGGCAGAGGATGGGCCTGATGAAGTTCGGCTCCCGGATCGACCTGCTGCTGCCGCTGGGCACCAAGATCAATGTGAAAGTGGGGGACAGGGTCAAGGGCGGGGTGACGGTGATCGGGGAATTGATGGAAACGAAATAATCAGTAGCTTGAAATCACAGATTGTGGCTTCAAGCTAGATGAGGCGAAATAAAATCCTTCAGCGATAGCCTGTCGCTGGTCGTTCATAGAGGCCGCTGGGGCGGCCTGAGAGTAAGGCACGGCAGAGCCTTGATGATTTATAACGATATCATTCACGGTATCGGGACAGGGTCAAGGGCGGCATCCACCCGATCGCCATTTTCAATAAATAGGTTTTATCATATGAAACCCAAGATCAAAACCCCGTCATTCCTTCCCAGCGTCTTCACCAGCGGGAACCTGTTCTGCGGGGTGCTGGCCATCATCGAGGCCTTCAACGGCAACTATTACCGGGGGGCCTGGCTGATCATCCTGGCCGGCTTCTTCGATTCCATAGACGGGATGGTGGCCCGGCTGACCCACCACTACAGCCGCTTCGGGGCCGAGCTGGACTCGCTGTCCGACGTGGTGTCCTTCGTGCTGGCGCCCATGATCCTGATCTACCCGCTGGCCCTGAAGAACCTGGGGCTGTGGGGCAGCCTGACCGCCTTCGCCTTCGTGGTGGCCGGGGCCATCCGGCTGGCCCGGTTCAACGCCAACATCAAGAGCCTGACCGAGAAGGAGATCTTCCGCGGCCTGCCCACCCCGGCGGCCGGGGGGGTGGTGGCCAGCTTCCTGCTGTTCAGCAACGCCGTGGCCTACGACCTGTCCCCGGTGCGCTTCATCCCGCTGGTGATCATCCTGCTTTCCTTCCTGATGGTCAGCGACATCGAATATCCGCCCATCCCCAAGATGGCCGACCGCAGCTTCAGATCCTACCTGATCTACGGCGGGTTCATGCTGGCCATCCTGGGAATCATCAAAAACCCCAACCTGACGCTTTTCCCCATCCTGACCGGATACATCCTGTTCGGCCTGATGCGGAGAATATACAAATCAAGCCACCTGGAAAAATTGAAGAACAAAAGGAGAAGAAAAATTGCTGACAGCTGAGATCCACGTCACCCTCAAAGAGCTGGTGCTGGACCCCCAGGGCACCACTTTAAAGCGCTCCATGGAGACCATGGGATACCGGGACATCGAGGAGGTCCGGATGGGAAAATTCATCCAGGTGCGGTTCGACAGCCACGACCGGAAGGAAGTGGAGAAAAAGGTCGACCAGATGTGCCGGCAGATCCTCTCCAACCCGGTGATCGAGCAGTACAGCTATTCCCTGAGGGAGGGCGAATGAAGTTTGCGGTGATTACCTTCCCCGGCTCCAACTGCGACTACGACTGCTACCGGGCGGTGAAGGACCATCTTAAATGCCAGGTGGAGTATGTCTGGCACCGGGAGCATTCCCTGAACAACTGCGACTGCGTGATCCTGCCCGGCGGCTTCTCCTACGGCGACTACCTCCGGACCGGGGCCATCGCCCGCTTTTCGCCCATCATGCGGCAGGTGGTGGATTTTGCCGGTAAGGGCGGCCCGGTGATCGGCATCTGCAACGGATTTCAGATCCTGCTGGAGAGCGGCCTGCTGCCGGGGGCCATGCTGGTCAACCGCAGCCTGCAGTTCATCTGCAAAACGGTTCACCTGAAGGTGGAGAACAATACCCTGCCGTTCACCAATCGGCTGACGGCGGGACAGCTGCTGAGGGTCCCCATCGCCCACAAGGAGGGCAATTATTTTGCCGACCAGAGGACCATAAAGGAGCTGGAGGACAGCGGCCGGGTGGTATTCCGTTACAGCGACGGCTCGGGCCGGGTTGACGACAGCGCCAATCCCAACGGCTCGCTGAACAACATCGCCGGCATCACCAACCGGCAGGGCAACGTCCTGGGCATGATGCCCCACCCGGAGCGGGCCATGGAGCAGCTGCTGGGATCGTCCGACGGAAGCCTGGTATTCGACTCCATCAAGAACTTCCTGGGAGCAAGCTGACATGCTGAACAAGCCGTACAAGCAGCCGGACGTCAACGCCATCACCGACCTGCTGACCAGGCTGGACCAGATCCTGGCCGGCGACCCCGACAAGATGATCCGCCAGCTGCGCAAGCTGGCCAAGGTGGTGGACCGGCTGGTGCCCTACCATGACGGGCACATCATCCGGGTGACCTTTTACTCCCTGGCCATCGGGATGCGGATGGGCCTGCCCCAGGAGGACCTGCTGACCCTGGAGGTGGCGGCCCTGCTGCACGATTTCGGCAAGCTGGGGGTGGACGAGGCCACTTTGGATAAAGAAGAGGAATTGAGCAGCGACGACCTGACCGAGATCCATCATCATGCCGAACGGGGCTACCACATCATCTCCGGCTTTTCCAAGCTCTGCACGGTGGCCGACATCATCCGGGACCATCACGAAAAATTCGACGGCAGCGGCTACCCCAACAAAAAGAGGGGGAATGACATCAGCCGGCTGGCCCGGATAATCGCGGTGGCCGACGCCTATGATGCCATGACCGCCGACCGTCCCTACCGCAAGGGCCTGCCCCAGAAGACGGCCGAGGCTGAACTGCTGATCCATTCCGGCACCCAGTTCGATCCCGAGGTGGTGGACTTTTTTGTCAACCATGTCCAGGACAAGAAGCCGGACATAAAGATCTCGCTGCTCCGCAAGACCTTTAAGATACCGCGCCGCAAGCCCAGGGTCAATTCCCAGAACGGGCCGAAGGCCAATTCCCGAAAGACCGCCTCCCCGGGAGGCGCTAATAAACCGCAACCTTCAAATTCGAAAAGATAAGATGACAAAACACCAGGAGCCTATCGTAGATATAAAACTGGCCCAAAGCTTCGGGCTTAACCAGGAGGAATTCGACAGCATCCGGCGGATAATGGGGCGGATGCCCAGCTATACCGAGCTGGGCATCTTCTCGGTGCTGTGGTCCGAGCACTGCTCCTACAAGAATTCCAAGCCGCTGTTGAAGCTGTTCCCCACCCGGGCGCCCCAGGTGCTGCAGGGGCCGGGGGAGAACGCCGGGATAGTGGACATCGGGGACGGTCTGGGGATCGCCATGAAGGTGGAGAGCCACAACCACCCCTCGGCCATCGAGCCCTATCAGGGGGCGGCCACCGGCATCGGCGGCATCCTGCGCGACATCTTCACCATGGGGGCCAGGCCCATCGCCCTGATGGACCCGCTGTATTTCGGATCGCTGGATGACGCCCACGTCCGTCACCTGTTCTCCGGGGTGGTCTCCGGCATCGCCGATTACGGCAACTGCGTGGGCATTCCGACGGTGGGCGGATCGGTGGTGTTCGACGAGTCCTATACCACCAACCCGCTGGTCAACGTGATGTGCCTGGGGCTGGTGGAGAACAACAAGATCATGCGGGGCTTCGCTACCGGGCCGGGCAACCTGGTGATCGCGGTGGGGGCCACCACCGGCCGGGACGGCATCCACGGGGCCACCTTCGCCTCCGAGGAGCTGTCCGAGGCATCCTCGGCCAAACGGCCCTCGGTCCAGATAGGGGATCCCTTTACCAAAAAGCTTTTATTGGAAGCCACCCTGGAGCTGATCGAGTCCGGACTGGCGGTGGGCATCCAGGACATGGGGGCGGCCGGGCTGACCAGCTCGTCCATCGAGATGGCCTCCCGGGCCGGGACCGGACTGGAGATGGATATGGCCAAAGTACCGCTTCGGGAGACGGGCATGACCCCTTATGAGATCATGCTGTCCGAATCCCAGGAAAGGATGGTGGTGGTGGCGCCAAAGGAGAATTACGACCGGATCAAAGCGATATTTGACAAATGGGAACTTCATTGTTCCTCAATAGGGGTGGTCACCAATGACGGGAAAGTCAGGATCAAATGGAAGGACGAGGTCTTTGCCGACATCCCGGTAAAGGCCCTGGTTGATGAGGCCCCGGTATACCAAAGAGAAAGCAACAGACCGGGTTATCTTGATAAGTTAAAGCAATTCATACAAAACGACATAAAAGAACCAAAGGATCACAATAAGTCGCTAAATAGTGTACTATCGGCCCCTACCATTGCCAGCAAACGCTGGGTGTATCAGCAATACGATCACCAGGTGAGGACCAATACTGCTGTCCTTCCGGGCTCCGATGCAGCCGTCCTAAGGATCCGCGGCACCAACAAGGCCATCGGCATCACCACCGACTGCAACGGGCGGTACTGCTACCTGAACCCCTTCAACGGCGGGGCCATTGCGGTGGCCGAGGCCGCCCGCAACCTGGCCTGTTCCGGGGCAAAACCACTGGGACTGACCGACTGTCTGAATTTCGGCAATCCCTACAAGCCGGAGGTCTTCTATCAGATGAAGCAGGCGGTGGAGGGGCTGGCCCAGGCCTGCAAGGTGCTGGAAGTTCCGGTGATCTCCGGCAATGTCAGCCTGTATAATGAAAGTTTGACCCACAGCGTCTATCCCACGCCCTTGATAGGGATGGTGGGGCTGATCGAGGACCTGTCGCACATCACCACCCAGTGGTTCAAAGAAGCCGGCGATATCGTCTTTCTGGCCGGCGACATAAAATCCCAGCCGGACATCGGGGGCTCGGAGTATCTCAAGGTTGTGCACGGCCAGGTGAACGGAGACGCCCCGGCCATAGACCTGGAGGCCGAAAAGAAACTGCACGATTTTGTCCGGGAGGCCATCAGGGCCGGACTGGTGCGCTCGGCCCACGACTGCTCCGAGGGCGGGCTGGCGGTGGCTTTGGCCGAATGCTGTTTTTCGGACCTCTCTCCCGATGGGCGAGGGGGGACGGGCGTGACGGTCGATATTAAAGATCTGCCCGGCAGGGGCGATCTCAAGTTGTTCGCCGAGACCCAGAGCCGCATTATCCTATCAGGTAAGGCAGGGGATGTTGAGAAATTAGAAGTCTTAGCCAAGAAGCAAGGCGTGGACATTATGAAATTAGGGACGGTGGGCGGGGATCGGCTGGTGATAAAGGATCTGATAGACATCCCGGTGGCCGAGGCCCGCAAGGCCTGGGAAGAGGCTATCCCGAATATGATGAAGTGACCCCACCCTGGTGCCCGGGGCTTAATGGGACGCTGATTTTCGCAGATTTTACCGATTTGATTGAGGAACGTTTTCAGGTCATTGCGAGGTTTGCTGTTCTCTGGCAAATGAAGCAATCCACGCTTGCCATATCATGAAATATAGAATAGAAAACAAACCCCGAAACCCTTGACAAACCCTCTATTCGGCCTTATATTGGCTAAAGGAGGGTTTTTCTTATGAATAAACGAATCTATCTCAGCCTGCTGGCTTTTCTGCTGGGCTTTGTCCTAACACTTAATGCCCAGGGCCAAGACAATAAAGGCAAGGGCGGATCTCAAACCCGCCCCGATAACACCAAGGCAAAGGATAAAAAGATGGAAACCGCCATATTCGCGGCCGGGTGTTTCTGGGGGGTGGAGGCCGATTTCCAGAAACTCAAAGGCGTCGCCTCCACCGAGGTGGGCTACACCGGCGGCCACACCCAGGATCCCAGCTACCAGCAGGTCTGCACCGACACCACCGGCCACGCCGAGGCCATCCGCCTGACCTACGACCCGGCGGTCATCAGCTATGATGATCTGCTGAAGGTCTTTTGGGAGAATCACAACCCCACCACCCCCAACCGCCAGGGCCCGGATGTGGGCTCGCAATACCGCTCGGCCGTATTCTACACCACCCCGGAACAGCAGAAGGCGGCCCTGGCATCAAAAGAAAAACTGGACAGGTCAGACAAATACTCCCGGCCTATAGTCACCGAGATCACCAAGGCCGGGGAATTCTACCGGGCCGAGGAATACCACCAACAGTATTACCGGAAGAAGGGCGGCGGCAGTTGTAAGTTTTAGAAAACCCCTCTCCCTTTGGGGGAGGGGTAGGGGAGGGGTCAGCCTGCAGCAATGCGGGCTTTTTTAATCCCGTTCTTGCACTTCGTCTTGATCAGTGCCAGCTCTAAGGAGGGGACGGAGGGGTGGTTTTTTCTTGACTTTGCCAGCGTCTGATTATAAACTAATGGTATCAATGTCACACCAGTATTACTTCTTTACGGGTAAATTGAACAGTTAAATATTTTGTGCCTTGGTGTCTTGGTGGCAAAGGATTTAATATGATCAAAGAGATAACAGCCAAGACCATGCTGTCGCACGTCCCCGGGCCCGACAACTGGTTCGGCCTGAAATACAACATGAACCTCTACCGGGGCTGTGCCCACGGCTGCATCTACTGCGATTCCCGCAGTTCCTGCTACCGGATCGAGAATTTCTCCGACATCCTGGTCAAAACCAACGCCATCGAACTGCTGAAAAAAGAGCTGCCTTCCAAAAGGGTCAAAGGCACCATCGGCACCGGCTCCATGAACGATCCCTACCAGCCGGTAGAGAAGCAATACCAATTGACCCGAAAATCTTTGGAACTGATGGTCCGATACAGCTTTCCGGTGCACATGATCACCAAGAGCGACCTGGTGCTAAGGGATATCGACCTTTTGCGCCAAATATCCAAAACCTACGCCGCAGTTACCTTTACGGTCATTACCACCAACGACCAGCTGGCCGCCGTCATCGAGCCGGGCGCGCCGCTGCCGTCCCAAAGGCTGAAGGCCTTGGAAGAACTAAGCAAGAACGGCATCTATACCGGAATAACCATGATGCCTTTGCTGCCGTTCATCACCGACACCGAGGAGAATGTCAAGGATATCGTCCGCCGGGCCAGGGACAGCGGGGCAAAGTACATCATCCCGGTCTTCGGCATGTCCATCAGGCAGGGCCAGCGGGAATATTATTACCAAAAGCTGGATGAGCATTTCCCTGATCTTAAAAGCAGATACGAAAAGGATTACGGTCAACAGTATCAATGCCCCTCGCCGGACCATGACCGGCTGGGAAAGGTATTTCTTGAAGCCTGCGACAGGAATGGCCTCCGGCCCGGCATGGAATTCTACCAGCCGCAAAACAAATGCCAGCCGACACTTTTCTAATCCATCGGAGGAGAAATATGCAGATAATTGACCTTGGTCAGAAAGATCTAAGTTCGTATTTCCTGTGCCTGGAGGACTGGTCCGATGAGATCAAGGAGGCCGGCGACCACAAGGAAAAATGGTACGGCAAGATGAAGGACCGGGGCCTGGGGGTCAAGCTGGCGTTGGACGACCACGGGGTGGCCGGCGGCATGATCCAATACCTGCCCATCGAACATTCCACCGCCGAAGGACAGGACCTGTATTTCATCAACTGCATCTGGGTCCACGGATACAAAAAGGGCCGCGGCAATTTTCAGAAGGCCGGCATGGGCGAAGCTTTATTGAAAGCCGCAGAAGAGGACGTCCGGTCGCTGGGCGCCAAGGGGCTGGCCGCCTGGGGAGTGATCCTGCCTTTCTGGATGAAGGCCTCCTGGTTCAAAAGGCACGGCTACCAGAAGGCCGACCGGGACGGCATCAGCCAGCTGCTCTGGAAGCCTTTCTCCGCCGATGCCCAGGCGCCCAGATGGATCAAGCAGAGGGCCAGGCCGCAAAAGAAGCCGGGGGTGGTCACGGTCACCTCGTTCATCAACGGCTGGTGCCCGGCCCAGAATTTGACCCATGAGAGGGCCAGGCGGGCGGCATTGGAATTAGGCCCGAAGGTTGTTTTCGAAACGGTGGATACCCTGGACCGCGGCAATTTCCTGAAATGGGGAATATCCGACGCTTTATTTATCGATGACAAACAGGTAAACACCGGCCCGCCGCCTTCATTCGAGAAGATCAGAAAGATGATAGGTGCTAAGGTCAAAAAGGTTTAGATATTATATAGATGAAAGCCGGTTGAATGCAGCGGACAAAGACCAGAATAGATATATCAAAGATCCCCTCCAGTATTGCCGGGCTTATCGGCGATGCCCGGATATATAACAGCAGTTGTTCCGAAACCGCCAAGACATTCTTAATAGAGGGGAAGGATAATTTTTATCTCAAAATACGACGAAAAGGGGAATTGCTCCGGGAATACCAAATGACCTCTTTCCTATACCGCCATGGTTTTGCTTCCCGTCCGGTGGTCCATGAAACCGACGGGGATAATGATTACCTGCTGACCGAAGCCTTGGCGGGCGAGGACGGCATCTCGGGCGGGCATCTGGAGGATCCGCGAAAGCTGGCCGGCGTATTCGGAGAAAGTTTGCGGGAGCTGCATTCGTTATCCATGACGGGATGCCCTTATAATGGCCGGACGGCCGAGATGCTGCAAGAGATCGAAGATAAGATCCCCGCCGGGCCCGGAGACACCGCCATATTGGCCGAGGGAAAGGCAAAAGCAGTAAAAAAACTGCATGACATGAAGCGCATTGCCATGGATGATGCCGTGCTGCACGGGGACTACTGCCTGCCCAACATCATAATGGAAAAATATCATTTGCGTGGATTTGTAGATCTGGGATACGGCGGTATCGGCGACCGGCATTACGATATATTTTGGGGGATATGGACCTTGAACTATAATCTCCGAACCAACTCCTGCCGGGATATTTTTCTGGATGCCTATGGCCGGCGCGATCTGGACAGGGACCGCTTGGAGCTGTGCCGCCTGATAGCAGGACTGACCGGTTGACAATATTCCGGATTAAAGCCTTTCGTAAATCTTCGAAAGGCTTTAATTTTATGGCTTTCCCGGGGCAAACCACCGGTCAAAATATATAATTATTTTGGTTGACAAGGCCGTTTTTGTTCTGCTATCATTCAAAGATGATACTTTTCAACGAGAGGAATATGAAGCAGTTAAGAGTTTTCTTTTTCATGGTCCTGGCGGCCGCCTCGGCCTCCGGCCTGATGGCCCAGGACACCGTCAAGGTGGGCGCTCCGGCCCCCACCTTCTTCCTGCCGGCCCTGGACGGCTCCCGGTTCTTCCTTTCAGAACATATCGCCCCCAAGGGCCGCCAGGCGGTGCTGCTGGATTTTTACACCACCTGGTGCAAGCCCTGCCAGAAGGAGCTGCCCCTGCTGGACAGCCTGGTGAAAAGATACCCGTCCGACTCCCTGATCATGGTGCTGGTGGACGTGGGGGAGAAGAAGGACACCCTGCTCAAGTATTTCGACTCCGCCAGGTATAAATGCACCGTCCTGCTGGACCAGTTCAACGCGGTGGCCGACAAATACAACGTCAAGAGCTTTCCCACCCTGGTGCTGATCGACGGCTCGGGAAACATCCGCTATATCGGGCACGGCTTCGACCAGAAGAAGGGGGTGGCCGCGCTGGGCAAGATGCTGGACAAGGTGATATACCCCAAAAAAAGCAAATCAAAAAAAGCCAAGAGGTGAAGCATGATGAAATATAGGATCCTGATCCCGGTTCTGCTGTTGCTGCTGCCGGGCCTGTCCCGGGGGCAGGAGAAGACGGCGGTGGCGGTGCTGCAGTTCGAGCCCCGCAACATCAGCCAGGCCGAGGCGGTGATCCTGTCGGACCGCCTGCGGGCCGAGCTGGTGAACACCCGGCACTTCAATGTGCTGGAGCGGGAGCAGATGGACAAGATCCTCCGGGAGCAGAAATTCCAGCTGACCGGGGCCTGCAGCGACGCCTCCTGCCTGGTGCAGGTGGGGCAGCTGATGGCGGTGTCCAAGATGATGGGCGGCACCATCTCCAAGATCGGCAACACCTACACCGTCCAGGCCCGGGTGATCGACGTGGAGAGGGGGGTCATCGAGACC
This sequence comes from Candidatus Edwardsbacteria bacterium, assembly GCA_031082425.1. Taxonomy (NCBI): domain Bacteria; phylum Candidatus Edwardsiibacteriota; species Candidatus Edwardsiibacteriota bacterium. The sequence goes on along the minus strand of JAVHLB010000005.1, from coordinate 77,517 downwards.
GAGGTCTCCCAGGATTTCACCGGCACCATCGAGGACCTCCAGCAGTGGGGCATGAAGAAGGTGGTGTGGAAGATGGTGCCCTCGGCCAGCCTGTTCGTCTCCTCCATCCCGGGCGATGCCGACATCTACTGGGACAGCCGGAAGGTGGGCCGGACCGATTTCAAGATCGAGAACGAGGCCCTGGGCGTCCACCGGTTGGTGATCAAAAAGCCCGGCTACAAGGATCACGACGGCAGCGTGGACCTCAAGGAGGTGCGGGACTACGACATCAAGGTGCGTCTGAATGTCATGGAGTATGCGGTCAATATCGACGGAACGCCGCCGGGGGCCCAGGTGCTGATGAACGACACCGTCAAGCTGGGGGTCCTGCCCTGCACCGCCAAGCTGCCCTTCGGGACCTACAATTTCAAGATCAGGGCCAAGGGCTACCACCAGAACGCCGGGCTGCTGAACATCGACCGGGACCAGGATTACAGCCTGAACCTCAATCTCAAGCGCAAATCCCGGACCAGGGCCGCCATATCCTCGCTGTTCCTGCCGGGCAGCGGCCAGCGCTACTCCAACCGCCCGGTGATGGGCACCCTGTACCTGCTGGCGGGGATCGGCGGACTGGCTTACAGCGCCGCCACCATAGTCCAAAAGTCGGAGGCCGAAAAGACCTGCCAGGACAGCTATGACGACTATAAGGCGGCCGACAATGCCATCGACGCCCAGGCCCTGTATCTGGAATGGGTGGCCGCCGATGAACAGCTGGATGCCCGGATCGACAAGATGAAGACCGCCATCACCCTGGCCTCGGCGGCCTGGGGCATAAATTTCCTGGACGCCATGGTGTTCTTCCCGGGCAAACCCAAGATCAAGGTTGCGCCGGTGCCGGACAAGACCGGCGCCCTGAAGGCCTCGGCCACCCTAACCTACAGCTGGTGAGGTGAAAATGATGAAAAAGAACAATGTCTTTGTCACCCCGAGAAGATCCCCCGCCGGGCTGGCTGAGGGGTGGGGGCTGATAATATTTACCGCCGTCCTAATGGCCCTGTCGGGATGCGGCCGGCCGGTGGCGCCCAGCCACAGCAACCCCTACGATCCCGACAATCCCGATTTCACCGGCCCGGCGGTGGAGATAATCTCGCCGGCCGAGGGGGCCTCCATAGCCTCCGGCACCGCCACCATCCGCCTGCACGGCTCCGGCGTGAACTATGAATACTCCTACAGGCTGGACACCGCCCAGGCCTGGCACGAACCCTGGTCCAAGGACACCATTTTGACCATCACCAATCTCAAGGAGGGCGCCCATACCATCCAGGCCATAGCCCGCGACAGGGGGGGCTACCTGGGCCTGCCGACCCCGCCGCGCAGCTTCATCATCAACCAGTATGCCAATACCTTCATAATGTACCCGCCCAGCCAGACCATCGCGGTGGGCGAGACCGCCCAGGTGTGGTGCGAGATGGAGGACATGGCCACCCCGGTGGCGGCCGTCCGCCTGATCATCTACATGAACAATCCCTATGTGATCGACACGGTGGGGGCCGGGGCCGATACCGGTTATCACTGGGTATCCAACGGCGGCTCGCCCCTGGGACCGTTCTTCAGCGATTACGGCTCCGATTATTATATGGACGTCAGCCTGGGGGTGGCCGGGGGCAGCCCGGCCGGGGTGACAGGGACCGGCAGGATCTTCAAGATCAAGGCGGTGGGGATGGCCGCGGCCACCTCGATGTATCTGTACGTCAATACCATCGAGGCCAGGGACACCCTGAACAACCCGATCACCACCACCAACCCTTATAAATATGCTTACATCTATATCGCTTCCGGCAAGGAGGGCGGGAAATGAAGAAGATTTTATTGATGACGCTGGCGCTGGCCGGATTTACGACAATGGGCTTGGCGCAGGTGGATACGGTTTGGACAAGACACTTTACGGGTAACCCTAATAGTGCTGACCTTGCACGTAGTTGTGCCTATAATAATATAACTGGTAACTTGTATGTTGCAGGCAATTTAAGGGATATGACAAATGTGGATGATTACATACTAATTAAATATGATTTGAACGGCGACACTGTATGGGTCAGGACATTCAATGGTTCCGCAAATGCAACAGATGAAGCCAACTCTTGTGCAATTGGCGATTCGAATTTCGCTTATGTAACAGGCAGATCATACAATGGAATTAATTACGACATACTAACCATAAAATATAAACCAGACGGGGATACCGTTTGGACACGAGTATATAATGGTGAATATAATTCAAATGATGAAGCATATTCTTGCGCAACCGATATAAACGGCAATATATTTGTTGCGGGCCTAAGCTACGACAGCACGCAATCAAAACTAATACTTATAAAGTATGCTTCAAATGGTGACACTATTTGGACCAGAAAATATACAGCGCCTAGCAGCACTGGCGATGTTGCCTATAGTTGCGCCATTTCTGGTGATTCAGTAATATATGTTGCTGGGAAATGTGGATTGTCCGGCCAAAACCATTTGCAATTATTAAAATATAATCAAAATGGTGATCTTATATGGGAGAGGCAAGGAATTTATGACGAAATTGCAAAGAATTGTAGTATTGACAAAACTGGTTATATATATATAAGTGGCACACGTATTGTATCAAACTATGATTATTTTTTAATAAAATATAATTCTGCTGGTGACACCCTATGGTCGAGGGTTTATAACGGGCCTGTTAATAGCGAAGATATGGCAAAAGGTTCTACTATTGATAATGAAGGTAACATATATATAACAGGCCAAAGCTATAATGGGTCAAATTATGATATTGTAACAATAAAATATAATTCTTTTGGTGATACGCTTTGGACAAAAGCATACAACGGCACTCAACTCAACCACGATAACGGTTGTGGAATTTGCACTAATGGCGACAGAGTTTTGTTTGTTACAGGATCAACATGGATGGATACTGCAGATGATGACATTATTACAATAATGTATCGCCAATATTTTACGGTACCCGAATTAATAAGCCCACCTAATGACACATTATTTGCATCAAATACTCCAACATTTAATTGGCATTCTGTAGATTCTGCAACAACCTATCGATTGCAAATATCACCTTTTAATAATTTCTCAGTTCTTGCGCGTGACACAACCGTTGTTGATACCACCTACATAGCACCAGCATTGCCGCAAAATTGGTATTTTTGGCGTGTCAAAGCATATCAGAATGTTATTGATTCAAGTATTTGGTCTGAGGTAAGAAGTTTTAGTATTTCAACACCCACAATCGGAATACCCGCGCTCACCTTTCTCCCGGCCGATACCGCCACCAACGACAGCTTCCCCAACTTCGACTGGTCCGACGTGGCCGGGGCCACTCAGTATGAACTGCAGGTGGGGAAGGGGCACCGCTGGGTTTTCGCCGCATATTACTACAACGGTCTGAACAGCTACAACCTTTCCCGGCCGTCCCAGCCGGTCTACTGCGGGCAGGTCTCGGCTGGCAACGCCTCGGACATCGCCGTGATCGACAGCTTCGCCCTGGTGGCTTCCAATCATAGCCTGTGGTCGGTCAACATTTCCGATCCGGCGGCCCCGGTATACCGGGGATGGACCTCCATCGGCTCGGGCGACCTGACCGGGATCGTCATCCGCGACACCCTGGCCTATCTGTCCGACTGGGGATACGGCCTGCGCATCGTCAATGTCAAGAACCCGCTGGCCCCGGTGCTGGTGGGGTCCTACGACAGTCCGGGAAGCCCCCGGGGCCTGGCCCTGAGCGGTAATTACGTCTACCTGGCCGACGCCAATAGCGGCCTGCAGGTGATAGACGTCTCCGATCCGGCCAACCCGGCATCGGCAGGTTCCCTGGACACCCCGGGCGACGCTTTCGCCGTGGCGGTGGCCGGCAATTATGCCTATGTGGCCGATGCCACCGGCGGCCTGCGGGTGATCAACATCTCCGATCCGGTCAGCCCGGTGGAGGCCGGCAGCTATTTCACCGGCGCCAACTATACCATGGGCGTGACCGTGAACGGCAGCCTGGCCTACCTGGCGGACGGCTCCTACGGCCTGAGGATCATCAACATCTCCAATCCGGCCAGCCCCATTCAATTCGGCCAGCATGATTCCTCCGGCCTGGCCAGCGATTACCGCCGGGTGGTGCTGGACGACACCCTGGCCTACGTGGCCGACTGGGAGAACGGCCTGTGGGTGATCAACGTCAAGGACCCCTACCAGCCCCGGACCGTCAGCCGGTACAACGCCAACAACTTTGTGTCGCTGGCCCTGCTGGATTCCTTCGCCCCGGTGCTGATCGACAGCGTGGCCGGCGCCTCGGAATGCGAAGCGGACACCTTCCTGGCCGACGGCAGCTATTACTGGCGGGCCCGGGCCGGAGCCGGGGCCTGGGGCGATTTCAGCGCACCCCGGCGCTATGTGATGGACACCCAGGCCCCGCCGGCCTGCTGGATAAACATCCCGGCCTACAACCAGCTGATCAACGACCCCACCCCGGAGTTCAACATCACCAAGCAGTACAACGAATATCATTTCCAGCTGCAGATCTCCACCGACACCGGTTTTGCGGTCATGGTAGCCGACACCGTCTCCCTGGCCGAGATCTTCGAACTGCAGACCCCGCTGCCGGACGGCTGGCTTTACGGCCGGGTGAGGGGAGGGGACCTGGCCGGCAACTGGGCGGCCTGGAGCAGCCGCCTGCCCTTCAAGCTGGACAGCCAGGCCCCGGGCCAGCTGACCGCGGTCACCGCCAACGGGGCCAGCCCCAGCCCCTGGACCAAGAACGACCTGTTCTCGGTGAACTTCACCGTGCCCCCGGACAGCTCGGCCATCAACGGTTATTTTTACAAGCTGGGGGCGGCCCCCTCGTCGAATTTCGACACCACCGGATACGGCATCAGCTTCTCCAAACCGTTCAACATCTCGGTGGGAAGCGACGGGGTGACGCCGTTTTATGTCTGGGCCCGGGACCAGGCCGGAAACCTGGATTTCCAGAACGCCGGGTCGGTCAACCTGCGCTATGATCACATCGCCCCCCAGGGGGCGGCCGCCCGCAGCAACGAGTTCAGCCGGACCCCTGGTTTTACCCTCAGCTGGAACGCCGGCAGCGACCAGGGGGGCTCGGGGCTCAACGGCAATTACTGGATAAAGTACAAGATCAATTCCGGAGGCTGGTCCGACCTGGACGTCAACTATGCCGGAACCTCATACAATTTCACCGGAGCCCAGGGCAACAAGTATTACTTTGAAGTGTCGGCCTGGGATTCGGCCGGAAACTCCGAGGCCTTCGCCACGGCGGCCGAATGCAGCACTTTGGTGGACAACACCATCACCTGCCCCATCCTGGTCCAGCCCTATAACGGGGAGGTCCGGGACAGCGCCTCGAATCTCTTTCTGTGGCAGAGGGCCTCGGCCCAGGCCGGTTCCCGCCTGCAGTGCTCCTACAATTCCTCCTTCAGCGCCCTGGCCAAGGACACTTTGCTGATCTCCGACAGCGCCGGCACCCTGGCCCTGACCGATTCCCTGTATTACTGGAGGGTGCGGGGGGAGAACTCAGCTTCAGACACCAGCGGCTGGTCCCCGGCCCGCACCCTGCGGATAGACACCCAGGCACCGGAGGCACCATTTTTGTCCGAACCAGGCAATGATACACTTTGCAACGACAATACTCCGCTGTTCGTCTGGAAGGAATCGCGAGGGGCGGTCTGGTACCGCCTGGTGGTCAGCCCGGACAGCACCTTTGCCACCATTACAGTCGACGAGGCAATTGACACCACGGCCTACACCATCCAGGTGACCCTGCCCGACAGCATTTATTACTGGCGGGTGATGGCCGGGGACGCCGCCGGCAACTGGTCGGCACCGTCCGAAAAATGGAAATTCACCGTGGACACCAAGGCCCCGGCGGTGCCGGCGCTGGCCACGCCGGCGGATGCTGCCAGCCTGAACACCAATATGCCGCAATTCGTCTGGCGAAGCTCGGCCCAGGCCGTCCGCTACCAGCTGCAGCTGGCCAAGAACACCTCGTTCTCGCCGCTGGAGACCGACAGCGCCCTGGCCGACACCTCGGCCGTCCCGGCCTGGGGGGTCAACGACGGGACCCACTACTGGCGGGTGCGCTGCCGCGACCTGGCCGGCAACTGGTCGGCCTACAGCAACTACCGCACGGTCAGCATCAGCGGGATCCTGCAGGTGGCCCTGATCACCCCGGACACCCACCAGGTCTGGCCGGCCGGCCAGTCGCTGTGGATCCAGTTCACCAAGCCCCTGTACACCGGATACATCGACACCATCCATATCAAGGTCCGGGGGAAACACACCTCCATCGTCCGGCAGACTTTTACCTGGCTGGCGGCCAGCCGCACTTTGCGGATATCGCCCGACAGCAGCTTCGCCGCCAACGACACCATCACGGTGTTCCTGCACGGCACCCTGAGGGATTCGGCCAACATCTCCACTTTGGACGGCAACAACAGCGGGACCGCCAGCGGGGATTCCTCCGACAGTTATCAGATGGCCTTCTACACCTCTTATTTCGGGGACTACGACGGCAACCGGCTGGTCAACGCCGCCGACCTGGGGATGTTCGCCTCGGGCTGGTATGCGCCCTATGACCGGCTCTACGAGGCCGGACCCTTAAGCGGCAGCTGGCCCCACCAGCGGGTGTACGTGGGCGGCTCCGCCGAACTGGACTTCGAGGACCTCAGCGGCTTCATCTACTCCTGGAACCGGGCCGACAATTCCAAGCCGGCCGGGTCCGGCGCTTATCAGGACGGCCCGGTAAGCCTGGAGGCGGCGCCCGGCGAAAAGCTCAAGCTGGTGGCCAGGATATCGCCGGAGGCGGTCTTCGCCTCGATGGATGCCGTGATGGAATACGACCAGTCGCTGCTGGCGGTAAAAGCCCTGGAAGCATCGGACCTCTGGCAGGGGGGTGACCGGCCGCAGCTTTTCTTGAGCAAGCAGGGGGAGGGCCGGACCGTCATCAGCGCCGCCAAATGGCAGGAGGGCCAGGAACCATCCGGCCAGCTGTTCTCCATGAGCTTCGAGGGGGCCAAGGCCGTCCAGGCCCCGGTCACCCTGCATTACCGGCTGTACGACGGGCAGGGGGCCGAGATCTGCAGCGGGAGCACCGCCCTGACCTTGAATGCCGGCCCGGGCATCCCGGGCGGATTCTTCCTGGGCCGGGCCGCGCCCAACCCGTCCAACCGGCCGGTGGCCGTCAGCTATCAGCTGCCCCGGCAGGCCCGGGTCAAACTGGAGGTGTACAACATCGCCGGACAGCAGGTGGCCACCCTGGTGGATGCCGACCAGCCGGCCGGGTATTACAGCCAGACCTGGGACCTTAAGGACCGGGGAGGGAACCGGGCGGCCAACGGCATCTACTTCTACCAGCTGAGCGCCGGGGAGTTCCGGAGCGTAGGCAAGATGGTGGTGGTCAGGTAAAAGGCTTGACTTTAACCCTTAACTTGGTATAACATTAAAGACAACACAATACGGAGCGCCATTATGAAGAGACTATCCCTGATGGTTTCGGCCATCATCCTGCTATCGCTTAACGCCTTTGCCCTGCCGGGACTGGAGATCGGGGTGGGGCCGTATGTCGGGCTCTACAGCCCGGCGCTGACCACCATCAACGAGCAGGTGCTGCTTTACGACCACCAGACGGCCTTCGGTTCGGCAGTCATCTTCGGCGGACAGGTTAAACTGGGCCTGCCCCTGGGATTGGGCGGCGGGGTGGACCTGGGATACTGGTCCAATTCCAAGGAATGGGCCGAGGACAACCTGGACCAGCATGCCTACAAGGTCAAACTGATGCCGGTGGATGTCTTTGTGCAGTACGCCATGCCGCTGGTGCCCATGGTGTTAAAGGCCAAGGCCGGCGTCTCGGTGGGCAACGTCTGGGCCGGACTGGATGCCAGCGAGGTCAGGCCTAACCAATGGAACCATTATTGGAACTCCGAGGGAAGCGCCGCCACCTTCGGACTCTTCGGCGGGTTGGACCTGGTGGCCCTGCCCAAGTTCAATATCAGCGCCGAGATCGGCTACAAGATGGGCGAGGTGGATCACCTGATAATCAAGGAAAGCCATGAACCGGACAATGTCAACGATGTATTGGAGTATTACAACCACGACAAGGACCAGGTCCTGCCGCTGCCGCTGGAGATCAGCGGGATCAATGCCAAACTTGTGGCAACCTACGTATTCTAAGGCAGTTGGATGCAATAATAAAAGCCCGGTCTTTATAAGACCGGGCTTTTTAGTTTAGTAAATATGTAGTTTAACTATATCTGGCAAATATACTGCAGGGCATGGAGATATCATTATTGCCCAAATGAAGTTCACCGCATTGGATCCGCTCTGGCGGCAGGATATCCGCCATCAGGTTCTTTAGGGCTTGGGGTGAATGCCCCACGTTATAGGCGTTGATCAGGAAAAACAAAGGGTTGTGGGACAACAGCTTGGAACAAACGTTCAAAAGTCTGGGCAGATCACGGTCAAATTTGAATGTTTTACCTGAGGTATCACGGCCAAAGGCTGGAGGATCCATGATGATAGCATCATATATGGCCCCGCGTTTAACCTCGCGCTCGGCGAACTTCAGGCAGTCGTCGACCATCCAGCGAATGGGCTTGTCGGACAGACCGCTCAGCTCCTGGTTGCGCTTGGCCCAGGAAACGGCCGGCTGGGATGAATCCAGGTGGCAGACCCTGGCGCCGGCCGCAGCGGCGGCCAAAGTGGCGGCCCCGGTATAAGCGAACAGGTTGAGCACATTGGGCTGACCTGGGTTGTTTTTGATCAATTCCGAGCACCAGTCCCAGTTGACGGCCTGCTCCGGGAATACCCCGGTATGCTTGTAAGGGGTCAGCTTAAGCTCTAGGGTCATATCCATGTACCTGAAAAGCCAGGGCCGGGGAGGAGGCGAAACCTGCCGCCATTTGCCGGTCTCGATGAACACCGCCTGGGCCTGGTTCCAGTCGGCGGCTGAAAGCTTTTTATCCCAGATGGCGCCGGGCTCGGGCCGGGAGATCAGATAACCGGCAAAGCGTTCCAACTTCCGGCCATTGCCGGAATCGAGGAGGGAGTGGTCTTTTAGGCTGTTTGGCGTGAGGATCTGCATTATAAACCCCTGTGTAATAAGCAATATTGATAGTTTACATAATATTTAATCTAAGCTAAAATATAAAATAGCTGTGGAGCTTGGTTTATAGATTTAAATATGTATGTAAAAGAGCGCAAGGGATTTATAATAAAGATAGGTAAGAGTGCATTTAAAACCGGCCTTTTTAAGGGGTCGGTTTTTTTATTGGCTGAATGTATGACAGAGCATAAAATAAGTTACGGCGATTATATGCTAATTGGGACATGTTTGTCAAGAGAAAAATAAAAATATTTTAATATAATTTTTAGGGGGCTTGGAATGCAGTAAATACAGGCATCTTGAAATATGGCTTTATGCTAATTGGGAAAACGAATTTGTATAAATTGGAGAATCTCGCTTAGAATATTTACAGAAAGCGAGAGGCTCCATTTTCCTTGATCGAACCAGGCAGGGGGGCTTAATCCGGGAAAACGCTGCGGAGCGGTGAGTGGAGCCATCGCATAAGCGGCGCCGGATTATCGACCCCCTGCTTGTTTTACATGCCGACCATGGCGGCAAAACCATGAGAAAAGATTATGGCCAAAAAAAAAGAAAGCAACGCCGGGAGAAAGTTCTTTGACGGCAAGGACGAAAAACTGGTTGTTTCGAAATTGGAGCGGATGTTCGCCATGGGCGCCACCGACGAGGAAGCCTGCATTTATGCCGGAATATCCCGCTCGGCCCTTGACCGCTACAGCCAGGAGCATGAGGGATTTCGGGACAGAAAGGCCCTGTTAAAGCATACTCCCAAGCTGAGGGCCAGGATCACCATAAACCGGCACAGCAGTCATCCATTAGTGGCCAGGTGGATGCTGGAACGGCTGGCCAGGGACGAGTTCGGAAGACATCTTTCGGTATCGGGTCCGAACGGAGGCCCGGTGGAAACCAGAAACAAAGTGGTGGAAGATCTATTTGAAGCGATCCTTAACCGAAATAAGACCGAGCCGAAGACCGATAAGAAAGAGGGGAGCGGCTGAAAAGAGACCGGCGGCCAGGATGGACCGTCCGGTTACTCCCGCTTCCGCCGAAGAGAAAGCCAGGGCCTTGCGCAAATACTGCGAAGAGGACCTGCTTTTTTTGTTTAACGAGATATTGATACGGGCTTTGCCTCCGGACTATGTAAAGGTGGACAACGCCTACTTCCGGGAGTTCCGAGATATTCTGAATAAACGGGCGGACAATACCCTGATAGAGGTATCCCGCGACATGATGAAGACCACGGTGATGAGCGCCTTTGTGATCCAGGAGATACTGCGCAACCCGATGATCGCCATCACCTGGGGCCACGGGGTGCAGGCCATGGCCATTAAAAAGAGCTTAGCCATAAGGCGGCACTTTGAGATGAACAAATGGCTGAAAGCCATAGCCCCGGATGTTTGCTTTGAAAACCCGGAGAAAGAGGCTGAAAAATGGACCGAGCGGGAGTGGACGGTAAAACGGCCCTATGCCCGGCCGGACATGTGCACCGTGATGGCCTTCGGAATGGATTCGCTGCCGACATCGGTGCACAGCGACCTGGTGATCTTCGACGACATTGAGGTATATGAGAACACCGATACTCCCGAGAAAGTGGACAAATTGGTGAGCAGTTTTAACAGTTTTATCCCGGTGCTTTCCTCTAAAGCCCGGAAGGTGGTGGTGGGGACCACCTGGGTGCTGGACGGGCTGATGATGCGGCTAAGGGAGCACAAAAACTATGTCCAGATGATAAAGCCCTGCTGGGATAAGAACGGACATTCCATCTGGCCGGAGCACTGGCCGGACGACAAACTAAAGGAGCGGCTGATAGAGGTGGGCTCCGAGGTGGCCGCCAGCCAGTACCTGCTGGCCCCGCTGCCGTCAAAGAGCAACATCTTTAAGCGGGAATACTTTGAGCCCAGGGGCACGGTGCCGGACGGCATGCCGTATCACCGCTTTTTATACCTGGATCCGGAGGGATATAAGCCTTCGGGCAAGGGATGCGAGAGCGGATTTTGCTCGATCCTGTGGGCCGAGGACAAAATACGGTACATTGAGGAGGCCTACGGCATAAGCGGAGGGCAGAAGGACATCATAGACCAGGTGTTCATGGAGAACGAAAAGAACTTTTTGGGCGACTGGGATCCCTCCAGGGGCTGGCAGGCCAACAAGGAATATCTGGCCAAGAACATCGAACGCAGCAGACTGAGGGCCGGACTGGGCGGCCTGGTGGTGGAGGTGAACATGCCGACCATTACCCAGGAGATCTTCAACCAGGAGCAGGTGAAGCGGTACGGCAAGGTGGTGATCCCGGTATTCGAGATAAAGCATACCGGCGACGAGCACAAGGTGGGGCAGTACAGCCGGATAGCCAAGCTGCAGAGGTATTATGCCGAAAAGACCATCATTCATTATCCCGGGCTGACCGGCGGGGCTTTGGAGAACCAGCTGCTGCAGTACCCCAAAAGCAGTTTGTGGGACGTGGCCGACGCGGCCGCCATGATGGAAGACTTTGGCTACTATCCCAAGAAAAAGGACAAACAGCCGGCGCACCAGCCGGGTGCGGCCAATCTGGACAGGGCATACCAGAAACTGATGGAGAAAAAGAACTACGGCCAAAGGAGAAGCGACAGATGGTAGATCAATACATTTTATGGGGAGTGATAGTGGTGCTGGCGGCGCTGCTGATCATCCGGGAGGCCCAGCACCTGAAACAGCTGGACATGATCATCCTGGCCATCAAAAGCGGCACGGCCATGGAATACCTGGCCGGGCGGCACAAAAAGAAAAAAGGCAAGGACGACGACCAGGCCGACAAAAGCCATAAATCACAATCAAGGTTTCAGTGATGAAGGATCCGAAGAAGATAGCCGAGCAGATAGTAAACCTGTTGACCGCCGCCGAAAAGGAGCGGGATAACAGCAAGCTTTACGGCATTAACTGGAACGCAGTGTGGTCTTACTGCTACCAGATGGCCTTTTCTCCATATCAGGAGGATTGGAGCATAAAGAACATGCGGGAATCCGGCAAAATGCTGAGGCGGAACGAGGACGGCCGGATCCGCATAACCATGAACCTGATAAACGAGCAGATCCTGGACATGGTGTCCAAGGAGACCGCAAACCCTATAGAGCCGGAGCTGGTATACGGCGGACCTGTCGAAGGGGTGAACGACGCCCTGCCGGAGAATCAAACCGACAAAAGGGGAACGCCAATATTCGTAAAGCTGACCCCGGACCAGGTAATAGACCGGGTGACCAAGGTGCTGAACGACGTGTGCGAAAAAGGTCTGAAATTCAAGAATATACGGGAAAAGCTTTGCCAGGGCCGACGGGTGTTTGGCACCATGGCCTGGCTGCTGGACTGGGATCCGGGCCAGGGCGATTACATAGACACCTTCCAGGTAAAGGCCGGAAACAAATGGAACGTGGTGACCGGGGAATACGACGCGGACGGCGAGGGATTTGCCACGGTGCAGACCAAGCAGCTGAGGGAGCAGGCCCCGGACTTCTTCAACGACCTGCACATACCGGAGGGCGAGGAGCTGGGCGACACCCTGCAGCTGGACGAAAGCCAGTGGAGAGTTGCCCGGACCTACGAAGGCAAGCCGGTGGTGGAGATGCTGTATCCCTGGCAGATATTTCCGGTGGGCCGGGTGGACAGCCATTTGAACACCAAGGGCTGGATAGTGCGGGACTATGTTTTGAAAAGCGAAGCCCAAAGGATCTACGCCAAGGAGAACATATACGGCAAGAGCGCCGAGATCAAATACGGCGACAAGGAGAACGGCCCCAAGGAGGAGGAGGTGCCGGCCATCAGCAAAGGATCGCTGCAGGAGCTGAAATACTTCGGGCTGCCGGTGGGCGAAAAGGTGTATGAGCGGCTGAGATTCTTCCGCAAGCCGCAGGGAATGGAGAAGCGGAGCCAAAGATTCACCATGCTGGGCGGCAAGCTGGTGAGGGCCTACGACTGCCGACTGCCGAGAAGCTTTGACGAGACGCTGGGCATATACATGATATTCGACCGGATAGTGCTGGGGATGATGGAGGCCATGCCCACGGCGCTGTTCATGACCACGCCCAACAAGCTGTTCAACGACAACGTTTCGTTTAAATACGAAATGCTGGACAAAATGGTGATAAACAAGTGGCTGGCGGTGGGCGGGGACCCGAATCTGAGCATACCGGAAGGCTCGGAGACCGGGATATTGGTTTCGGACCTGCCGGTGAAGGAGCTGAGATCGGCCGAGCCTCCGACCACGCTTACGGAATTCATCGTATTTTCCCAGCAGATGCTGCAGGGATACAGCGCCGACCAGTTCATGCCCGGGACCACCAAGGAGGAGATGCCGACCCTGGGCCAGAGCCAGATGCTGAACGAGCGCAACATGGGCAAGATAAGGCTGAATATAGACCGGGACGCCGAGGAGTTCTCCAGATTTTACACCGATCTTTTGAACATGCTGGCCGACAAGAACCTGGTGAGCGAGGTGAGGGAGATCGAGAGCGAAGAGGAGCTGGAGCTTAACAACGGCAAGAAGATAACCGTGGCCAAGAAGTACCCCTGGACGGCCGAGATGATGGGAGTGATATCCCGGGCCAAGGTGGGACCCAAGAGCCTGATAAGCCAGGAAATAAACCTGCAGATAAGCCGAATAATGTTCTTTTTGAAGACCATAGTGCCGATGGACACCACCGGGAACCTTCAGAAGACGGCGGTGCAGCTGATAAAGCGGCTGTTTGAGCTGATGGACATACCGGGGGTGGACAAGCCGCAGGAAGTGGCACTGGCCAACGTGCCGCAGATCCCGGGACAGCCGGGAGCCGGAATACCGACGCCACCGGGGGCGCAAGATCCCGAGAAAATATTAAACCAACCAATCATTTAGGAGAGACCATGGACAAACAAAAACTACTGGGAAGACGGATAACCGCCGACATTCCGACCGGGGAGTACCGGGAGGGCAGGCTGGTGACCGAGCGAAGGGAGGCCACCATAGTGGAGTACACCGCAGTCAATGCCACCCTGAACGACGGGAAGATCAACCACGTGCTGCCGATTAAGTTGCTGCCGGAAGGGATAGCCGGCGAGATATCCGACGAGTTCAAGCCGGAGAACCAGGCTAAAGCCGAGCCGGCTCCCAAGGATCCCAGGATAGGGAAGATGATCGACGTGATGCTGCCGAAGCTGCCGCACGAATACGAGAACGGCCAGATAGTCCGCGAGAAGACCCGGGTGCTGATCGTGGACATCAGCCAGGACGGAAAGGTGACGGCCAAGCGCAAGGAAGACGGCGCCAACGAGATATTCCCCAAGGCCTGGCTGGAGAAGAACGGCCCCAATGAAAAGATCCCACCCCCACCCCCTGAGGGAGAGGGGAATAAGACGATCGATCTGGCCGAGAACCGGGAGAAGCCGGTATCCCAGATGAACAAGGCCCAGCTGCTGGCCGTTTGCGAAGCTTTGAGCATATCCGCTCCGGAGGACGCCACCAACAAGGTGCTGGCCGGCATGATAGACGATGTCACTCTGGAGCTGGAGAACAAGGCCACGGCGGTGGACATTGACACCAAAGGGCTGGCTCCCTGGGAAGTGCTGGCCGAGCTGAGGAAGCTGGCCGGAGACTGAACCAAAGCAAAAGAGAGACCTCACCCCCAACCCCTCTGGCTGAGGTTAACCTCACCCCGACCCTCTCCAAAAGCATTTGGAGAGGGAGGAATAATAAGAATTTAACCATAATCAGGAGTTTAAGGACCATGATCAAAAAAGCAGTAATCCTTTTGGCAGTGCTGGCGCTGATCTTCAGCGTGAGCGTGTGCCAGGCCCAAAACAGCCCGCTGAGCCAGACCGAGTACCGCTCTTACCTGGGCGCCAATTCCACCCGGGGAACCTATATCCCCACCACCTATGCGGCCACCACCAACGGGACCGGATCGGACACCATGTTGGTGTATTTTGGGACCGATCAGGTGCCGTACGGGGCATACTACTTTAAATTCTATCCCAAGGACACTACGGCCACCGTGTGTTATGTGCCGGACATTGCCTACAAGTACATCGACAATGACGGCAAATGCTATGGTGACAGCGCCAACGGATGGATAGCTATTTTGGCTTCCGACAGTTTGAAACCAACCATAACCGCCAAAGATACTATTGATTGGTACAAGGCTTTTGATTATCGGCAGAGCAACGCGGCCGGCATAGCATTGAGATTAACCGGCAACGTGGCTGCCGATAGTACCGACTGCCAGCTAAAGGTATCTACATCGGACCTGATAGACAACAAGAAGAGCAAACCGGCCCAGTGGTAATGATCAATTCAACGGTTAAAAGTTCAACCCAACCAAACAAGACCGACCTGGCCGGTTAAAGCCAGAGAAAGGTTACCATGAACAATTTTCTGAGAAAGATACTGCCCGACCTGAATCCACCGGCCGGAGGCGGAGCACCCGCCGCCCCGGAGAAACCGGCAGAGATCCCGGCCGAGGCAGCGCCCGACAAACCGCAGTCACAACCGGACGCCACCGGCAAAAATGGCGCAGAACCTGCGAAAGCGCCGGACGCACAACCCAAGGACGAATTTACCCCGGACAGCCCGGAACTGGGACGCCACTATTCCACCCTGATGGCCAAGCTGACCCCGGAGGAGCGCAAGGTCCTTCAGGCCAGCTACGACTACAACATAGGCAAAAGGCTGGAGGGGGTGCGCAAAAAATACGACGGCACCCTGGGCGAGAAGACCGCCGCCCTGACCAGCCTGCAGCAGAAGCTGGCGGAATACGAACAGAAGGCGCCCCAGCAGACCTTTAGCCTGGAGATCCCGGAAGACCTGAAAGCAACCCTGACCCCGGAGGAGCAGAGGCTGTACAACGAGATCCTGCCCGGACAGCTGAACAAACTGCTCACCCCGGCCATGCAGAGGATAAACGAACTAACCGAGCAGCTGACCGACATCCGCCGGCCGATGGCCGAAAAGCAGCAGGCCGAAGAGGCTTTGCACTTTTTGAGCGAAAGCAAGAAGTTCGCCCCGGATGTTCCGGAGGCCCAGATACTGGCCATAAAGATCCTGAACGACCAGCACGGCGACGAGGTGGACCCGGTAATGGTGGCCACCCAGGCCCAGAGCGACTGGTTAGACAGTTTTGGCAAGGCCATGCAGGCCGGCAACCCGGCCCTGCAGAACCAGGTGGCCGAGTTCGTGAAGCAGAACGTGGGCAAGGACAACCCCATGATGAAGCAGATCGAGCTGTCGGTGCTGAACCACTACCGCGAAAACAAGGACAAGCTGGCCGAGCTTTCGGACATAGTCCGGGCTCCCCAGCCGGAAGCGGAAGGGGCGCCTACACCGGGGAAGACCCTGGCCAACTGGGCAATGGAGAGTTAGGAAAATTTCAGGACCATCATCCGGTGATCATGGTTAGGAAAACGACAATCACAACAATAAATCCATAAATAAACAGGAGGAATACCCATGCTCACAAGAGCGCAAGTTACCAACATAATGCAGGAGGTCCGCAGAGAGGCCATACCCCTGTACAACAGCGAGAACAAGCTTTCGAAGCTGCTGAAGACCAACCGCATCAACGAGAAGGTTGCCAACTGGAACGGCAATAAACAGCTGGTGATCGAAGGCCAGGGCCTGCACACCGGCGCGCTGCAGGGCGGCCTGCACACCACCAGCAACATCTACCTGCAGAACGCGGCACAGGCGGCCGTCGCCGACGCGGTGACCTACAACGTCGCCCAGTACCTGTACTCCCTGCGGTACGACTGGCTGCTGAAGAAGCTGAAGGACACCAGTGGCGCCAACATGCTGAAGAAGCAGATCAAAACCGCCTGGGCCTCGCTGAACAAGATGATGAACATAGCCCATTACGTGGGCTACGCCTGCCAGGTGTGCGCCAAGGCCACCAACAGCCCCGGCGGCTCCAGCATCACCATACCGGCCGGGACCCAGATAAACCACCTGTTCGAGGGGCTGGCGGTGGAGTTTGCCGATTCCGGCCAGCCGGGCTGGAACGGCTCCAGCGGGCTGAACACCGGATATTACGGCATCATCAGCACCATCACCGAGAACGACAACGGAACGGTGACCCTGGCCTGCGTGCAGAGCGACCTTTCCACCGGGGCGGCCTTTACCGCGGCCCATGCCGAGCAGCCGCTGTACATGCTGGGCTCGCACAACCTGCTGCCCTACGGGATGGTGGACCTGTACACCAAGGACAACACCATCGGCAGCAAGACCCGGACGGGCCGGACCAACCCCATCAGCATTTCGGCCGACGACGACAAGACCATCTACGAAAAGCCGTCTATGGCCATCCGCAACCTGAAAAGGCGGGTCAACGTGCGCGGCAACTTCAAGTGCGACGTGGTGCTGATCGGCAGCCAGACCAACGACTTCTTCTACGACAAGACCTTTGCCGACCGGCAGAGATACCCCATGGACGGCGAGAAGACCCTGCTGGCCATGGAGCCCGACTGGAAGGTGGACAAGGACCTTTCGGTCGTGGTGGACCCGGACATGCCGGAAGGCGTGGCCATAGTCATGCCCAGCAAGAACCTGTGGGTGGCCCCGCTGGCAGATGACGAGCCCGATTACATGGATTCCGAAGAGGGCGGCCTGAGGGTGCCCGGCCAGGCGGTGGGCGAGATAGCCATCTGGCATCCCATGCAGATGGGGCTCTACGATCTGGGACAGATCGGCGTTCTGACCGACATCGAGAAATACTTCTAGATCTGACCCCTCCCCTGCCCCTCCCCTGGGATAGGGGAAAGTGAACGGCTCCGGTGGTCTTATTAAAGGCCCCGGAGCCAGTAAAGGGAACCGACCCCACCCCTGCCCCTCCCCCTTTGGGAGAGGGAGATAAAAGCAAGGAGTGATATATGGCCTACACTACGGCGGATCTTTATACCAACTTTAGGACGGACAGCGGGGAAGGCGACGATAACCCCACTGATACCGACATTCTTTTATACATCAACCGGGCATATTCCGGGGCCAAGAGCATTTTAAAGCGGCTTTATCCGGAGTGCGCCGGGCTGATGTCCACCGCTGCCAAGGAGACCAACCAGGACCTGGCGGCCGCCACCTGCAAATACGCCGTAACCGACGCCAGCAAGATACTGGCCCTGGGATATATCAAGCTGAAATACGGGGCCAATGACGACTACCTGGTGATACCGGCCAGCCGGATAATCCAGCGGCCGATAGAGGAGAACGACAAGCTGGCGATAGCGGCCACCTGCGAAAACCCGGCAGTGGGCTACGATTCCGGCAACCTGTACATCCACCCGCAACCGTCCGACGCGGTGACCGACGGGCTGGTAGTGGGTGCGCTTTACAACCAGGACCCGATAAGCGACGGAGACAGCCTGGCTGTTTCCGACATCATAGCGGACCTGGTGGTGGCGGAGGCCATAAGGCTTTTTTATAAGGCGGAAAAGGAGTGGGAGGGCGAGAAGGCCCAAAGGGCCGAGGTGGAGGAGCTGATCTTTTCATTGAAGAAAAGCCAGCCGGGCAAACGGGCCATGATACCACTGGGCCCGGGAGGCACCGGTGGGAACCTTAGCGGTTATTCGGGGAGCTTTTAAGAGATGCCTCACGGGACTGCATATCGCGGCAATGTGGCCAGGGCTCCTTCGAACAGCAATACCGGGGCCGCCACAGCAGCCGGAGCGTCCGGAGCCGGCGGATCTTCACCCGAACAAATAGAGGCTTTGGAACGCATTGCCGAAGCCCTGGAATCAGGCAATAATGCGGCCGTTTCCGGCACCAGCGCCGACAACGACATAATGAAAAGCATCACCATACTGTCCGATCAGGTGCTTTTGATAGAGGCCGGGGCCGAAAAGGATTACTACGACGTGACCAACTACGGGACCATATTCCTTTACGGCAGAATGCAGGTGTTTGGGACGATGAGGAACCACGGAACGGTGAAGATATTCACGGACGGAAGGCTGGGGACTTAGAGCTTACGGCGGACTTGATACCGTTGATTATCATACCACCAGGAAAAATAGGCAATAGTGCTGTCAATGGAAGTGAGAGTATCATCCGCCAATAGCGGCGAAAAAGACGGATTGATGGGGTCAGATGAAAGCGGATACCAGTAATAAACAATCCACAAAGACGCATTGGATGTATCCCGGTAAGAACAATAAGGCGGCAATGCATGATCAAACGGTATCTCTATCATTTTTGAATTGTGCAGGTAACAGAAGCCGCCGACCGAATCGCTGGATGTCTTAATGTAATCGAATCCCTGAAACTTTCCAATGATCTTTACATCCAGTGCAGCGATACCAAAAGTGTCATAAGAAACGCCATTATAACTTATACAAACGGTGCTGAATAATGAAGATGAGATATTGCTGCTTGAAAGAGAAGGAATAACCGGTTGATCAACAGCCACAGGATCCTTGGCGCAGCCGATAAGCACCAGACCCAGACAGAAAGACAGAATTATCTTTTTCATGGCAATAAACCTCATATTTGACGATTGAACATTACATCAAAATTATAAAAAAGTCAATAGAAAAAGGAAAATAAAATGCCGGGATTAAACGAATTCTTCGACGGGTCCGCAGTAAAGCAGAGATCCATTTACCTTGACACCGACAACCACCTTAAAATAAAGGACAGCGCGGACGTCGAGCTTATGGACATAGAGGCCCACGGGGCGGACGGCCGGCATTCATACGGCGCAGCGGACGCTTTGCCGGCAGCAGGATTGAGGATATCGCAGCTTAAGCACGCCAAGAACAGCTCCACCGGGACCGGGGCGCAGCAGACCATTGCCCACGGGCTGACCGAGGCCCCGACCGTGGTGCTGATAACGGCAACCTCGGCCCTGGCGGCCGCGGCTGACGCGCCCTATATGAGCGCGGCGGCAGACGCCACGAACATATACATCACCGCCGGAAGCGGAATAAATTATAACTGGGTGGCCATACTGTAATGCAGAGGCACGGCAACACATTGATGGATATAACCCCGCAAAAGGGGTTCAAGGGGATGAGGGAAGACAAGGATCCCAGGGCCATGGATCCCGGGGAGTGCCTGTTGATGTCCGGATTCAGGCCCAGGGACGGCATTATGGACGGCAAATACACCGGTTCGGGCGATCCCCTGAACACCGTTGCCTTTGGATTTGACATATACGACGCCGTGGAGTTTAGAAGCTCGCAGGGCGTTAATTACATACTGGCCCTGACGTCCACCGGCAAGATAATATACACCGCCAACAAATGGGCCGACTGGGACAACGAGGCGGCCACCAAGTCATTTGCCGAGACGGCCGATGGAACGGACCTGGAGCTGGAAGGAGGATCCCCGCACCTGCATGTAGCCTGGATAGTGAGAAGCAACCGGGACGTGGTGTTTTCCAACGGGGTGGACGTTTACCTGATAGACGGCACCACCTGGCCAACCAGCGGGGCCCTGAAAGTGACCAGCCTGACGGAGTTCCCGCCGTTCATACGGGGCCTGTACATGGGCAGCCGGACGGTGATAGACGACGGAGAGAGATACCTTTTATCATCGCCCAACGATCCCAACCGGTTTAAATCCACGCTGCAGGAAAGGCTGGACAAGGTATACGACGACAACCAATGGGTGGCGGCGGCCGCCCAGGGAGTGAGCGGATACAACACGGCACTTTGCCAGATGAGCGAAACCTCGGCCTTTGCAGCCACCCAGAACGGAGTGTTCTGGATAGGACTGGCCCCGGGCGAGAACGGCATAGTGAGCCTTAACATAATATGCGCCCTGCAGGGCGCGGGATGCGCCATAAAAGACGCGGCCTTTGTGAACGAGTTCGGATTGTTCAGTTTTTACAGCAATTACGAAGGCGGAAGCTGGCTGATGCTGGGAAGGGGATCCTACAGCAAGTTACCGGGCGATCCGGTGAACCTTACCGCCGAAGCCGGTTTTTACGTGCGGCCACTGGCCCCGGGCATAAGGAATAGCCTGAAAGCGATCTACAAAGGCGACGGCAATCTGGTGGGGATAGGAAAGGACACCAAGCCGGAGTTCGAGCAGGTAAGCGCCAGGATGAGACTGGGAGCCGATACCGAGGCAGACGCCGGATGGATGTCATTAGGGGTAACTAATGTTATCCCATATACAGTAGGAAGAGCAACAACCCCATGGAAAAACGGAGGAATTGGATGTTTAGATGCTTCCGGTAATAACGTAGGTGGGGTTTATGGCGCGCCATTATATGATAATCATCCAGCTTATCCGGATATTACATCCCCTACTTACTACAGATTGGTAAATCAGGATTATTCATTTTTCCTTACAAAACATACTGATCCAGTATTATATGCTGATGGAAAACAAATAAGTAAAATAGGACCGTCAACTGGCTGGCAGGAAATAACAGTAAATAAATACTGCAGTTCAATTACTTTGGCTTGGTGGTACAGCAATTTAACAGAAGATGATGATAGTGATGCCAAAATAAGCAGATTTTCTGTAACGCTATATATTACGGGAGGTCCAGTTTATATAGCTAAAATGAAAATATTCGGTATGACCTTTACGGGAACCGCCGGAGCGGTGGCCGGCAGTAATTTTATAAATATTGGTGAAATACGACTTGAGGGAAGCGATTCCACCCAGGTCACCTACATCGACGCCATAGCCAAAGGGACGGGACTGACAGCCAGCTCGCAGATTGATTTCGGCCGGTTCCTGGCCGGATTCCGCAAGATAGACAGCGAGTACTACCCGAAGTTCAAGATAAGGGTGGGAAAGTCGGCCACCCTTGACACCCTGGGGACCACCACTTTGTCCGGGGTGCACAGCGCGGGAGGATCTTCCATAACCGTAGCGTCGGCCAGCGCATCCGGACTGGAAATAGGCGACCAGATAAAGATAACCGACCCCACCAACGGGAACGAGACCTTTTATATAACGGCCATATCGGGGAATGTGATCACCCCGGACAGCAACCTGCAATATAACCACGCCAACGGCCTTACAGTGACCTTTTTGGGCAGCTATTCGGGCCTGGCCAGCGCAAACTGGTCACCCTGGACGGAGCTTACCCTGGCCCAGATAACCGCCGGGTACAAGTTCAGCGCACTTAATTACCGGACCGAAGGGGCCGACACCCCGGCCGTGACCGACGCCTCCGGCAACATATGGTCCCACACCAAGGTAACATTCGACCTGAAGCCCAGCGTGGGGTATTCCAGCGCGGCCGACTACTGGCGATTCCAGTTTTTAAAGGGAACGCTGCCGCTTAGCAACCATATGATCCGATCGAGCTATGACAACAGCCTGATATTCGCCACCCCGCTGCCGGGAGCGGCGGCCAACAACACGGTATTCGGCCACAAGGTGGACATGAACAAAGCCGGGTCGTTCAAGATACCGGGGCAGGAGATAAAGGCCTTTGTGCGGTCGGGATCGGACTATCTGGCCTTTATGGGGCGGTCCTGGGTGCTTTACTGGCAGGGCTGGAAGAACTTTAACGGAAGCGGCAACAGCAACGTGCCACTGGTGAGGGAATGGCAGGGCCAGGGAATTGACGAGCAGAGGATGAGGGCATCCAGCATAAAGGGGCTGATAAGATCGTATGAAAGGGATCTGAGCGGCTATACGGTGGCGGCGACGGCGGCCGAAAAGACCATGACGCCCTCGGGATCCCTGCTGCCGGCGGAATTGAACGGAAATTCGTCCATGCAGTGGGGCAACAACAATTCGTCGGTAGTGGCGGGAGACGGTAACGAATACTTTTTGGTGGCCTGGAAAGACACCACCACCACCGGAAAGAGCGACTATGATAAAAACACCTCGGTGGATCTGATAAAACTCAACCGGTCCACCGGAGCCATAGAAAGAATAGCGGTAGACCGCTCGGTGAACGGGAACTACGACATAAACGGGACGAACATACTGCTTTCAGCGGACGGGAATACCCTGTACCTGCTGTGGACCGGACTGACGGCGGCCTGGAATAACAGGATAGTTTACAACACATTCAACGTGAACAGCCAGAAACTGGGGACCGAGCAGAACATAATAATCTTGCCCACCCCAACTCAGGCAAGATGGATATCATCGGTAATCAAAGATGGAATTATATATTTGGTTTATGTGGATTATGTCGGATATACGGCATATATATATAAATCGTCCAAGGACCATGCCACCTGGACGCTGGACAAGTCCGTAACGGCCTATCGCACTGATATATCGCCCTGCTACCTGTACGGACCGAGACTTTTTATAAACAACGCGGGGAATCCGGTGTTTACCGTGGTGGAGCAGACCAACAAGATATCCATTTGGGAATGCGTCGGCGGGATATGGAGCAGTTATCCCAATGTTTGCACGGTGGCAGGAAGCGTATACACAAATAACTCCTATGCCTATTTGAAGCACAGCGGCAGCGAATACCTTTTTGTTCTGTTTTCGGCAACAGTTTACTGTTACCGGAACATATACGGGACCTGGACGCTGGACAGCACGGTATCGGCCAGCGCGGCCAGCTCCAACAATTCGATTGCCGCCTTTTCGGCCTACAATACCATTATCGTGGTGTTCTCCAACGGATCCGGAGCAACGGTTTATTTTAAGCGGATCGACGGAGCTACCAGTTGGGGAAGCTCGACAAACATAAAGACATCGTATCAGTCGCTGTATTTGTGCGGCAATTCTTACCTGACGGACAACTATCTGATAATCTGGGCCAAGAAAACCACGTCCGATTACTGGCGGGTTTTAAGGTTTACGCTTACGCCGACGGCCAGCAACGACGAAAGCGCACTGGTGATAAGCCTGATAACGGCATCCGGCACCAAGAACGCCTACAGCGGGACCGAAAGCCTGGAGGACGAATACCGGCCGAAGAGCGGACGTCCGCCCAGGATAGGGACGGTGAACACCATAAGGCCCAAGATCAGGACCACCAGCCCGGTGGAGATAGCCGAGATGGAGCTGACAGCGGAAAAGAACACATAATACCAATAAAGGGGAAATACGATGGCATACGGAGATATTTACGGGCAAATGCTGATGGACAACCTGATGCGTAAAGGCCGGGCCGCCAGAACCAGAGCCAAGGATGCCGCAGGCCTTCAAAGCGCCGGAGGCGTTCAGAGCGGAGCCCTGCAAAGCAATTTGGACAGCATTGCCGGACAGGAAGCGGTGGAGGGCAGCGGGATAAACCTGCTGGCCACCGAACTGAACCGGGCGGAAAAGGAACGAAATGACGAGTTGGAAAGGATCCGTAAAGAGGAGCAAAAGGCTAAAAAGTGGGGAGCGATAGGCACCGGAGTGAATCTGGGCGCCAACCTGCTTAATTTAGTGGCTCCTGGCGCGGGAACGGCGGCCCAGGCGGTGGCCGGGGCGGTGATGCCGGGCGCAAGCGGACAGCGGACAGCGGACAGCGGACAGGGAACGGGACCCCTCCCGGCTACTGCCACCCTCCCCGATGCGGAGAGGGTAAATCAGATCATGGGCGGGCAGAGGCCGGCGGGGATGACCCTGGCCGAGTGGCTGAAACGGCTGGCCATGAAAGGACAATACCCGCAGGGCTTGGAGACCTACGGGTATCAACAGTAGAAGCGCAAAGCCAAAAGATCAAAGCTTAATTTTAAGGATATACGGACATGGACGCATATCAGAGACAACTGCTGGGCCTGCTGAAAGGCAAGCAGGACAACACATACGACATGCAGATGAGGGCGGCGCTGAACCCGCAGAGATCGGACGCCGATTTGGGCATGCAGGCGCTTTCCGGCATAGTGAAGACCATTGCCGACAAACGGAACGAGCGCCGGGCCGCCCAGATGCTGTCCATGACCGCGGAACAGACCAAGGCGGTGAAGGACCGGGAAAAGGCCTTTGAGGATGCCATGACCATGTACAAGGCCGGGCTGAACGTGCCTCCGGAGCTGGCGGAACGGGCGGGGCTGCCGCAGATAGCGGGACAGGCCAGCAAGCCAAAAGGGTCCGGGAAGATCTACAGCACGCCGTACATGATCCAGAAGGAGGACGGGCAATGGTATGAGCGGCGGATAATCCACGACATTGACGGGACCGCCAAGCGGATAGAGGATACCCCGCTTTCCGGGCAGCCGATGCAGGCCAAGCTGAAACAGCAGACCATGAACAGCCAGATGAACGACTGGAGCGACAGCGAGAACAACGCCTACCGGAACATCATGGAACGGCTGAAGAATATCACCGTATACGACGACGAGGGAAAGCGGGTGCAGGACATGTCCGGCCAGGGAGCATATTTGAAGAAACTGAAGATACTGCCCAAGGCCGGGATAACCCAGCGGGTGCTTGATTCGATAGCCAGCACGTTTGAGCCGATACAGGGCGGGTATAAGAGCCAATTCGGCGAGGGGATCAACACCGATCAGGTGCCTTGACCTCACCCCGCCCCTCTGGCTTGAGGATGACCTCACCCCGCCCCTCTCCAAAGGCATTTGGAGAGGGAGATAAAAGCAAAATAATGAAGGGCTGAAAATGCCGGTATACAGATTTAAAGACCCTGAAGCCGAGACCTTTTTGAAAAAAAGCGAAATCCCTGAGGGAATGAAACGGGGATTAACCACCGAACAGGTGATACAGGGATTTATCAAAGAAAACGGCATGAAAGAAGGCGTGGATTTTATTGTAGAAGGATCCGGACCCCTTCCGGCGGCGGCACCTTCTCCGGAACGGCCGGGGCTGGGAGATGTTGCCGGGGTTTCCGGGGCGGCGGTAATGAAGGGCCTGGCCCAGACCGGCGGCAGGATATTGAGCGCCGGAGCGGCCGGCATAGAGGCCATGCAGCCCACCCTAGGCACCCAGCCGATGATCCCGGGCCAGAGGGACCAGTTAAGCCCTGACGTGGCCCCTGGGGCCATACCGGAGCAAAGACCGCTTACCGGCAGGGAGATGACCCGGAGCGCCATAGCGGCCCAGGAAACGGCCCAAAAGCTGAGGGATCTGGGCGAAACGGCCACCGGAGGCTGGCAGGAAAGCATCGATCGGATGGCCAAGGGCAACCAGGCCCTGCAGACCACGGCGGACGTGATAAGCGGAACCACCGACGTGCTGTCCACCATGGCCCTTTCCTCTTTGGCCGGACCGTTGGCGCCGGCGGCCACCGGGGCGCTGTACGGCTCCGGCAGTTACGATGAATTTATCACCAAGGCCCGGGACGAAATGGCTCCGGCCATAGAGCGGGAGCTTGTTTTGCAGGGCATGAGCCGGCCGGAAGCCAAGGCCCAGGCCAACATAAGGGTGGAGGCCGCGGTGAAGGACCAGGCTTTTATGAACGCCATGCTCCAGGGATCGCTGGACGCCGCCAGCCAGTACCTGATGATGGGGCTGTTTCCCAAGTTCGGCGGGGCCATTGCCGGCAAAAGCCCGGCCCTGGCGGCCAAAATAACCGGGACGCTGGGCAAGCTGAAGCTTTCGCCCGGGTGGGACAAGGCGGTGCGCTTTTTGGGCAACTGGGCATTCCAGCACGGGCAGGAGGAGGTCCAGAATTACGGCCAGAGGGCTTTGGAGGTGAAAGCCGGGATAAAGGGCAGCGGATTGACCCCCAGGCAGGAGGCATCCCAGCAGAGGATGCCGACCGCGCTGATAACCCTATTGGTCTCCGGGATAGGCGGGAGCGCAGACCTGCGGCCGGAGACCCAGGCGGCCATAGAAGAGGCCCAGAGCGACCCCAGCGCCGAGAAAGTGCAGAAGGCATACCAGGCCAGCGCCCAGGACGATCCGGCCAAGGGGGTGGACCTGGAGAGCGCCAGGGGCCTTTTGGAGAACTCGGAGAAGATGACCAGCGAGGAGATACGGCAAGGGCTGGCCAGCATAAAGGATCCCCGGATAAAGGCCACCACCGAGGGAATGATAGGGAAGCTTAAAGCGGCAAATAAGGCCACCGAACAGGCCATCGAGACAGGCAGAATTTCCACGCTGACCGGAAAGCTTAACCGGGCAGGCTGGCAGGAAGGGATACCTTCCAAGGGCATTCCTTCCTATGCTCAAAGGCAGGCGGCCGGGGAAACGGTGATCTACGCCGACCTGGACAATTTTAAGGGCATAAACGACGCCTACGGCGACAAAGTGGGAGATGAGGCCATAAAATACGCTGCCGACATTGCCGACCAGGTGGCCAAGCGGCACGGGATAATGACCCATGCCACACCGATGGGCGACGAGAACATCTTCTCCGCGCCGGCGGAAACGGACCCGGCCGCATTTTCCGAGGATCTGCGGGCGACCATGGAGGCCAACCCCTTTATAGCGCCGGACGGCAAGCCGTTCAACATAACATTTTCGGTGGGCATAGGGGAACAGGGCGGCCAGGAAGAATCGGCCAACATGGCGGCCAAGCTGGCCAAATACATGGGCAGGAACCGGGTGGCCACCGCCGAGCAGTATATGGCTTTGACCCCGGAGCAAAAGAACGACATGAAGAAAAAGGCCGAAAAGGGAAGGATCCAGGATATCCGGCATTTGATACCGGGCGAGTGGTGGAACGACATGCAGGCCCGGCTGATGGAAAAGGCCGGGATCCCGACCGAGGACTGGCCGGATTATATCATGGACCGGGGCGGCCTGAGAATGGCCGAGGAGATAAAGACCACATTCGACAAGACCAAGAAGATGAGCCAGGCGGTGGAGGATATACGGAAGGATTATCAGGAATTCAAGGCGGGAACACCGGCAGAACAAAAGGCAAATAACAAATTGCAAAATGAAAATATAGAGGTCCCGCCGCAAATACAGGAGAAACCACTTCCGGCTTCGCCACCCTCCCCCGAAGGGAGAGGGGATATAGGCACTGAAATAACCGAGCAGGATCTGAATGTTCTGAAAGAGGGCATGGATGCCATTAAGGCCGAGCGGGGAGTGAAGGACAAGAGAACGCAGTTATTCCGCAACCTGGAGCGGTCGTATATCGAAAAGCAGGGGCTGCCGACGCTGGACCTGCCGGAAATTCCGTCCACCCTTATTCCCCTGGTGGAAAAGGCCCTGGCCGGGAAGAAGCTGACAGAGATCCAGGCCAAGACCGTAAAGCTGACCGTGAAGGCCATAAATGACTTTAACGAGCAGATAAAGGCCAGCCCCGCTCCGACGCAGGAGATAAACATAGGCGACCTGCAGGTAGGCGACAGCTTCACCATAAAGGGCGAGAAATACAGCGTGAAGGCCTATAAGGACGGAGAGTACACCATTCAGGACGGGAAGACCTACAAGGTGGACCCGTTTGAAAAGCTGATGGTGGATCAGGAAAGCTTAATACAGGGGACAGGGGAGACCTCACCCCGGCCCTTTCCAAAAGCATTTGGAGAGGGAGAAGGGATGCCGGTGATGAACAGGGAGGGGAGAGGGCCCAACCCCACCCCTGCCCCTCCCCCTGTGGGAGAGGGAAAACCCCTCCCTGCTTCGCCACCCTCCCCCGAAGGGAGAGGGAAGAAAATAGAGCAGGCAATGATGGAAGGGATGGCCGGGCGGGAGATGCCGCGGGGACCGATGAAGCAGAAGGCCGCCACCAAATCGGACCGGGGGACCATATTTGACCAGGAAGGACTGAAGACCGATCGGGAGGTGCAGGAGGAAAAAGGACAGACCAGCCTGGCGGAGGTGGAGAAGGAACTGGACCGGATGGGGAAAGATCTGGTGCAAGGGCCGGCTTTGGGCTTGAGCGTAAAGCAGGAAACGAGGGGATTTAATGCAAAAGGCAAATTGCAAAATGAAAATATAAAAAGCGGCATCTCGACAGGCTCGGTGACCGGGGAGAGGGGCATTGATACTAAGAGGAAAGCCGAAGTTATGACGCCGCCCAGGGCCCAGACCGACGCCGAGGCCCGGATGGAGGAGGCCTTTGGGATCGGCCGGGAGCCGATAATCGACCGGATGAAGCGCTGGACGACCACAGCCAAGAATGTGTTCACCAGGACGTTCCGGGACCTGGATCCCAAGGCCAACAACGGCTTTTTTGCCGACGCGGTGGACTGGCTGAGGCTGGCCAGGGACACCAACGAGCGCAGCCGTTCCAAGACCCTGGACTATATCCGCAAGGTGACAGCCCCGATGAACCGGCAGCAGTTTAAGGGATTTTCCCGGCTGGCCATGATGAAAGACCTGATAAGGTCGATCGACGAGGGGCTGTACAGCCGCAAGGCCCTAGTAGCCGAGAACGGCATGAGGGTGAGGCCGGAGAACCAGATAGGGATGGGGCGCATTCTGGAGGTGGACCGCAAGGGCGAACGGGCCAGGCTGTACTTTAGATTCGAGCAGAGCGGGAACGAGAAGGAGAGCTGGTACAACCTGGACAAGCTGATCACCGAGGACGGCAACCGGCTGGTGGCCACCGAGGAACAGGTGGGGGACGCCAGCTACAGCCGGGAGCTGCCATTCGGCTTTAAGAACGACCTGGAGGCGGCCAGCTACTTTAACCAGCTGAAAAAGTGGGCCGACGGCCAGCCGGAAGTGAAGAAGGCCGTGGAGATGCGGGGAAAGATCTACAAGGCGGTGGGCGAGCTGGCGGCCAAGCACGGGGTGATATCGGAGGAGAACGCCAAGAACTACGACCGGTATTTTCACCGGCAGGTACTGGAATACTTCAGGGCCAAGAAGGACGAAGGCGCCGGCGGCGAGCCGGGGAGCCTGAAGAACTTTAAGGCCGGATTCCAGCACCAGAGGCTGGGATCCTCCAAGGATTACAACACCAATATTCTGGAGGCCGACTTTGAGGTGATCAGCCAGATGCTGGCCAAGATAGAGCGGAAGCAGCTGAGGCTGGACCTGAAGCGCAAATACGGCATAAAGGTGGAGCCGTACCACCAGATACCCAAGGGATTTGTGGAGTGGGCGGCCAAGCCGGGCTCGGTGTGGTTTGAGACCTACGGGGTGGCCGAGGAGCTGGTGGACAGCTTTGTGCAGGCCCTGAAGGAAAGCCCGGCCGGGAACCTTTCGGACAGCGACAAGATAAAATCGATGTACGCCAACGCCGAGCAGTTGATAGAGAAATCGGTGCGCAGCGTGGCGGCCGAGGACAAGATGGTGATACCCCAGGAGCTGGCCAAGGCCATGGACGGGGAGTATTTTACGGTGAGCAAACGGAACCCGCTGGACAAATTCATTCGCTGGACCATGAGCAAATGGAAGCAGTGGGTGCTGTTAAACCCCTTCCGCTTTATAAAATACAACCTGAACAACATGTCGGGCGACCTGGACGTGACCCTGGCCTACAACCCCTCCATTTTGAGGGAGGGACCGGCAACCATGAAGGATCTGCTGGCCTTTTACGGCAAGAAGGGCGAAAGCCAGGATGTGAAGGAAGCGGTAAAATACGGGGTGATCAGCTCCGGGCAGACCGTGAACGAGATCCAGGACATATCCAGCGACGCCATACTGAAGGTGCTGACCGGCCGGAACGAAATAGACCCGTTCTACGTGAAAAAATACTTTCACAACGTGCGGGAACTGACCAACTTTAGGGAAAGTTTTTTGCGGCTGGCGGCCTACAAGTGGTTCCGCAAACAGACAGCCGCCGGCAGGAAGGTATACGGGGCCAGCGAGAAGGCCGACATCGACGGCATAAACGATCCGGTGAGGAAGGCGGCCAAGCTTAGCCGGGAACTGTTGGGTGATTACGGCGCGCTGACCGAGGCCGGGAATTACATGCGGGAGCGGCTGATACCGTTCTATTCCTGGATGGAGATAAACACCCCGCGCTACGTGCGGATAATGAAGAACATGGGCGACGAGGGGCGGGGATCCCGGGCGATGGGGCAGGCGGCGGCCGGCAAAGTGGCCCGGGCGGCCATGAAGCTGCCGGTGAAGATAGCCCAGGCGGGGATGCTGATGGCGGCGGTGAACTCCTGGAATCACCTGGTGTGGCCGGAGGAGGAGAAAAAGCTGAGCGAACAGCAGAGGCGGTCCGTTCATGTGATCATAGGCCGGGACAAGGGAGGGAATCCGCTGACCATAAGGTTCCAGGGAGCGCTGAGCGACGCCCTGGACTGGGTGGGGCTGGAGGACGTGTGGTACGACGTGAAGGATATCCGGGAGGGCAAGGCCACCATCAAGGATAAGACGGCGGAGGCCGGAAAGGCGGTGGTGAACAAAGTGGTGCAATCCATCCGGCCGGACGTGAAGCTGTATACCGAACTGCTGAGCGGCAAAAGGCTTTTCCCGGACGTGTTCAAGCAGCAACCGATAAGGGACAGAACCGAGCACGCCCTGGGAACGCTGGGAGCGGCCATGAACATACCCTACCGCTATGCCACCGGGAAGCCGATGCGGCCTCTGGGCCAGGAGCTGACCGAGGCCCTGCTGGCCTACCGGACGGTAGACGCCGGGGAGGCGGCCTACGGCCAGGTGAAGAGCGCCAAATACCAGTGGCTGGAAAAGACCGGAAAGGAATCGGCCGGCTTTGAGCCAACCCCCAGGGCCAACGCCCTGTACAACTACAAGCTGGCCCAGAGATACGGCGACAAGAAGGCGGAGCAGAAATACTTTGCCGAATACAAGAAGCTGGGTGGAAACGAGAAGCAGCTGGGCATGAGCTTAGCCATGAGCGCCCCGCTGGCCGGGATAAAAGAGGACGATCTGGAGCAGCTGCTGAGCGAGATCCCGGCCGAGGCCC
This sequence comes from Candidatus Edwardsbacteria bacterium, assembly GCA_031082425.1. Lineage (NCBI taxonomy): Bacteria > Candidatus Edwardsiibacteriota > Candidatus Edwardsiibacteriota bacterium. The sequence goes on along the minus strand of JAVHLB010000005.1, from coordinate 45,795 downwards.
TGGAGAAGACCGGACTGGCCTACCGGTGGTATTTGGACAACATGCTGGACCCGGCGATGAGCAAGATTATAGCCAAGCGACGGGGCGCCATGCCGGAGGACAACGCCAAGCTGGCCGACTGGGTAAAGCACGTGGAGAAGGACATCCGGCGGGAATACCGGAAGATGTATTACAGGGAGAAGAATAGAGATCAGGGAAGACCCCTCCCGGCTTCCGCCACCCTCCCCGATGCGGAGAGGGGAAATCCGGCGTATACCAAGATGCTTAAGGATAGGTTAACCGGAAAATAAATCATCAAATATCAAATCAAAACCAAAGGAGAGAACATGAAACGGATAGTTATCTTGATCACGCTGCTGGCCCTGGCGGCCGCCGCGGGGATGGGCCAGAACATCATGGTATCGAACGATTATGCCGTGATGCAGATAAAAAAGCCCATCCGGCCGGAGATGGACGTGACGATAAGCCTTAGCCCCGGCCAGGCCTGCACCCTACAGGTGATCCCGTTCGCCCAGTGGGGAGGCTACAGCTTGAGCTACTGGGACAGCCTGAAGCAGGCCAGCAACAAGGACACGGCCATAGTGATCTTTAAGCTGCAGGGCTCGAACCGGCCGCTGTACGGGTTTAGCGCCTACGGCTTTACCGACAGCATAGCCTTTACCGACACTTTGATAAACCATAGTGCCGGAAATTACTGCGAACGGGTGTACGACATGACCAGCAATATTCCCCGGGTGAATTTTTTGAGGGGCATTGCCACCAATGCCGGACCGGATACCCTGCAGGGTTTGAAGATCTGGCAGCTGCTGACCGTGGACCGGTAAAAGAACTGTAATTAAAGGAATGATAAAATGAAAAAGATAGCTTTATTCTTGGCAATTCTGCTGATGGCCGGAACGGCGCTGGCCTGGATCCCAGATCAAACGACTGCGGGAAATTATTACCCTTCTATCGATAATGTCTATTATTTGGGACTTGACAGTTATCGCTGGGCGAGGGTGTATGCCTGGAAATATTACGGCGGGGAGTTTATTGGCAACCCAGTTGGTGCCGCACTGTCCGACAGCGGAATATGTATTGGCATAGCTGACAGTAATAGCTCGGCCAGGGCCGCTGTTGTTGGCATCAATAATCAACTTGGCGGAGTATCTTCTTCATCGGCCATTTTTGGCATGTATAACAGAATACATCAGGCGTCGCAAACGTTCCTTTTTGGAACCAATAACAATGTGGTTTGGGACGGCTCAACATGCACGGATGGGATAACGGTTGTCGGAACGGGCAACACCGGGTATGGGTGCAATAGCTTTGATGCTGGATTTTATAACACATCCCGGCCCGGTTCTGACGGGCATGTTCTTATCGGGAACAAGGGATATTTACAAGGGGTCGGCTCGGTTGTTGTTGGCAGTGGAGATACGATAAACGGGGACAACGTTATCACTGTTGCCAATCACAGCAAGGCAGACGGAAACCTATCTAACATTTTCGGGACATACGATTCAGTGCGAGCCGCTAATGCTACAGCCCTTGGCAGTTATATTACTATTAATGCGCCGGGAGCGACCGGCCTTACGGCTACGATTATACGCAGCCAAGACACCTCTACCGTTGCTATAAACTGCGATAGCTGGCTGGCGTTCCATACCACATCCCACAAACGGGCGTTTGAAGTAAATGCTCCGGGCGGGCATTGGTTTTATGGTGATAGCGGTGTGCGGTCAAATCTTGTCCTTCCCCTTACTTCCGGCACCGGCTCCCTCGGTGCATCGGGCAATGCGTGGAATGCTGCTTATGTAGATACAGTAAATGCAACAAATATTGTTCAGGTTGGTAGTATCGTTCATGCGAATACAGGAATCTATCGTGGTAATGGTGATATATATTTTGGTTCTCTTTTTGCAAATGGTCGTGCTTGGTTGCAGGGTGGGAATAAAACAGGAATAACTTTGTATGGCAATGGTGGAGTATGGATTGGCCAAAATGGAGTATATACTGCACCAGATAGTTCCGATGGGTGGTGTGCCGATACATTAAATTTCCGTGGCAAAGCGGTTGACAGCCGAACGCAGCCATACATTCAGGGCTTTACTCCCTATGCCAAGGGGACACGACCAGCTACACCGGCTCTTGGTGATATTATAGCTATTGATGGAGACACTACGACCGATAGTCTGCTCTGTTACTTGGGCGGGGCGTGGGTTGTTTTGAAACCGTGAATATTTATATGGTGCATAATGAGCAAGTGGTGGGATAAGCGGAACGACAAAAGCCTTGCGGACAACGATGCCAGATGGGTCAACCCGGTAATGTTTTCGTTCGTCAGCCTGGCCGCAAACTGCCTGATACAGGGGTTTATAAGGAGAAAGTAATGGCCGCAATCGCTTTTGTTCTGGTCGTGGTGGGCGTGCTGGGATTTATGCCGGGGGTAATCTCCGGCCAGATAACCAAGGAATTAAAGGAAGGTGAATATGGTGAAGATTACCCCACAGCTCCGGGACCGGATGGCTCTGGCGGCCAGGGACAAGATCGGCACACCCTACCGCCTGGGGGCTGAAGTAAAGCCCGGCGATCTGGAGAATGCCCGGGATCTGGACTGCTCCGAAACAACCGAGCGGCTTTACAACGACTACCCACAGATACCCCTGCCGGACGGCGCAGCGGCCCAGCGGGAATACTGCGAAAAGAACGGCAAGCAGATCCCATACCCGCTATCCAAGGACATTCAGCCCGGCGACCTGGTATTCCTTTGGGACAAGGACATGGCCCGGATCGGCCATGTGATGATGGCGATCGGCTCGATGGCTCCCTTTGGCTGGCCGATGCTGATAGAAGCCCGGGGCCGCCCCTACAGCATGGTATGCATCACCAGCCTGGATGATGTGATGGCGCACTTTGGGACCCGCTTTGCCGGAATATACAGGCTGTTTGAGGTGATATGACCTCACCCCGCCCCTCTACAAACGCATTTGGAGAGGGAGGACCCCACCCTGGGCGAGGGCACCACGCCTCTACAATATGATAATACAACAATAATAAATCATTAAAAAGGAGATCAACAATGACTGCGCTTTTAATCAAAATTCTGGCCGTATTGGGATTCTATTTGCTGGGAATAGCGGGAGCTTTTGCGCATCTGCTATCGGATTTTGTAACACAAACGCCGGATGAAGGGGAAAGCGAAGAGGCATTTAAGGCATACTATCGGAGCCGAAAAATTAGGTTTATTTTGTCTTGTTTTTTGTTCTCTTTCATTTTTATCATCTGGCTGGGAATGAAGGGCTGGGCTGTCAATTATGAGAAGCTGGCGGCATTCTCCGGGATAGGTTACGGAGTGTTCATGTCGGCCATAGGATATATCGCCGATAGCCTATGGAACAAGGGCATGAAGGCCGCCGAGAAATTGGCGGCCAAAAAAGCCGGGGAAGAACAACCTGACATAAAACCAGAGGGATAGGGCCATGACAGCAGCAGAGAGGGAAGAGCTCCGTGATATGATCGAAGAGGCCCTGGACAGCAAGGTGATCCCCAAGCTGGACGCCAACGACGAGAAGCTGGACAAGGTATGCAAAAGGATCTTCGGCAACGGGGACGTGAAGGGCTGTTTGGTTTGGGAGATCGAGGAGATAAAGGATTGGCGGAAGACCGTGGAGAGCTCCCTGAAATCCATAAGGAATACCCCGAAGATCATCTGGAACTATCTCAACAGCGGGCTGCTGTTGTTGTTCGTAATTTTATCATTCATTTTTAGGAGATAAGGGCAAATGAAAAACATACTTTTAGCATTCTTGCTGGGGCTGACCCTGGGCGCCAGCGTGATGTACTTTGTGAAGCCCGGAGCGCCGGCAGTAACCACCAGCGTGGCGGCAGGGTCCGGGACCACCGAGACGGCGGAGAAGGATTCCAGCACCACCACCAGCACCGAGACCGGGAAGGAGACGGGGAAGATCACCAGCAGCACCACCACAGTGACGGTGACCGGCCCGGGAAAGCGGGACACCTCGGTGACCGAGGAGAAGACCGTGACGGACTATACCACCTTTACCGAGGCGGTGCGCCGGCAGACCGAAGCCACCGAGCGGCAGACCAGGATCTACCAGGAATGGCAGGATAGCACCAATATGCTGCTGAAGGCCTCCAGGGAGGCCCAGGGGCCGCGATATGACCATTGGCTGGGTCTTGGGCTGGGCGGGGAGGTGAACGGGCCCATGGCGTGGCCCTGGAAGCCCGAGGAGGCCTATATTTGGCCCAAGCTGAGGTTCGGGGAGAAGGAGCTGAGGTTGCTGCCCAAGGTGGGGTATAATTGGAAGGATGGGGAAAATCCGTGGAGGGTAGGCATTGCCTATAGTTTGTATTTCAGGTGACGCCTTCCGCTGTCCCGGTAAAAGGGACCCCTCCCTAGTCCCTCCCCGATGGGAGAGGGACCTCCTTAAAAGACCATCTTAAAACCCCCGGAGAGATCCGGGGGTTTTTTGCTGTTCAATTTCACGTTTCCATTTATGGGGTGCGGACTGCACGGCACTGCCAGCGGTGATTATTCAGTCATAGTTATCTCCATAGCAAATATATGTTCTTCGACGTACTGCAGGGAGTCGCCGTTTTGCTTGACGGCCTCCAGACACACCTCGGGGGTCTGCTCCTTGACGTACCGCAGGGAGTAGCCGTTTTGCTTGACGGCCTCCAGACACACCTCGGGGGTCTGCTCCTTGACGTAGCGCAGGAAGTAGCCGTTTTGCTTGACGGCCTCCAGGGCATCGTTGCCTGAGAGTGTTTTTTTGACGGACAGCCGTTTCCAGTTAGCCTCGAGGGATTTGAGAGTAAGTTTCATGGTTCCTCCTTCAATTAATATTTATGGGCCTGTTGGTTCATTTACTTTCCACCGGACCAGGCAGCAGCTTAAACCCGCCGTCCTGGACGTGCTGGAAAAAGGTTTTATTCTTGGCCGGATCCCAGGCGTATGGCAGGAATATCTCCAGGGGGGCGGCCTGCTCCAGCCGGATCATGGTTACCTGGACGGATACCCAGTCATGGAGGATCTTCCAGGCGGTCCGGTGGGACTGATCGCGGATCCGCTTCTCGGTCTCCGGCCGTGGCCGTCGGACCTCCTGATACATCACCTTGAATACCTCCTCGACATGGACCGGGAGCTTAAAAATCATCGGGATAAGCCGGTTCGATTTCCCGTCCCTGATCTCCATCTGAAACATGAGGGCCTCGACCTGATCGGTCCCGGGGCGGTATTCCTTGTTGATATTTCTGGCTCCGGCCAGGGCCAGCGACCGCTCGATGTATGAGATCGAGCGATCGGCCGGCACGGAAGAGGTGTAGTTTTTAAGGTTCATTTCTTGCCCTTCTTGATCTTTTTCTCCTGGTTCCCCGGCAGCAGGGCCTTGATATTCTCCGGCAGGGCTTCGTCCACCGCCGCCATGTCCAGGGCCTTGCCGGTGGCCAGGGTATACATGGCCTGGTTGTTCGCCAGCGTATTCGTCATCTGGCTGTTATAGTTCTCCGCCGAATCTTCCAACAGCTGGATCAATTCCGGCTTTAGGTCGTCCAGCTTTGCCGCCTGAAACTGCGCCAGTTTTTTCTCGGCGATCCCCGGCTGGTGCATCAGGATCATCTTGATCAGGTTCAGGGCCGAGACCTTTTTGATGTTCTGCTCCAGCACGTCCCCGGCCAGCTTGGCGGCAATCTCCTCCCGGTGCTGTTTGATCACGTCCTTTTTCTCCCCAGGGGTGAGAGGAATATTCTTCTCCAGCTTCTTCCGGACGCTGACATGGCCGGGGCGTTCCGCTTCTGCCTTTTTGCCCTTGGGCTGTTTGATGTTCGGGCACTGGGTGGGGCAGTAGAGGACATACTTCCCCTTGGTGTCCTGGCCACGGCACCACTTCACCAGCTTGCAGTCGGGGCATTTCTCCGGGTCGATCCGGGCGGCTTCCTCGAACTTGACCAGGCCGTCCATGCTCCAGCGGTTCTGGGTGGAGATGCCCGCCTTCTTCAGACCCAGCTTTTGGGCCTTCAGCTTCATGCCATCGTTGAAGTCGGCCAGCTTTTTCTTGTAGCACTCCGGGTTGAAACATGAACCCTGATCCCGATACCACGCTTCTTTTTCTCCCAGCTCGGCCTGGTCGAACAGGGCCGGGCTGCGATCGCCGTTGAACTGGCAATCCTTGCAGCCCTTGGTATCGAACTCGGCATCGGACAGTCTTTTCGTTACCTTGTTATTCACCAGCCAGCGTTTGGCATCCCGGTAGCTGGGGCGGTTGTCGAGGCAGAATGTGGCGAACTCGGCCGCCTGCTTCTCATTCAGGTTGACGGACAGGATGGCGGTGGCCAGGGTCAGCTTTTTGGAATGCACCAGCTCCTTGATGTTTTCCCCGCAGCGGTTGAGGGTCAGCAGTTTCAGGGTGTCGTCGACGGACAGGTTGACCTTGGCGGCGATGGCCTTCACAGTCTCCGGTGTCCAGTATCCATTTGCCATCGCATCTGGCCCGATCAGGGCCTTGATGCTGTCCAGCATCTCCAGGGGGGAGAGGTTCAGCCGGTGGGTGTTCAGGATCAGGCTGATGTCCGGGTTGCTGTCTTCGGCCACGATGCATGGGAGGGAGGGAAGTCCGGCGATCTTGGCGGCCTCGAGGCGGCGGCGGCCGTCGAGGACGATAAAGCCTTCTCCGGGGTTGCATGGTTGGGGCGGCAGCGTTATCACCAACGGCACTTGCAGGCCGTGGGCTTTGATGCTGGCGGCCAGGGCTTTCAGGTCGCCCATGTCCCGGCGGTCGGGGGTGTAATGCAGGTCGGCCAGGGCGATTGAGTGGAGGGCGGTTTCGGTTTTTGTCATGGGGGGTGTCTCCTTTTTTGGTTAATTTAAAGTTTTCTTTTGTTTACGTGGTGTAGCGGGTGCCCCTTGATCCATTAATTTGCTAATGCATGATAAGCAAAGCCCGGCCTTGTTCTCCGCAACGGCTCCACCCTTGCCGCACCGGGGACATTTCTCATCCATGTTTATGTTAATAGTGTATGATGTTTGTGCCATTTCACTTCCTCCTTTCCCACCAGTCCACAAAGCCCTGGAGGGTTGGTTGTTTATGAATTACGATGTTACCATAATGGCAAACGCAACTATTGCCATCCATAACACAGTCCCATCTATCCCACCAGTCAACAGTTTTTTTATGCTGGTGCGGGCATTTAATTATACCATATGCTACCGTGCTGTCGTTGTGACACTCCGCCAGATACGCCTTGATGTCGGCGATGGTGATGATCTCTGAAATCTTTTCGCAAAAGGCCGAGTCCTGGACTTGCGGCGGATGTTTGGTCGGAAAAATGTATGTTTGTATTTGCTCCGTAGAATCGTCTGGTGCGATGACAATTTTCTCCGAATCGACTACGGCAATATGATAAGTCCTGGGCCTTATCAGTGGTATTTTTAGATGCCAGTAGTCGGCGGTTGTTTTGGTTAGTTCTTCCGCCCCGGCTACTGTTGCCAGGGCCAGGATCAGGATTATTGTTTGTCGCATGGGGTCTCCTTTACTGGTTTATTAAGGGCCGTGTTAAAATCGGATATTGCATAAAACGGTGTTTTGCCAAAACCTGCTATCCCGTCCTGCAAATTTTCGCCGTAAAGCACACACCACATGTCTCCGTCAATATATATTTTTGGCTGAAGCATTTTAACGTTTATTAAGTCCAGCGTAGCGACGGCGATATTCATTTGTTCTCGGTGTTGCAATTCTTGATGGAACTGCTCTTGGCTTGACCGCATCTGCCAATATTCTTGTTCATTATTTATTGACATTTCTTCCCCTTCTCCCCTGCGAATTGATTTAATCCAATCTCTTCCTTAAAGGAATCAAGGTGGCTTTTGGCGTCGCTAAGCATATCTTCCATGTGCATTCTATGGCGTTCTAAAATTTGGCCTAATTCTACTTTTGTTTTTGCCCGTTTTATTTCATCCTCCCACAGCAGGTCCCCGCCGAAGAAGTCGTGCCATTCAAGCAGTTTCTTTTTAATCTCTGCAATCTTCATCTCCCGCCCTCCTTGCCGAGGGCTTGCTTTCGTTCGTAATAATCAGTTGGTTTATTTATTCGTATACAATAAGTACATCTATCCCCTCCTACATGCCTACATTCGCCACACGGCATATTGCCCGGTATGTATTCCACCGCTTCTGCGTAGCCATAGCCGTCATCGTGGTTTATTTCGACATCTTGGCCGCAATAGGGGCAAGTAACGTCCGACATGCTATTCCTCCTTAATGATTATCAATTCTTTTTTCCCGTCCTGTATTATCCCCAGGCTGTCAGCCGCAGCCCTTGACAAATCAAACCGCCTGTCCGTGTCCCAGTATTTCGACGGCATCCTGTCATTGATGCGGCATACCACCTGCCGCCCGTTGTCTGGGTTGACAAAGCACAGCCGTGTCCCAAAGGGTATTTTCTCAAGGCTGGCGCAGGTGAAGGAAAGGCTATCGTAGATTTCCCCATTGGCGGTTTGCCGCCCATGCTCCGGCCATGAGTAATAGGTGCATACCGCCCGGACATTGCCGATGGCTTCGGTGTTCAGCGTTTGCGGGGATATCTCGGCGGCGATATCGTCCATCGCTGCATACTGCTTTTCGCAGCCGTGGGCCATGAGCATCCCCCAGCCAACAGTCAGCACTACAATCACCAGCCCGCCGGCCAGGGACCTTAGCATATCACCGGCCATAGTTTCCCGCCTGGCCAGGCCGGGCCAGGCAAACCGCCAGAGATATAACCAGCCGCCGGCGAAGGCGATCAGGGCAAGAAAGATAATGTATTTCATTGAGCCTCCTTTACGATTATAATCCTGGCTGGGCCCAGCACCGGAATGGTTATGCCGCCGTTTATCTCTATCTTTCTTATTTCGGCGTAGGTGATTGGGTCTATTGACAAAGTCTGGCACTGGCCCCGAGCTTCCAACTTGTCGGCCAAGGCGATGAGAACGGCGCGGGGATCGGCTGGGCGAGATGTCGCCATTTTTTCTTTGTGAAATTTTTGGAATTGGGGACGTGTGAGCGGCCGACGGGGGATCCGTGGCTTGTTTGTGATATACCGGTCCCAGAGATATTTTATATGGTTTAACATGACGTCGGTTTATTTCCTATTCTCCGCCTTGCGGGGTTATTATTGGATATTGCAGCCAGAAGCGGCCGTTTATCACCGGAGCCTCGCAGAAGCGTCCGGTCTCGTCCTGGCCATATTTATAAAACAGCGGCTTGCCGGCGGCCAGGCAGTCCTCCATAATCTGGAAGGCCCAGCGATCGTAGAACCTTCGGGCCAGCTTGAACGGTCGGCAGCGCTCGGCTCCGAGAATGACCCAGTCCAGCCCGGAGATGAACTCCCTGAGATACAGGGCCTCCAGGAGAGGCTCGGCCGATATGCCCACCACGGCGGCCTTAATATGGGAGAGGGCGCAGGCGGCATTGATAAGCTCCTTTTGATTGGAAACGCTGGCCAACAGCCAGATATTGGGATGCCGGTGCTTGAGGTCGTAAAATAAGCCCGGCCAGATGTCCTTTATCCGGTGGACCCGTTTGGTGGTGAGGATGAATACCAGGTCCGGGTGAAGCTGGGCCAGCTGGAGGACATGGTCCCGGCGGTCCTGGCAAAGCGGATGATCGTAAAACAGGTCGCCCATGAATTCCACCGCCACCCGGGAGCCGGAGGGGAGGCAGTGAAGCTGGGCCAGCTGGCGGTCGTAGTTTGGGTTAAGCTGGATCTGGCCGGTCCACCGGATGTTGCGGAACCTGGGATCCCGGCAGACCAGGTCCTCCCGGCCGGGGAGGGGACGGTCTGCCTTTTCGTCCCAGAAGCTGGCGGCGGCCCAGCAGTGAATGCACCCCGGGCTGCAGGAGCTGCAGCCGAACCAGGGATTGATGGACAGATTCCACCAGAGGGAAGGCTTGTTTTTCATGGGAGACCTGTAATTATTTAAAATTTTAAAATGTAAATTGCAAAAGGCAAAATGATCAAAGGTCGGATCTTAGTGTAATAAATGGGAGCACGTAAATGGTGAAGGGGACCAGGAGCAGGCGGGTCTCATCGACGTTGCCGAACCAGAGGTATGCCGCCACAAAGGCCGGGATGATTACCAGGGCCAAGGTGAAATGGGGCTGAGGGCGCTCATGCCAGAAAAGCTTTAACGCCGGCCAGGCAAACAGCGAGTAGGTGCATAGAAAAGAAAAGACCGCTGGGTCGGAAATTGCTTTTGAACATCTGCCAGCCGTATGAAATGCCCATATATCCGACATTGGCCTGCTGGTCGGGAGAAATATGCCGCAGAAGGAAATATACCGCTCCGAAGACCGCGGCCGAGGCCAGGGCCGGAGCCCGAAGCCGGGAATGCCTGAACGACAATAACCCGACGGCCAGCACAAAGAAAAGATAGGTCTCCCGGTTTAGCGCTCCCAGGAAGGTCAGCGGGACCAGATACCAGAATCGGCCCTTTTGAAGCAGGATAAACCCGACCAGATAGAAAGCCAGATCCCAGTAAGTATCGAAGGCCAGATTGGAACGGATGGAAGCGGCGAACAATACGAATCCGAACAGCAGGGTGAGGCCGTAAGCTTCGGCGCCAGTCAGGGCAGAAAGATAATAATAGACCAGCAGGATTAGAAGCATCACCTGGAGTTTTTTGAAGACATCCAGCGGAATGCAGTATTTTGGCAGGAGGGAATGAAGCGACAGGATCAGAAAGTTGTTGAATACCCGGTACTGCCAGGGATTTCCGGCCTGGTTTGCGTACCACTTAGAAAATATGTTTATTTCGCTGGAGTTGGGATACAGGTGTTCGTCCTGGGCCCGGCGATCGCAGATATTGAATGCCAGCGACCAGCCGAGAAGCAACAGGGAAAGGATGATGATGGGCTTTTTCATGGCTGTTTGACCTCACCCCGACCCTTAGTAAGAGACCCCACCCCTGCCCCTGCAGAGAGAGACCCCTCCCGGCTTCGCCTTCCTCCCCCTGTGGGAGAGGGAGATAGTTGGCAGGGCAGGGGATGGCCCGGGGCCGGAATGGGCCGCCAGTGCCGGTTAACGGTAACCTTGTAGGGCAGGATCTCGACCGCCACCCGGCATTGGTGACCGTCGCAGTTGTTCTTTTTTTCGGCCGGGCACTGGGCGCAGTAGATCCGACGGTATTGCTTTTGGAGGGTGTCCAGCACGCGGTGCATGAGCTCTATGGCCTGGCGCTCCTGCATGGCCTCCTGAAGCCCCAGAGTGTTCTCGCGGATGGCCTCGATGCTGCCATTGGTCATAAGGGCCTCCAGCTGGCGCTTGCCGGGCCGGAGCTTTTCGGATCGGCGGTAGCCGAAGCGTTGTTTTTTGGGACCACGGCCGGAGATGTTATCTGGCATGGCGGCTCCTTATTATTAATTATCCGTGGTGGTGATCTCGATCATGCGCCTTACCACCACCCGGTAGCTGACGTTGCGGCCGCACTTTAGGCAGTGAACAGTGGCCTTGGGCTCGGTGTAGGTGATCATGGCTCCGCAGCCGGGGCAGAAAAGATGCAAGCTGGACGGCAGATCGTTTAGCGTCGGATGCAAGCCTACGGACTTGGTCATCGGGCATACGCCCTGTTTTGGTATTTTGGGGATCTTCCAGCCCTTGGGCCAGGGTTTCCCCAGCTCCACAACGGCCCGGTAGAGATCCGCCTGGTGTGATTTTGTGGCATTCAACCCATTCTTGAGATTGAAGGCCGTCTTGCAGGCCATCTTAAGGCTTTTTACGCCCAGTGCTTGGTTCACCAGATTTTCGGTAAGTGCCATGGCAACCTCCTGATTAAAATTATATTCCTTCGTTGATTTGAAGTTGTTTGAAGTCGAAGCGCTGGAGCATGTCGGCCAGCCACTCGCCCCGGTAGATGGCATCGGTGATATGGTCCGAGGTCTTGGGAGGAAGGCCGTACTTGGAGATCATTGATAACTTGACGAGTTTTTTGTTAACGGGATGGACGGCGGAGTTCCATTTGAGGATCTTCTCTTCCGGCAGGTTTATCCCGGCCAGGAAGGCGCCGATAGCCTGATGGTTGAGGGCCAGAGCGGCCCCGTTGAGCTGTTTATGGCCCCGGCTAGACCGGCTGTAGTTGGACATGGAAGGGTAGTCGATGACGATGTAGTCGGGAGCGGGGATCTCATGGCTAAAGTTGTATATCTGGCCAAGGCGCTCGAAGACGCCGATAGTTCCGGTTTCGTAGGTTTTGCAGGTGCCGTATTGAAGACCCACCCCAGCCCCGGTGGGGAGCGACCCCACCCCTGCCCCTCCCCCGGTGGGAGAGGGAGAACGAAAGGCTGCGAAGCCGAATTTATTGGGATCGATACTGGGATCGACGGAAAGGATGTACATGGTGGAGCTCCTTTGTTTTAATCGTGGCTGATTATCACCTTGACGGGGGTATCGCATTTGTATACAACGCCGGGCAGGGTTATAACTGAATTTTGCGGGACCTGGTAACAATCGACGTTTCTGCGGTAGGACAATTCTTTGACCAACTCTTCGTTATTGAACAGCAGGAGGTGGTTGAAGGGCAGGGTGTCCGGGACCACGTGGACGGAATCAGAGACCCCACCCCGGTCCCTCCCCCGAAAGGAGAGGGGTATTTTAGCGAAGAGGCGTGATATTCTGGTCAGCAGGTTTTTAAGCATTGCCGTAGTAATTTTGAGTTTGCTCCGAAGCGGAGACCGGGGCGAGCCGGTCCCCGCATGAATGAGTTATTTACTTTAAGCCGACGCGGACATCGGTGGAAAGGTCAACGGTCTGCTTGGGCCAGCCGCTGTTCCACCAGGTGGCGCTGATGAGCAAGCGGTCGGAATTCTTGTAAACGTCCAGGGTGTCGGGAATGGACCAGGTCCAGTCTCCGGAACGGTAGGGCCAGACGGCGGTGTTAATAAATGTCCCGGTGCTATCGGATGTTATTTTGTAGGCTGTAACAGTAAGGCTGATAGTGTCTCCGACAACGGTGCCGTGATCGGTGCGGGATATGGCCAGGCTTACGGTGTTGGCTGACAGATCTACCCAGGCCAGGGAAGGGGACAGATCGGTGATGTAAGCGTTGGTACCGACCGGCACGACCGGGGCCACCGGATCGGTCTGGCTGCAGGCCGAAAACAGAGCGGTTATTACAGCCAATGCGATGATTAGGTTAAGGCGTTTCATTTGTGGAGCTCCTTTTTTTGGTTATTTATCTTCTTCCGACCGTTTGCCGGAAGCGCTCTTGTAGTCTTTCTTGCTTGGTTTAATATATTTTATGGCGCCGGATATTTTACCTGATACAACAAGTTTGGCGATGCAGAAATGAAGACTGGAAAGGTTTATAAGTTTGAGGCGGCGGTCGTGCTGCAGCATTCTTTTGACCTGTTCTGGAGACAGTTCGGTATTAAGTACCGGCATGATTTCTCCTTTTTTTGTGGTACCATTTTTTACGGCGGGGCTTGGGGAAAAATCCCAGCCATCCGTGCCATCGGAATCTGGAGCGTTCTTTCACACCGGTGAGCTCTTGAAGGTCGTCGATGGTAAGCGATGGTTTTTCCCCGGGACCGTGAAGATCGGATTTTAAGAAAGTCCCTTTGGGAGCATAAAAGAATTCACCGGAGCTGAAATATTTAACCTTTGGCATCGGATACCTCCGGATGGGTTTTAAATTTTGATAATTCATTTTCCAGTTCGGCAATGCGGCGGTCCTTGGCGGCATCAATGGCGGCAGTAATACCGCCCAACAATCCACCTACCGAGGACAACTTTTTTGCCTGCTGTTCGTAATGCTGTTTTTCGGCATCCCAACGGATCTCCTCGACCTTAATGCGGGTGTTGTCGCAACGGGCTATGTGGGTCATTAGGCCCCAGCACCCCAATTTGGTATGAAAATACTCCGGCTTGCGGATGTACTGCTCCAGGGCGTTCTTTACCGCCAGGGGATCGCAGCCGTTGAGGGCCGGATCCTTACGGTCGGGCAGAAGGGTGACGGTAACCCACTGCCGGGCCTTGGGCCAGGGGGTGACGGTCCGTCCGGATACCTTGCATCCGTGCTCTATGGCCAGAGCCATGGCATAGAGCATGCGGCATAGTTCCGGTTCATGCCGGCGGAGCTCGGTTATTGTTTTGTATATTTTAAGCCTGGTATTCATAAAAATCAGTTTCGGAGAAACTGCTTTCTTTTATTATTGCTTTTATTATTACCGTCATGTTATGTCATGTTATGTAACGGGATTTTTCCAGAAATTTCTTTTATTTTCCGTTGGCCGTCAATATATGATATCCATCCTATATTCATAAGTATCGGTATTGCATGGATAAAGCCAGATAGCGGCATGCCGCTTTTATCCGCCATGTCCTCAAGTGTATAACCTGTTGATAAGTCTGACTTGATAAGTTTTCCACGGTGCCCTTTGGGAGACCTGCTGGCTATTTCGGCCATTATTACAGCTATACCAAAAACAGCTATCGGGTCTTTTTGTTTTAGGAGCCGCCGATACAGGGTCCCGTCAAAACTGTTTTTTACGGCCACCCAGTGAAGATTTTTATATCCTTTGCTTTCCGGCGTCTCGTAATTCTGGTCCCAGTTCTCTATCTGGTAGTATGGCATTATTAAGAGCCTAAAAGTGTGTTGAGTTTAAGCTGTTCGATTATGCGCTGGAACATTTCGGAGGATACTTCGTCCCGGGCGGCCTTGATCTCGGAGGCGCCGTGCCGGATGCGCTGGATGATGGAGCGCTCCAGGTCTTCGGCGTTTCCGCGCCGCAGACCGGACTTGCTGGTGGCGATGGAGTACCCGGCTTTTTTTATGGCCTTGATCTGGTCCCTGATCTCGATGTCCAGTCCACGGTATGACCGGTCGGAGAAGGGGTACAGTTCCTGGATTATGGCCGATATGGTGGTAAAGAGCGGCTTGCCGGAGGGACCGTTGCCTTCCGGGATCAGGGCATAGATGGCTGATTGGATTTGACTGAGCGGCTGCATATATTATCTCCCTGGATTATGGTTAATGTTGGGCGTAAAAAAATAAGGCTGCGAAAAGCAGCCTTATATCTTACGGGCGCCGAGCACCGCCGGCGGTCTTATGGGAATGGGATCAATGCTTTTGAGGACGTCGCCCAGCTTGAGCCTTTCGTGGGTGACCACCACCCCGACCCGGCTGGGGAATTTGTCGATCTCCATGGGCTGGCTTACCGTGTAACGGTCCATGTAGGGACCGTTGACAATGCTGGACTGGTAGATGACCAGCGAACGCCGGCCGTAACCCCGATCGACCTTCTCGGAACATTTGATCTCACGCCGCCATAATTCTGTTGTAGCCCGTTTGCCTTTCATGGTGTGCTCCTTTGGTTTAGGATGAAAGTAAAAACGGATATTATAGCATACAATGCTATAACAGTCTACTTAAGGTATAAAAAACGGCTGCAGAGACAAGCTCTACAGCCGGAAGTAGATTTAGTATTATGACGGGTTTACATAATATTTATTATGGGACAAATGAATTAAAACAGATTTAAACTGTCAAACATTTATCAATCAACTATGCCACACCTCCTTGGCGGTTTTGCTAATAATTACTGTTGACTTATTTCTTTGTTTTAATATGTCTTCCCTTATATATGAAATAATCTGTTGCTATGATAAAGATATTTCCAATTATCAGAAACCCATATGTTTTATAAATAAAATATTCGAATGTTGACTCTCCATGGTACCATAGAGCAATAGATGCACATAAAACCAATAAGCTACAAAATCCAGCAGACACAAAACTTGTGTATACACCTTTTTTATAAATTCTTCTAATCTTATAATCTACTGCTAGAAAAAATATTTCCATGAAATATAGAACTGTCGCTAAACAAAATGCTAATATTATACGTAGAATAATATCAATACTATAAAAAAGATTTGGGTTTATTAAAAAGATACTGATGTACCAAAATGGAATCAAAACAATAATTGACATAATTGAAGTTTTAGAATAGACGTCAAGTTTATCAAAATATTTCAAAATATAGTCCATATTAATACCTCTTAAATGGTTGGTGTAGATTCTTGTATTAGTACAGTTATTATGCGAAAAAGCTGGCCTATAGCTCAGCTTTTTATAAATCACCCTCTACCCTACAATATTCACCAGCTTCTTGGGCACCACCACCACTTTCTTCACATTCACCCCAACCAAATACTTTTTTACCTGCTCGCTGTTCAGGGCGGTCTTCTTAAGCTCCTCGTCGCTGATATCGGCCGGAACGGTGATCCGGTCCCTGAGCTTGCCGTTCACCTGCACCACCAGGGTGATCTCCTCATTGGCGGCGACCTGGGGATCGGACTTGGGCCACTGGGCCTTGTAGGTGGTCCCCTTATGGCCCAGCATCTGCCACAGCTCCTCGGACATATGCGGGGTGAACGGGGCCATCAGCAGGGTCATGGTATCCAATATCTCCGAGACCAGGCAGGGATGATCGGTTATCGAAACATCCTCTTTGATGGGAAAGGCGTCCTGAACCTCATTGGTGAGCTCCATCAGGGCCGCCACCGAGGTGTTGAACTGGAAGCGCTCCATGTCGTCGGTGACCTTCTTGATGGTCTGGTGCAGTTTCCGCCTGACCGATCTGACCGCCAAGTGGTCCTCCTGTTCGATCTTAGCGGCCCAATCAGCCTTATAGACCGGCTGATAGGTGGTTATCCAGCGCCACACCCGGTTGACAAACCGGAAAGAGCCGTTGATCCCCTCCTCGGTCCACTGAATATCGTCCTCGAAGGGCGCCATGAACATCTCGTAGACCCTCAGGCTGTCGGCCCCGTATTTCAGGGCGATCTCGTCCGGGGTCACCACGTTGCCCTTGGACTTGGACATTCGGGCCCAGCGCCAGACGATCTGATCTTCGGGAAATTTCTCCCGCTCCTCGGGCTTCAAAACTATCCAGTCGACCAGCCGGGCCTCGCCGCCCCCGCTCTCCGCGTTCTCATCGGCCCGGGGTTTTCTTCCCGGGGTGTTGGCCAGCAGGGATCCCTGGTTGTGGAGGGTCAGGAACGGCTCGGTGAAATTCAGATATCCCTCATCAAACAGCACCTTGGTCCAGAACCGGGAATACAGCAGATGCGACCGGGCGTGCTCGGTGCCTCCGGCATAGATGTCCACCGGCAGCCAGTAGTCCAGCTTCCGACGGTCGGCAAACATATTGTTATTATGCGGGTCGGCGAACCTCAGGAAGTACCAGGAGGAACAGGCGTAGCCTCCCATGGTGTCGGTCTCCCGTTTGGCCGGGCCGCCGCATTGGGGGCATTTGGTGTTCACGAATTCAGCGATGTTGGCCAAAGGCGATTCGCCGGTGCCCGACGGATGGTAATTATCCACCTCCGGCAGCAGCACCGGCAGCTGGTCCTCCGGCACCGGCACCACCCCGCACTGGGGGCAGTGGATCATGGGTATGGGCGCCCCCCAGTAGCGCTGGCGGCTGATCAGCCAGTCCCGCAGGCGGTAGTTGACCCTGCTCTGGCCTTTTCCGGAATCCTCCAGCCATTTTATGAATTTGGAGACGGTCTCCTTTGAATTGGACAGGCCGTCGAACTGCCCGGAATTTATCATGGTCCCCCCGTCGGGAATGGCCTGGGTCATCTCCTCCGGACCGGCCGGCCCTCCCTCCGACCGGAACACCATCCGGACGGGGATGCCGAACTTGCGGGCGAACTCGAAATCCCGCTGGTCGTGGGCCGGCACCGCCATGATGGCCCCGGTGCCGTAGCCCATCATCACGTAATCGGCGATCCAGACCGGTATCTGTTCGCCGTTGACCGGATTGACGGCATAGCTGCCGGTGAACACTCCGGTCTTGGTGCGCTCGGTGTTCAACCGTTCTATCTCGGTCTGACCCTGGGTCTTTTTGATATAGGCTGCGACCCCAGACCTTTGTTCCGGCGTGGTCAATTGCTCGACCAGGGGATGCTCCGGCGCCAGCACCATGAAGGTGGCCCCGAACAGGGTATCGGGCCGGGTGGTGAACACCTGAATTTTGAATTCTGAATTTTGAATTCTGAATTCAACTTCTGCTCCCTCGCTCCGCCCTATCCAGTCCCGCTGCATCTCCTTCATGCCCTCGGTCCAATGGAGCTTTTCCAGATCATCCAGCAGCCGGTCGGCGTAGGCGGTGATCCTGAAGAACCACTGGGGCATGGGGCGCTTCTCCACCGGGTGATCGCAGCGCCAGCAGCGGCCCTCCTTGACCTCCTCGTTGGCCAGCCCGGTCTTGCATGACGGGCACCAGTTGATGGGCGCGGTGTCCCGGTAGGCCAGGCCCTTTTTATGGAGCAGCAGAAAGATCCACTGGGTCCATTTGTAATATTCCGGCCGGCTGGAATCTATCTCCCGGGTCCAGTCGTAGCTGCATCCGGCCAGCTTGAGGGTCCGCTTGTAATTGGCGGCGTACTCCGGCACCATCTGCCGGGGATTGCGCCCCTTCTTGATGGCCTCGTTCTCGGCCGGCTGGCCGAAGGCGTCCCAGCCCATGGGATGCAGCACGTTGAAGCCGCTCATGCTCTTGTAGCGGCAGAAGGCGTCCATCGGCAGGTAATTCTTCAGGTGGCCCACATGAAGCCCCGATCCCGAGGGATAGGGGAACATCTCCAGGCAGTAGGTCTTGGGCCGGTCCGAATCGTCAGGGGCCCTGAAGGTCTTCTCCCTTTCCCAGGCTTCCTGCCAACGGGCCTCGATCTCTCTGAAATTGTATTCTCGGGTCATATTTGATATTCCGGT
Organism: Candidatus Edwardsbacteria bacterium; assembly: GCA_031082425.1. Classification (NCBI taxonomy): domain Bacteria; phylum Candidatus Edwardsiibacteriota; species Candidatus Edwardsiibacteriota bacterium. The sequence continues at coordinate 27,042 of JAVHLB010000005.1, read as the reverse complement.
TGTTCGATTTAATTGCAAAAGCCCTCAGATCAACAAATCATCTCTGAAGGCTTTCAATCTATTTATCTGAAAGTCCTTTATTTGCCGCCCAGCAGGTCGGTGGCGTTGATCAGCTCATTGCCGCATTTCTCGCAGTACCAGTTGTCGGCCCGGTTGAAGGCCCCGCACTTGGGGCATGTAAGTTCGCCCTCGTGGGAATCCTCGACAGGCGCATCCTCGGCCTTGGGCTGGAACGAAAGATTCTCCTCTATCTGGATCGGTTCGGGCAACGGGGCGGTGGGTTCGGCGGCCGGCTGCTCCTGGCCGAAATTGGCGCCCAATATGCTGGCGAATTGCTTCTCCAGATCGTCCAGCTCGCTGCGCTGAACTGCCGGTGCGGGTTGTGCCTCCGGCTCCGGGGCGGGCGGCGGGGCTGGTTCCGGAGCTGGAGCCGCCGGTGGCGGCGGGGATGCCGGCTTGGGGGCAATGACCCGGGGCGGCGGGGGCGCTGCCGGGGGCAGGGATGCCACGGGAGCCGCCGGCTGGGCGGTTTTCCCGCCGACCAGCGCCTGGTAATTATCTATTTTTTCCGTCAGTTCCTGGAGCTTGGCTACAATGGCCTCGGTCTCGCTATTATGGGCCTCCGATTTCCGGGCATAGTCGGCATCCTCCACCTCGCCGATGGCGGCCCGCAATTCCAGCTCTTCCATCTCGGTGCGGATCTCCTTCTCCCGGGCCAGCAATCCGGCCTGCTCGGCCAGAGCCGCGTCCAGCGCCTCCTGCATTCCGGCGCCCTTCTCCTCCAGCAGAACCTGCAGTTCCAGCAGCTTGGCCTCGTACTCCCCGCGCACCTTCTGGAAGATCTCCGGCTTGGTGGCGGCCTTCTTCTCGTCCAACAGCCGGATCCGCTTGTTGAAGACCTCCGTCAGCCGCTGAAGTTCCTCTATCGACTCGTTGCCAGTGATGTTCTCTACAGCCATTATTATTTCCTTAAATTTAGGAAGATAATTTATAGATAAGTCTTTGCACCAGGCTTCGGGGCTCCCCCCGTCCGGATTTAAGGGCATATTCGGTCCGGTAGATCTGGTCCATGGCCCACAGGTACTGCTGCGGGGTCCTCTTTCGCGAGGCGGGGATCATCTGATTGACGTAATATTCATGGCTCTGGATGCTGTACCCGATCTGACGGGGGGATATCCCGCGGGCGGTCATCAGGAACACCTTCCAGTATTTTTCCAGCTGATAGCAGACGGCGCTGACCAGCCTGACCGGGTCCTCCCCGGATGACAGCAGTTTTTCGTAAAGCATCAGCGACCGGTCCCGGTCCCGGTTGCAGATGGCGCCGGCCAGTTCGTAACTCTCGACTTCGAATGATGACCCGGCCAGGGCCTTTATGTCGGCTTCGGTTATTTCGGACCGGTTTTGACCGCTGGTGTATATTTCAAACTTCTCTATTTCCTTGTCCAGTATGCCCAGGTTGTTGCCGGATATCTCAACCAGCATCTGGGCTCCGGCAGGGGCGATATTCAACCCCCGGGCGGAGGCTTTGGCCATCACCCATTTTACGGTCTCGGCCTCCTTCAGCTGGTTGAAGACCAAGGTGGGTATCTTCTCGGCCAACCCCTTGTAAAAGGCTGTCTTCTTGTCCAGATTGACGGAACATAATATCAAGCAGACATCCTGGCCGGGGGAATCCAAGTGTTCCAGGACCTGCTTCCGGCTCTTGACCGAGAGGGCCTCTATCTCCTTGACCACTATCACCCGCTGTTCGGCAAACATCCCCAGGCTCTGGGTGCGCTGCAGGATGCTGATTCCGTCTTGCTCGGTGGCCGAGATGCGCTCCAAACCCTGTGAAACCTGGGATTCGCCCAGGAAAGCCAGGGCCAGCCGGCCGATGGCCTGATCTTTTAGATACTCCTCTTCTCCCGGGAAAAAATACGCCAAAGCTATCTTTTTTGCCGCGATCTGGCGTTCTAAGTCGTTAAATGTCATCTTAACTGTATAGTTTACTAACTAAACAGGGTTTTGTCAACAAAATTCTTAAAACGAAATATCAGGTTAAAACAAAGCCGGGCCCTTTAAGGGGCCCGGCTTTATCAGGCTGAATTTATCGGAGAATCGTGATCCGCTTGGTCAGTGTTTTGTTCATGGTCCTCAGCTGGTAGAGGTAGACGCCCGATGCCAGTTTGGCCCCGTGGCGGTCGGTGCCGTCCCAGTTCACCGTGTGGTATCCGGCATCCAGCTTCCCATTGGCCAAAGTTGTGACCTTCTGGCCCAGCACGTTGAACACCTCCAGGCTGGCCTGGGCCGATGCCGGCAGGCTGAACCTGATGGCGGTGCCGGTTGTCATGGGGTTGGGGGCGGCGGCCCTGAGCTGCAGGACATAGGCCCGAACCTCCGGCCTCCCCTCCACCCCGGTGGGCGTGGCTGATGCCTCGTTAGACCAAGCGCTGAAGGTATCGGGAGTGCTGTATTCAGATCTGACCACGTAATAATAGGTGTTGTCGTTAATTACGGAATTGTCGGTATACGCAGGAGTTATTCCAGCCAAGCCAATTGACGCGTAGGGTCCACCAGATACATCACCGCGGAAGATGTTGAAACCGGTGATGTTCTTGGCCAAGGCGAGGGCTCCTTCAAGTTTCGGGTATACCGGTGTCTGCTTGTTGCCAACGGGCATGGACTTGATTCCGGTCAAGACCGGCAATGGTTTTTCTCCCGGTTTCGGGAGGTAGGATTTCAACGCCAGCCCCTTAGTGTAATCCTGATAGGAAACCACCGACTGATGCGCCCAATCGCGGTACTCGTCAGTGTTTAGTATCAGGCTGCCCCAAGTTGCGGTTGAAGAATCATAAACCAGGGAGCGGAGTCCTGGCCCATCGCCATCGCATAGCGGCATGGGGAGATTGTCTGTCTGGATGACATAGCCGATGTGAAAATCCCCTGAAGCTATATATAGATTGTGGGACGATAGGTCGACCACGGTGTAGTTGGGGTAGTCTAATGGCATAATGTAGTGTGGAGGTACCAGATCGGTGGAACGGTCGGGAAGACCAGTGCCGTCATCCCCCCATACGTGAAGTGTCACAAAATCGGAACCAGCGGCATACCACCAGGAGGAAACGGCTTGTTCAAGTTTGCAGGGGTAGTGTTGAGGTGTGAACCGGGTGTCAACTATATCCCCGGCATCCTGGAATGTTCCGGTGCCGTTCGAGGTTGCATAATCGAGGACTTCGACCGGCGGTTTCCAGCTTAGATATACCGACTGGTCGCTTGCAAGAGCCGTCAGGCTGTCCGGCGGTAGCGGGTCCAGGATCCGGAACTGATAACCCCGGTACATGCTGGGATCATAGTGCGCCGTTCCTCCGTCGTCCCAGGCCCCGAAAAAGAATTCTATTACCGTCCCGGCCACCAGGGGTCCCGGAATGCTATAGTTGAAGGTATCACCGTCGGTCGAAGCATGGGTCAGGGCCCACCAGTCGGTGGAGTTGTCGGTGTACCACAGGGTGTCGGCCGCTATTCCCGCCTTGCCCAGGTCGGTGATCACCGCCCGCACCGGGAAGGGACCGGTCCCGTCGTAGGTGTCCTCCGGCTGCTGGACCAGGGTTATGGACGGGCCCTGGAAGGGGGCGGAGGTGAACTGAACCACGGTATCCGGCAGGATGGCCATACTGTTGCCGGCCAGGTCGATGCCGGAGGTGACTATGACCGACATCACGGTGCTGTAGGGATAGGGGTCCTGGGGGGCCAGGGTGAAGGTATCGCCGGCTGCGTTCCAGCTGGGGGTGAAATCATGGAAGGGATCGGTGAATCCGTCGAGCGAATCGGTGTTCATCGGCTCGGAGAAGGCGATGATGATGGTGTCGTTGAGCCCGACCCCGGTGGCACCCCAGGCCGGGGAAACGGAGACGACATATGGCCGAATGGTATCACCTACCACAGTGGTGAACATGAAACTGTCCGGCAGTACCGCCAAGGGGTTCCCGGCCAGGTCGGTGAGTGCAGCGATCTTGACCGTATACACGGTGTTGGTGGCCATCGGATCATGCGGCAGATACAGGGTATCCAGGGATGCGCTCCATTCCGGCTGCTCGTTGGGGCTGGGGGTAACGCTTCCGGCCAGGCTCAAAGTGTCCACCGGCTCGGAGAAAACAATATACAGGGGGGCGTCCAAAGCCACCTCGGTGACCCCGTCGGCGGGCGAGGTGGAGATGATGACCGGGGCAATGGCGTCAGGAGCCAGCGAATTCTGATCCTTGGCCATCGTGAAATCGCTCAGGGTGGTTAGATTGGAGATCTGGATGCTGCCCCCGTCGTCGGCCCCGTTCGGGGTCCGGACAGAGATCTCGGGGAAGGTCCAACCCGTGCTGTCAGCCTTGCCGACCACCATGGCCGCCTCGTCGGTCGCCTCGAGAAACCCGGTGTTGAAGTCGGCCGGCAGGTAGGCAAACTCGATGCGGCAGGAATCAAAGACGGCCGGTATGACGGGGTGCTGGCCGATGTTCCAGTATCGCTGCATGGTGTTGGCCGGTATGTTCACATCAGAATTGGTTGACTGGACTGCGCGAACTCCGACGCCGCCGGCAGCGGTAACATTCTGGAAGTCGATGGTTGCCGGGCTATAACCATTGGCAGTACCGACATGAAATACGTAGTTTGGATTTCCCGTGGGAATGTATATAGCCAGTAACCCATCAACATAACCTGTGTTCCGGGCGGGCGCACCCAGGTAGCAGGCCAACCTGAAATTACCGGTGGTTACGATGCCGTCCTCCAGGGTTACTAATCCATAGCAGGTCACGTCCTTGTCCAGGACGACACCCGCCGAGTTGTTGAAAGATACTGCATACACCGTTGAATCTGCAGCCGGAAACTCGTAACCGGTGGTCAGCGCCGCTGCGGCCGGGTTGGGGCCGTATTCCAGATTTACCCAGCCCTCGAACGCCGGGGCAGCCGTCAGGGATCCGGTGTAGCGCTGAATGTGGGCAAAGTCGGCGATGGTCAGTCCGCCCGAGTTGTCGTAGTCGCCCCAGCCTACGGTAAGCACACCATTGACCCTCACCGGGAATCCGAATGATGTACCTGAGGGGTTATTGGTGTACAGATTGTCGAATTTCATGGTATCGGTGCTGGTATAGGTTATGGCCCCGTTGACGATCACGGTCTCGTCGCCAGTGGTGGCGGCGTCGGCGATAAGCGTGTCGCCCAGCACCAGGTTGCCGTAGATGTGGACCAGTGATGACAGGCCATTGGCCACCGAGATGTTGAAATTGCTCCCGCTGGGCATGATCACCGTGCCATCGATGAAGAAAGTGCCGCCAACGGTAGATGCTGTGGTGCTGTTGGTGCCCCAGGAAAATGCGGAGTTGCTGGAAAAGGTCAGGGTGTCGCCATCATTCACCTGAATAATGCAACCAGTTTGGCTGTTAGCGTACAAGGCGACATTATTGGGTGCAGCGGCCGTGTAATGCAGGTTGAAATTGCGGTCAATGGTGATGGTTACATTGCTGGCCCCGGGGCGCAGGCGGCTTACCTGGTAGGACCCATTACCTTTGAATGTAACACTTGTCATGCAGGTGAAGCATATCCCATCAGTCGGACTGCCGATGGTTCCGTCACAACGCACTGAGTCTCCGCTCAGGTTGATGTAACGATTGGTGGTTGAATTGGCGTATAAGACCGCCCCACTCTCGACCACCAGGTTCCTGCAGGCATAAGGGCTGCTACCCATGGAGATGGTGTGTCCATTCCGCACCAAAACGTTGTTGGTGGCAGTTGGCAGGGCAGTAGCCACGATCCAGGACCCTCCGTCCCATGTTTCCCAGTTTGCCAGGGTGGCCCAGGGACCGCTGACCGCCGAACGATAATCGCCGATTTCCTGGGCGTTTGTTAAACCTACAAAAATCAACGCCACAGTTACTAGAAGCAGACACTTTTTTCTCATTATCCTTCTCCTGTTTATATTGTTATATAATTTAAATCATGCATTGATTATACAGCTATTATTTATAAAGTCAATATAATCTTTATTTATTTAATCTCGGTGGAAATGCCCTTGGGACCGCCGGGCAGGAACATGGATATCCTCCGCAGGTTCTCCAGGGCCACCGGGTTGCCCGGCTCCAGCAGCAAAGCCTTCCGGAAGGCGTCGCCGGCCTCCGGCACCCGGTTCAGGCCGGCATAGGTGCCGCCCAGGGCCAGGTATAAAGAGGCCTTGTTCCGTTCGTATCTCAACGCCTGGAGAAAATAATCCAGGGCCTGGTCGAACAGCAGGTTCTGGGCCAGATACATCCCCCGCTGGTACAGCATCTGGGGCATCATCCGGTAAAGCATCTTGTCCCGGGACGACAGGGCCAGGGTGTCGGTATTCAGCAACTGCCCAGAGAACATGAATTCGTCCGGGGCCCGCTCGATCATGCCGGGAAGCTTCAGCCGGTACAGCAGGCCCTCGGGTATCCGCTGGTGATCGGGGGCTATCGCGGCGAAATCCCCTACCGGCTTGTTCTGGGTGAGATACGGCGGATGGTCGTAGTAGTTGGCCAGCAGCAGGGCATTTATCATGGCTATGAATTCCCGCTGAATGTCCTGATGATCATAGGGCTGGCCGTGCTCAAAAGGATGCAGCTGTTTTTTGAAGGCCTCCATCCTTTCCCGGCAGCTGTGGTATAATTCCGGATAACGCCTCTCCAGATACTCCAGGTACCAGCTCCTTCGCAGCAGTTCCTTGTCGATCAGGATGACATCCGGGCGGAGAAGGTCCCGCTGCATCAAGTAAAGGCAGGGCGAGTAGATGTCCCAGTTGTCGGCCAGGATCAAACCGTTGGGCGCGGCCGATGCCAGGACATTGCCGGCGATGGCATAGGTCAGCTGGTTGCGGCTGTTGTCATTGGCCTTGAAATTCAGCACCAACGGAAAAAGGAAAAGCCCCAGCACCGCGCCGGCGAAGACCTTTCCCAGCCTTTCCTGTCCGGCCGCCAGCCGGCGTCGTATCCACTCAAGCCCGAAGGCCATGAAAATAAAGGAACTGATGAAGGCCGGAATATAATAGGCCTCGATATCGGGGATGCTGTAATTGATGCCGTAAAACACCGCCAGGCAGAAGATCGCCAGCAGGGACCAAAAAAGTATCCTGCTTTTCTTGAATGCGGCATACATCCCGGGAGGTATCAGCCACCAAAGATACAGGCCCGGGTTGTCCAGCCATAGTCCAAGGAAATTCCTGAGATTAGCCAGCAAGTCCCCCCATGATTGGTTGAACATCCACACCCGGTATTGCTTTCCGCTGACATGCCAGAAGAACCGCTCCCAATTGCCGGGGTTGCCCCAATTTAACAACGGAGCCAGGTTTGAACGGATGGGCAGGTATAAGTAAACTGACAGGCCCAAAATGAAAAATAATACCCCCCCCACCCACAGTGATTTCTGCCCTGATCGGTCTGTCCTTCCCAGCGTCATCACCAACAATCCGGGGATCAGCCACAGCAGGCTTAAATGATTGCCCAGTCCCAGCCCGGTCAGGAAAGCCCCCAACAGGACATATCTGTCCTCCCCGGATTTCTGGTATCTGACGGCCAGCCACAGCAGGATCATGGCCAACAGGGCGCTCAGGGCATAGACCTCCAGGAAGGCCGCCTGCCGCCAGATCATCGGCGAAAAGGCATATATCAGCGATGCTGAAAATGCGATCTCCCCCTTGATCTCCAGCCCCTCAATGATCCGGAACAGCCAGCCGGCGGAAAGGGCCATGAAAATAGATGACAGCAGGTTCAGTTTCCAGGCCAGCTCCCCGAAGGGAATGAGCAGCACCCATAATCTGCCGATCAGGGTGTATAATGGATATCCGGTGGGATGGGCTATGCCCAGCGTCCGGCAGACCAGGGATAATTCCCCGGAATCTATCGGACCGATAGTGGGTGCCATGGTCTTCAGATAGACCAAAAAGGATATAAAAAAAACGAGTCCTGGTCCCCAAGTCGGGCCGATGCTCGTTTTTAAAAATTTCAGCAATGTTCTCATCATCTGCAATTGTTATTGGACCATCTTTTGTAAAATGGTGCGTCCGGCCCGATTTGAACGGGCAACCCCCAGCTTCGGAGGCTGGTGCTCTATCCAGTTGAGCTACGGGCGCATCACTTGTAATTATAACTTTTCTGGGAGAAAAAATCAAGCAGATAAACTACAGTTCCAGCTTTTGCCCCGGATCAGGCACCAGCACCTCCCTCCCCTTTTCCCTTAAAGCCTGGGCCAAACACTGGCTTTGGGCCTCCTCGCCATGGACCAAGAGCACCTTCCCCGCTCCGTCTTTCATGTTGTCCACAAAATCGATCAGGTCGTTGCGGTCGGCGTGGGCGGAGAACCCGTTCAGCACCTTTATCTCGGCCCGGACCTCCTGCTCCTCGCCGAATATCTTCACCGAAGGGGATTTATCGACCAGCCGCCTTCCCAGGGTGCCCTGGGCCTGGAAACCGACTATCAAAACCATGTTTCGCGGGTCGCCCAGGGAATTCCTCAAATGATGCAACACCCGCCCTCCTTCGCACATTCCCGAGGCGGAGATGATGATGCAGGGATCGCTGTTTTTGTTGAGTTTTTTAGAATCCTCCGCTGTCAGGACGTAGGTCAGGCGGCTGAAACCGAAAGGATCGTGATGGTTATCGATCTGCCGGCGCGTTTCCCGGTCAAAACATTCGGGATGCATCTTGAATATGTTGGTCACGTTTATCGACAGGGGGCTGTCCACGTAGATGGGTACGGCCGGCAGCTTCCCGGCCTCAAACATTCCGTGTAATTCATAGACGATCTCCTGGGTGCGTCCCACCGAAAAGGCCGGGATGATCAGCTTGCCCTTGCGGCTATGTACCTGCCTGACGATCTCCTGAAGTTTCCGGCTGGTCTCCTCGATGGGGCCGTGGACCCTGTCGCCATAGGTGCTTTCCATCAAAAGATAGTCGGCTCCGTCCGGCTGATAAGGGTCGCGGATGACGGGCAGATGATCCCGGCCCAGATCACCGGTGAAAAACAATCTTGTGGCCTTCCCGTTCTCGGTAAGCTCCAGATCCACCATGGCCGAGCCCAGGATATGGCCGGCATCGTGGAATACGGCCTTGACCCCCGGCAGGGGATTGAAAGACCGCTCATATGACAGGCTGACGAAATAGTCCAGCGCCCTCTCGGCGTCATCCATGGTATACAAGGGTTCTTTCAACGGCAGTCCCCGGGCCGCTCTTTTTTTATTGACAAATTTTATGTCGCTCTCCTGGATATGGGCCGAATCCCGGAGCATCAAGCCCAGCAGGTCCCTGGTGGCCGAGGTCATGTGGATGTCACCCTTGAAGCCGTTCTTTACCAGGGTTGGGATATTGCCGCTGTGGTCCAGGTGGGCGTGGGACAGGATCATGGCATCGATCTCTGCCGGGTTAAAAGGCAGGTTCCTGTTTTGGTCCTCGCTTTTTTCCCGTCGGCCCTGGTGAATCCCGCATTCCAGGAGCAGTTTTTTCCCCCCGATTTCAATCAGGTGCATGGACCCGGTGACATTTTTGGCAGCTCCATGAAAGGTGATGTTCATTCCCCTGTCTCCTTTAAGTATTGTGCGGCTCATAACAGGCTGAGTTCCCCGCGCTCCAGGCGCAGCAGCCTTTCCTTCCACCCCACTCCGGCCGAAAACCCTCCGGAGGAAAGGTCCTGCATGATCACCCGGTGGCAGGGAATAATTACCGGCAGGGGGTTAAGGCCCAGCGCCCTGCCCACCGCTTTGAAGGCCTTGGGGTGGTGGATCTGGTCGGCCAGCCACTTGTATGACCGCACCTGTCCGTAGGGGATCTGGCGGACCTTGTTCCACACTTCGCGTTCAAAAGGCGTGATGCCCCTTAGGTCCAGGGGGTAACTGAAGTCGGTCTGGATGCCGGAGAAATAACCGGCCAGGTCAACATAAATGTCTTCAAACCTGCCGGGGCCTTGGATGAACCGGCATTGAAACCGGCCCTCCAGTTCTTTGAAATGACCCTCCAGCGCAGGTTCCCCCAAGATCACCGAAAACAGGCCGATGTCGGTGGAGGAAACAAAGACCTTCCCCAGGGGCAGATGATACTGGCAGTAATATATTTTCATTCAGTCCTTTTCAAATTCCCGCAATATTCTGGTTGCCAGCGCTGCCCCGGCAACCTCAGCCAGCTCTTCCGGGCTGGCCGAGGCGATGCGCTTGACCGAGCCGAATTTTCTCAGCAGCCGGCCGGAGATGGCGGAGCCCACCCCCTTGATGGAGACCAATCTGGTGTTGCTGGCCCGACCGGCCCGGAGCGCATGATGGTACCTTTGGGCAAAACGGTGGGCCTCGTCACGCAGCCGCTGCATCAAATGCAGCCCGGATGAACCCCGGGGCAGGCTGGCGACCCTCCCGTCCTCCAGAAACAGTTCTTCCCTTCTTTTGGCCAGCCCGGCCATGGGTACATTATAGCTTTTTTCCTCTTTCAATTGCAAGACCGCCTTCAGCTGGGGCAATCCTCCATCCACCAGGATCAGGTCGGGCAGGTCCATCTTATTTTCCAGGGCATGCGCCAGATAACGCCCCACGGTCTCCTTGATCATGGCTGCATCGTTGGGGCCATCGATCCTCATCTTGAAGTGCCGGTATCCCGTCTTGTAAGGTCTGCCGTCCTTGAAACAGACCGCCGAACCCACGCTGTCGGTGCCGGAGATGTTGGAGATATCGAAAGCCACCACCAGCCGGGGAAGCTTGTCCAGGCCCAGGGCCTGTTGAACCTCTATCAGGGGCTGGGCGGTTTTGGCGCTCAACTTTTCCTTCCCCGCCACCATTTCATCCATCTTGCTCCGAAGCTGTTTGCCCGCGAATCTCTGAAGTTTTTTGTCGGTAGCGCTGGATGGCAGTTTAAGCGACACCGGGGTTCCCTTGAAACTGCCCATGACCTCCTCCAGCAGTTCCCGGTCCCGGGGCAAGGTTTCCATGATTATGTTGTCGGGGATGGTCAGGGAGTTCAGATAATGCTGGGAGATGAACGACGACATCAGTTCGGGGTCCCCCACCCCCAGGGGATCCTCGATGGCCCGGTCATACCTGGCCATCAGCCTTCCGCCCCGAAAGGAAAGCACCGTGAACATTATCTGTTTTTTCAGCCGGGCCAGGGCGATGAAATCGGTGTTCATCATCCCCCGGAAAATTATCTTCTGCCGGGCGGTCACCCTTTCCAGGTTCTGCAGCTGATCCCTCCAATGGGCCGCCTGTTCAAAATCCAACTGCCGGGCGGCGGCGTCGCGCAGTGCTTCCAGTTCCTGCGCCAGTTCCCGGCTTCGCCCGGAAACAAATTTCACTATGGCCTCCACCATCTGGCGGTATTCCCCGGGGCTGACCCTGCCCTGGCAGGGCGCCAGGCAGCGGCCTATTTGATGATTGAGGCAGGGACGGGGAGGTTTTCTGGCGGGAAGCTGATGCTGGCAGGTCCGGAGGGGAAATATCTGTCTGACCAGGGCCAGGGTCCGGTTCAGGGCGGTGCTGTCGGTGAATGGCCCGAAAAGGCGCGAGCCGTCTTCCGCCAGGTTCCGGGTGGAGAATATCCTGGGGTATGGCTCATTGGTGATCTTTATCCAGGGGAATTTTTTATCGTCCTTTAGAAGAATGTTGTACCTGGGCTGCCGTTTCTTCACCAGCTCGGCTTCAAGGATCAGGGCCTCCGGTTCGGAATCGGTGACGATATAATCAATATCGGCCGAACCGGAGATCAATTTTTCCTCCTTGACGTCCCCGCTGTTTCGGAAATGTCCCAGCACCCGGTCCCTGATATTCTTGGCCTTGCCGATGTAGATATCTTTTCCGGTCGGGTCCTTGAAGATATACACCCCGGGCAGTTCCGGGAGGGCATCTATTTTATCCGGCGGTTTCATCAAACTACTGAACGGGTTGAATGCATTGGATGGAATCGTTCCGTGGGGAATTGACCAGGGGGGACACCGGATAGCACTCCATGTCCTCCGGGGGATAGGGCCGGAGCAAAGCCCCCAGGGCCTTGGGGTCGGAAATGCCGTTGTCCAGCCAGAGGCGGTAGTCCTCCCGGGCGATGACGGCCGGCATCCGGTCATGCACCGGCTGCATCAGCTGGTTGGCCGCCGTGGTGATGATGGCGCAGCTGTTGACCACCAGTCCTCCGGGGCCGGACCATGATCCGAACAGTCCGGCCAGACCCATGGGGGCTGGGTCCTTCCGGTGGAAATAATACGGGACCTTGGGCCGGCCCCGGCCGCGCCATTCGTAAAATCCATCGGCGATGATCAGGCAGCGCTGGCTCTGAAAAGGCTTTTTAAAGCCGGCCTTAACGCCCAGGGTCTCGGCCCGGGCATTGATCATTTCATATCCGGTCTTTTCGTTCCCGGCCCAGGGCGGGATCAGGCCCCAGCGGAAGGCCTCGACAGACAGCCGGTCCCTTTTGACCACTGCCGCCACCTGGTTCCCCGGAGCAATATTATAACTGGGCTCCAGCAGAAAGGAGATATCGCTTAGTTCGATATCGAACTCCCGGGCGATCTCCTCTCCCCCGCTTTTTCTGACGAACCTGCCGCACATAATTAAATAACCAGATATTACAATTTGTTTATACAAAAAAATAGTCGGATTCTATGTCGGTTTTCAGGGAATCCCTGCAGAGCACAGAACATCCTTTAGGTAAAGATCATTTATACAGAATCCCCCGATACTTAATTTCCTCAATATACATCACTTCACAAGATCCGTCGCCCACATCCTCCCGGCTTAGCGAGGAGTTCCACCAGAAATTGCTCTCTCCCTTGAGGGCATCCACATAAACCAGAAAACCGTTAGCTTCGATGGTGTCACCGGCCGAGATGTGCCGCAGCGCCGCCCGGAGGTTGTCGTTGGCCGGAATGGCGTGAACGTTGGCCGAATAACGGGCAATGAAGGAATTGTCAAATGGAAATTCCTGGTCATAGCGCCAGTAATACCAGCGGTTGTCCTGGGACCATTTTACCTTTTTATACAGTCCGGTGGTGGTCATCTTGCCCCAGGCCACCGCCAGGTCACAGGGGGCTATGGTCGAGTTCCAGTCAGAGCTGTAATTCTTCCGGCCCAACACCAGGCCCTTTAGGAAGTATTCGGCCCTGGGTTTTATGGTTATGTCATAGTCATTGGCCGATATTTTGATCGGCTCCTGGTCATCCAGCGGCAGCTGCACCGGATCGTTCCGAATGTCGATGGTTTCGCTGTCGACGATCCCTTCCGGCGGAGTCCCGCAGGATTGCAGCAAGGTCAGGCTAAATATGATCATCAGGATAACCGGGGTGTTTCTCGACATATTATTATCGCTCCCGTTTCAGGTTCTCAGGCCTTGGCCACCGGCAGGTCGGCCCAGCTGGTAGTGTATCTGGGCGACAATGTCAGCTGGCGCATTTTCCACGGTTTGGCTACCCCCTGAGCAGCATAGAACACCGTATTACGACCCTGCGAGAGATTGATCTTGTCGACCGCCTGCATGACGGCCTGCTTTTGCCGATGCTTTTCCTGGTCGCTTTCCAGGTCCAGCTGCACCTGGCTATCGGGCACCAGTCCGCTGAGCATGACCCCGGCCCGTTTGTAATTGTAGCCCGGTTTGAAGATTTTCTCCAGAGCCCGGCCGGCATATTTTATCAGATCGGGGGTGTGGCCGGTGGCCGAGGGTAACCCGACGGTCATGAAAGCCCGGTATTGCGGTTCTTGTCGAAAACCGCTGGTTTCGATAAAGACCTGCACGAAGGCTGCCGCCGACCTCTGCCGTCTGGCCTTTTCGGCGGAGGCCGCAGTGAACTCCGCCACGGCCTGGCTTAACTGGGCCCGGTCCCTGATGAGCTGGCCAAAGGACCTCGAAGTAAGAACCGCCTTCTTGGGTCTGGCAAAATGTTCCAGCCGGATGCAGGGCGTACCCCGCAGCTCGGTGACGGTCCGCAATCCCGTCACGGTCATATTATTTTTTATCCAAGCATCGGATCTGTGGATCAACTGCCAGGCGTTATGGACCCCCTGACAGTTCAATAATTTGGCGTAGCGCAGACCCACCCCCCAGATATCTTTGACCTCCAGCTGCTCTAGGTAACCATCCAGGCGGGGATTGTGGCAAAGGTTCAGCACTCCGTTTGCACCGGGCATCCTCTTGGCGAACTTGTTGGCGGCCTTGGCCAGGGTCTTGGTCGGCCCCAGGCCGACCGTCACCGGGATCCCGGTCCATTGCCGGACGGTGCGGCGGATCTCCCGGGCACAGCTTTCCGGATCGCCAGACGTGCCGGACAGGGTCAGGAAGGCCTCGTCTATGGAATATATCTCCATCTGCGGGGAGAACTGTTTCAGGGTCTCCATCACCCGGTTGGACATGTCGCCGTACAAAGCGAAATTGGCCGAAAAAACCTGGATGTTATGCCGATCGATCAAGTCCTGCTGTTCAAAAAAAGGCTCCCCCATCCTGATCCCGGCGGACTTGGCCTGGTTGGAACGGGCGATGATGCAGCCGTCGTTGTTGGAAAGCACCACCACCGGTAGCTTGACCAGCCGGGGATCGAACACCCCCTCGCAGGAGGCATAGAAATTGTTGCAGTCCACCAGGGCAAAGACCGTATCCATAAAGAACCTACACCGAATGGATCACGTGTATCACCACCCCCCAGATGTCGAAATCCATCTCCGGGGTGACCTCGATATCCTGATATTCCGGGTTCTCGGCGGTCAGAACGGTCCGGTCCTTTTTACGGCGCAGGCGTTTGACCGTCAGCTCCCCGTTGACCACCGCCACTACGATCTTCCGGTCGGCCGGCTCCAGCGACCGGTCCACTATCAGGACATCTCCGGAGTGAATGCCCGCCTGGATCATGGAATTACCCTGGACCCTGACGAAAAATGTGGCCGCCGGATGCCGGATCAGGTGTTCGTTAAGGTCCAGCTTCTTGTCCAGAAAATCGTCGGCCGGCGAGGGAAACCCGGCGGCGATGCTGGCCAGGTACAGCGGCAGTTTCAGCCTTCCCCTGGCCTGGAATCCGTATATGTTCATTCCGTGAGAAGATTGTTTGGATCTTATCTTCATGGTCCTCGGCCTATTGCAAATTCAATGGATCGATTGAAATATATCATTTATCAAGCGGGCTTTCAAGTGAAATTGTCCTCAAAGTATGACCTATTATTTTGACCGGCAAATGATCAAGTTATTATTGATAAATCCATGGGTTTTGTGTTATATTTACTGACAAAGAGAATATTGGGGAGATATCATGAAGTCGTTCGCTAAAAAGGTGATCGCCGGCCTGCCGGCCAAAGGAATAGATTACGCCGATGTCCGGGTGCTGGGCACCCGGCGCCAGAATATATTCACCAAGAACGGCACGGTGGAATCGGCCACCAATTCCTCCGACCAGGGGTTCGGCCTCCGGGTGCTGATCAACGGATCCTGGGGCTTCGCCTCCAGCTCCAAACTGGAGACCTCGGAGATAGCCAAGGTGGTCAGGCTGGCGGTGGAGATAGCCCGGGCCTCCGCCCTGTCGCCCGGGGAGCCGGCGGTGTTGTCCGGCTTGAAAAAACAAACCGGGGGCTACCGAACAAAAATCCAGCAGGATCCCTTTAAGGTGCCCCTGGAGCAGAAGATCTCCCTGCTGCTGGAGGCCGATGCCATCATGCGCCGTAATCCGGCTATAAAAGTGGCCCGGGGCAGCCTGTGGTTCTTTCATGAGGATAAGGTGTTTGCCTCCACCCAGGGCAGCCTGCTGTCCCAGGAGATCACCGAAT
Source organism: Candidatus Edwardsbacteria bacterium (assembly GCA_031082425.1). Classification (NCBI taxonomy): domain Bacteria; phylum Candidatus Edwardsiibacteriota; species Candidatus Edwardsiibacteriota bacterium. The sequence goes on along the minus strand of JAVHLB010000005.1, from coordinate 11,300 downwards.
CCGGCGGGGAGATCAGCGCCCTGGCGGTGGACGGGCCGGAGGTTCAGATCCGGACCCATCCCAACATGGGCGGGGACACCGGCCAGGCCGGATATGAGTTCATCGAAAGGCTGGACCTGGCGGGCAACGCCGAGAAGATATCCCGCGAGGCCTCATTGCTTCTCAAGGCCCCACCCTGTCCGGCCCAAAAGGGCACCATCATCATCGCCACCAACCAGCTGGCCCTGCAGGTGCATGAATCCATCGGCCATCCCATCGAGCTGGACCGGGTCTACGGCACCGAGGCGGCCTATGCCGGCACCAGCTTCCTGACCACCGATAAGCTGAATACCCTCAAGTACGGGGCGGATATCGTCAACGTCAATGCCGATGCCACGGTGCCGGGAGGGCTGGGGACCTTCGGCTGGGATGACGAGGGGGTGCCGGCCCAGAATGTGCCTATAATAAAGAACGGGCTTTTTACCGGTTATCTGAGCTCCCGGGAAACGGCAGCCCGGCTGGGGCTGTTGTCGGGCGGCGCCATGCGGGCCGACGGATGGAACCGGATCCCCCTGATCCGGATGACCAACATCAACCTGGAGCCCGGCCGCTGGGATTACCAGAACCTGATTGCCGACACCGCCGACGGGGTCCTGTTCGACACCACCAAGACCTGGAGCATAGACGACAGAAGGCTTAATTTCCAGTTCACCACCGAGATCGCCTGGCAGATCAAGGGCGGCCGGCTTACCGGCCAGGCCTATAAGAACCCCACCTATACCGGCCTGACCCCCGAATTCTGGAATTCCTGCGATGCCATCTGCGACAGCAGATCGTGGCACCTGTGGGGCATCCCCAACTGCGGCAAGGGCCAGCCGGGGCAGACCGCCCATGTCGGGCATGGAGTATCCCCGGCCAGGTTCCGCAACGTCCAGATAGGAGTCTCCTGATCCCCGATATGCCAAACAATAATAGACACATAAACCTTGGCAAAAGGACCGGCTTTGTTCTGATGCTGGCTATGCTGGCCGGGAATTCGGGCTGCGCCTACTTCAACACCTACTACAACGCCCAAAAACTCTACAATTCGGCCAGCCGGAAGCACCAGCAGTTTCCCGACACCACCGCCGCCACCAGTGCGGAAAAGGAGGAGCTGAAAAAAGCCATCGACAAATATGCCGATGTGGCCCTGAGACATCCCAACAGCCGCTGGGTTGTTCCCAGCCTGTATAACATGGGCAATGCCTATTATCTGAGAGGCGAATACGACAAGGCGGCCCGCAAATATCAGGAGATATGGCAATACTATCCTGAAAGCAAATATTCGCCCCGGGCCCAATTGAACAACGCCCTTATTTCCCAGAATCTGAAGCAATGGGACAAGGCCTTGTGGGAACTATCCCAGATAAAGACCGACGACGGAAACATCAACCAAAGGGCGGCTTATCTGGAGGCCCTGATACTGCAGGCCGTCCCCGATTATCCCAAGGCGATAATCTCCTGGGAGCGCTTCCTGCACAATCACTACAAAAGCGATCTGGCTGTCGAGGCCCGCTATAACTACGCCCGGTGCCTTTTTTCCCTGAATGAATTCTCCAACTCCATCAGGGAGCTGGAGATGATACTGGATTCCCGGATCAAGAGGACCTTCCGCTATCAGGTCACCATGCTGCTGGGCCAAGCCTACCAGGCCAATGGCAGGCATTCCCGGGCCCTGCCGTTGTACCGGCGGTTGTTGAGGCGGGAATCCGACAAGGGCCGGATATCCGCCATAGAACTGGAGATCCTGAACTGTCAAAGGCCGGGATTGACGGCCGCTGATGCGGCGGGGCTGTATCACGGCCTGGCGCAGAAATATCCCAAGACCGCCGTATCCTCCGAGGCCCTGTTCAAAATCGGGCAGATCCATGAAGCCGGACAGGAGCTGGACAGCGCCCTGGCTTACTACAACAAGGCCCGAAACGAAAACCCGGCGGCCCAGATCCGCGAAGCCGCCCTAAAGAAAAGCGCTGATATCTCCCTGCTGCTGGCCTACCGCCAGCAATCCGACCAGCAGGCGGCGGAACAAAGCGCCAAATTGCAGTTTCTGATGGCCGAGCATTACCTGTTCGGCCTCAACAAGCCGGATTCCGCCCTGGCCGTCTACCGCCGGGTTGCCGGCGGTTCCGGTGATAATCAGCTGGCCCCCAAGGCCTGGTATGCAGCGGCCTGGACAGCGCGAAATTACCTGTCGGATACCTTAAGTTCGGACAGCCTGTTTTACATTTTGATAGAAAAATACCCCCGGACCAGATACGCCAACGGCGCCAGGCTGATGCTGAACCAGCCGGTCGACACCACCGTCATCGACACTGAACCGGAGATCGAAATGAATATACGGCCCCTGGAACAGAAACCGGAAGCCCCTCCGGCACGGCCCGATAGCGCCCAGGCACAGCCGCCCGATAGCGTCGCCAAGGATGCTCCGTCCGCTCCCCTGATACCGGGACCGAACATAAACCGATCGATGGATACCAGATAAATGAAGCAATATCCTTCAATACCGATCGCCTCGAACATCCCAGTCAGCGCCCAGGCCTACAAACTGTCCCTTAAAGCTCCCGGGTTGGCCCAAAGCGCCGACCCCGGGCAGTTTGTGCATATCCGGCTCAGCCCCGGGTCGGACCATCCCCTGCTTCGCCGCCCTTTCAGCATCAACGACATCCGGGGGGATAAGGTAGCAATCCTTTACCAGGTCAAGGGATCCGGCACAGAATTGCTCTCCAAAATGACGCCTAAGGACACCCTGGATATCATCGGGCCGCTGGGAAAGGGATTTGACATCGATCCCGGCAAGCGGCACCATCTGCTGGTGGCCGGGGGCATGGGGATCGCGCCGATGGGCTTTCTGGGCCGCCGGCTGAAAGGCTTGAAACTGAAACATCAGCTGTTTTACGGCTGCCGGTCCTCCTCCGAACTTATAAAAACTGATATCAAAATATGCAGCATATCCAGCGATGACGGAAGCTGCGGGAAAAAGGGCCTGGTCACCTCCCTGCTGCCGGATAGACTGGACGGCTGCCAGGATCCGTCGGTCTACGCCTGCGGGCCGTGGCCCATGCTTCAGGCGGTGGCCCGGATCTGCCGGGATAAAAAAATACCCTGCCAGGTTTCCCTGGAATCATTCATGGCCTGCGGGGTCGGGGCCTGCCAGGGCTGCGTGGTCAAGGGCAGCGACGGCGGCTATCTTTCGGTCTGCGACCAGGGTCCGGTGTTCGACAGCCGGCGGATCGACTGGGATCAGGATTGCGTCATATGAAGAAATTAAGGGACATAGACCTGCGGGTCAGCCTGGCCGGATTGGAGCTGAAAAATCCCGTCATTGCCGCCTCCGGCACTTTTGGCTACGGAACGGAATACTCCACTCTGGCAGAACCCGGCGATTTCGGGGCCGTCATCACCAAGACCATCACCCTTTCCCCCCGGGCCGGCAACCCTCCGCCCCGGGTCTGCGAGACGGCCTGCGGGATGCTCAATTCCATCGGACTGGCCAACGTGGGATTCGAGGCCTTTAAAAAGGACAAGCTGCCCCGTCTGCTGGGGAAAGGCACCGTTATCATCGCCAACATCGCCGGCAACACCATTGAAGAGTATGTCGAGCTGGCGGGAAAACTGAATAAAATAACCGATATCCCGGCCCTGGAATTGAACATCTCCTGCCCCAACGTCAGGCACGGCGGGATAGCCTTCGGCACCGACCCGGCCGGCGCCGCGGCCCTAAGCAAAGCGGTCCGCCGGGTCTACAAAAAGACCCTGATAGTAAAGCTCAGCCCCAATGTCAGCGACATCGCCGCCATCGCCCGGGCGGTCGAGAAAGCCGGGGCCGATGCCCTGTCGCTGATCAACACCCTCTACGGCATGGCGGTGGACATAAGAAAACGCCGCCCGGTGCTGGGCAACATCACCGGGGGCCTTTCCGGACCGGCCATCAAGCCGGTGGCCCTCTACAATCTTTACAAGGCCTATCATACGGTAAAAATTCCCCTGATCGGGCTGGGAGGAATAATGAATTATACCGATGCCCTGGAGTTCATGATCACCGGGGCTGCGGCGGTGCAGATCGGGACCGCCAATTTCGTCAACCCCTCGGCGGCCAGGGACATTCTGGCGGGAATGACAGGATTCTGCCGGGAGAACAACATCATCAGAGTTAAGAACCTTACCGGGGTACTGAAATGCTAATCTCAAAGTTTACCAGCAGGCTGGCAGCCTTCTCCGCCCTGCTGGCCCTGCTGGGCTGCGCCCCGGCCCCCGTCTACCGCGCAGGGCCGGCCAGGGAGACCGCGGCCCCCCAGAGCGACCCCGTCAAGGAGAATAAGAAACCGTCCGCCGAATGGCCCCTGACCACCGCCACCGGCATCGCCAGCTACTACGGCAAGGAATTCCACGGCCGGAAGACCGCCAACGGCGAGACCTTCGACATGAATGCCATGACCGCCGCCCACCGCACCCTGCCATTCGGCACCATGGTCCGGGTCACCAATCTGGCCAACGACCAGAGCGTCACCGTCCGGATCAACGACCGGGGGCCATTCATCAAAGGACGGATAATAGACCTGTCCTACGGGGCCGCCAAATCCATTGATCTGCTGTCCATCGGACAGGTCAAACTGGAAGTGTTAAAATATCCCCAATGAACGAAAGGATTTTAATGAACATCTCTACCCCTGACCGGCTGATAGTGGCCCTGGACGTGCCGGATCTGAAGAATGCGCAGAATTTGATAGATCGGCTGGGTTCCTCGGTGAATTTTTACAAGGTTGGGAACCAGTTGTTCACCTCCTGCGGCCCCAAAATTGTGGAGCTGATAAAGAAAAGTGGGCACAGGGTCTTTCTGGACCTCAAATACCACGACATCCCCAATACCGTGGCCAAGGCCGCCCAGGCGGCCTACGAACTTGGCGTCGATATGTTCAACATGCATGCCATGGGCGGGTTCTCCATGATGGAGACGGCAGCTACTACTGTCACCAATTCAGCCTCCAGCGACCGGAAAACCAAGCCCGTCATGCTGGGGGTGACGGTCCTGACCAGCATGGACGAGGCCACCTTTCAGGACGTGTTGGGCACTCCCGGAAGGTCCATAGAGGAACAGGTGCTTCACCTGGCCGGCTTAAGCCGGAGCGCCGGGCTGGACGGGGTGGTGGCCTCGCCCCATGAGATAGCCATGCTCCGCAAGGAACTGGGAAGCGAGTTCGTGATCCTGACCCCCGGCATACGCCCGGCCGACAGTTCCAGCGACGACCAGAAGCGTTTTCTGACCCCTGGCCAGGCCATCAAGACCGGGGCTGACTACCTGGTGGTGGGCCGGCCCATCACTACGGCCAAGGATCCGGCCGCCGCCGCTCAAAAGATAATCAAGGAGATCGAAGATGCTCTCAAATGATGAAATAAAACAGATATTGCTAAAGAACCAGGTCCTGCTTGACGGTCATTTCCTGCTGACCTCGGGCCGCCACAGCCGTTTCTATTTCGAAAAATTCCGGGTGCTCCAGCAGCCGGCTGACGCCGCCCTGTTCTGCCGGGCCATCGCCGAACATTTCAAAGATGCTGATATCGACACCGTGGCCGGGCCGACCACCGGCGGGATAATCATCGCCTTCGAAGTGGCCCGGAAGATGGGGAAAAAGGCCGTCTATGCCGAGCGGACCACCGAGGGCCGGGGATTTTTACGGGGCATGTCATTGGCCAAGGGAGAAAAGGTGCTGGTGGTGGACGATGTGATGACCACCGGAGGCTCGGTGCTGGAGACCATCGAGGCGGTGAAAATGGCCGGGGCGGAACTAAAGGGCGTGGCGGTGTTCATAGACCGCAGTTCCCAGAAGCCTGATTTCGGGGCTCCCTTCTTCTCGCTGTATCACGAGAAGGTGGAGACCTTCGATCCCGAAAATTGTCCGCTGTGCAAACAAGGGATACCTCTGGCCAAGCACGGCAGCAGCCCCAAGAAATGATCGGCAATTGTTTGCCATTTCCGGCTGGACCGGGAATCCATGAAAAAAGAAAAGCCCCTTCCGATGAAGGGGCTTTTCAAATATCGCTGTTCTATTTCATGAACGGATAGGGAATGGTGATATAGGCGTCGGCCGGCTGGCCGTTCTTGGTCCCCGGTTTGAACACCGCCTTGTAAGCGGCATCGGTGGCGGCCTCGTCGCAGCCGTACCCGATCCCCCGGATCACCTGGGCATCCTTGACCTTGCCGTCCGGGCCCACCAAAAGCTTGACGAACACCCGTCCGGTGATCCCGGCCTTGCGGGCGCTTTCGGGATAGGCCGGGGAAACGATCTTCACCGCCTCGGGTTCGGTGGGGCGAATTTCAGGCTCGGCAGGTGTCTCCTCCGGGGCCGGGGCGGGCGCCGATGGTACAGCCTCGGCTACCAGCAAGTCCTGGGGGTTCACCGCCACCGGCTTGGGTGCAGTCACCACCGGTGCGGCCGCCGGCCTGGGTGCCGGCTGTTCGGTCCTGGTGGCTATGGGCTGGGGATTGCTTGTTTCTGCGGTGGTCGGTCTTTCCGTCCGCCCTCTTTCCGGGACGGCGGTCATCACCGGCTGGGATGGCGGCGGCGCCACGGCGGCGGTCGCCGCGGAGGCCAGGGCCTCTCCCCTTCTCTGGGCGGCCGGGATCCACCACTCGTCCAGCGCAGCCATCGGCCCGCGGGCGTCCTGGGCCGGACCCTTGACCCCCTTGTAGATGATGGTGACCACGTCCGGAACGTACAGATAGGTGGCCGGCATCTCGGTATTGACCACCTGCTGGAATTTGACCCAGATATCCTTGGCCTTGCGGCGGCTTAAAGTGGCCAGGCCCGCGTCGATCAGGCTGTCCACCGATGAATTGGAATACTTGAGGATGAAATTATAAATGCCCTTCTCCGGGGACGAATGCCACACCGCCGTGGGGTCCACCTTGAAGTCGTTCTTCCAGGAGAACAGCATGGCGTCGTACTGGCCGTTCCTCAGCCGCTGGATGAAGGTCTTGGCATCCACCACCGCCAGATTGACCTTGACCCCCACGCCTTTAAGCTGTTCCCTGATCAGCACAGCGGTGGCCTCCTGCACCGGCTGTCCCTGGGCCAGCAGCAGGTTCAGCTCCAGCACCTGCTTGGGCCCTTTGGCCAAAAACCCTTCGCGGTTCCGGTCCTTCCAGCCCAGCTCGGCCAGCAGGGTCTTGGCCTGGTCGGGGTCGTAGGGCCGTGCTTTGAGCTCCTGGTCGTAGGCCCAACTGGTGGGCAGGAACGGCCCGTTGGCCGGCTTGCCCTTGCCCATCAAAACGTCGTTGATCAGGGCCGTCTGGTCTATGCCCAGGGCGAAGGCCTTGCGCAGGCTGACCTCGGAGAACAGAGGACTGTTCAAATTCCAGCCGATGAAAGTGAAGCTGCGTCCGGGATATTCTATGGATGTCAGGTTGGGGTCGCCCTGGACCTTGAGGGCATACTGGGGCGACAGGTCGTTGGTCATGTCCACCGTGCCGTTCTGCAGGGCGTTCATCAGGCTGGCCTCGTCCCCGTAAAATTTAAAAACGATCCGGTCCAGGGCCGGTTTGCCCTTGTAGAAGTCCGGATTGGCGGCCAGCACCAGGCGGTCGCCCCGCACCCATTCCTCCACCCTGTACGGCCCGTCGCCCACCGGGTTGTCGTCGAAGTCGGCGGAGTTGGCGGCGCTCAGCTTCTCCAGAATGTGTTTGGGAAGGACCATGATCCCGGTATCGAACAGCTCGTCGGAGTATACCCGGTTGAAAAAGAACTTCACCGCCAGGGGCCCGACCACCTCGACCCTCTCCACGAACTGCAGGCCGCCGGACCGGGCGTATTTTATCTGGGGATCGCGCATCATGTCGAAGGAGAACTTGACATCCTCGGCGGTCACCGGCTGTCCGTCGCTCCACTTGACGTCCTTGCGCAGGACATAGGTGACCTCCTTGAAATCCTCGGAGAACTTCCAGGAGCGGGCCAGCCCGGCCACGATGTTCATTCCCTGATCGAAGTGATGCAGGCTCATGAATAGTTTTTCATGGATATCGGTGGAGGCCGTGAATGACAGCCGCAGCGGATTCAAGGAGGACGGCTCGTTCATGGTGCCGATGGTCAATGTCCCTCCGGATTCGCTGTCCGGATATTTCTCGCTCTTGGAACATCCGGACAGCACCAGAAAGAATCCGGCGATCACTAAAAATAATCCACGAAAAACCCATGATCTCATGGTTCGCTCCTTTTATTAACGTTCATTATATCCCTGATTCCCCGCAATATGTATAAATTATAATAAGTTAAGCGATTTGTCAAGTAAAATTTGTTGATTTGTCAATATTTCTGTAGTATAGTATCTTTTCGGGAGGATATTATGCAGCACCGCCTCATCTTAACGACACTGCCAGTGATGATTTTATCCGCAAATATTTTATGGGGAGCCGGCGACAATATGACACAAACCACCATCTGCGACCTTCATTGCGACACCGCCATCAACCTGGCTGACGGTAAGGGGATCGGCGGGCCGAGGGCAAAAAGCCAGGTCACCCTGGAAAAACTAAAGGCCGGCGGGGTCGGCCTGCAGGTCTATGCCTGCTGGGTGTCCCCCAAATACCGCCACCGCCTGGCCTGGGATCGGGCCCGGCAGCTGATAGCCGCCGTAAAGAAGGAGATATCGGAGCATCGGAACGAAATGATGCTGGTCACCGGCAAGCAGAGCTGGCAGGAATGCCGTAAAAGCAAACGGATCGGGGTTCTCCTGGCGGTGGAGGGCGGCCATGTGCTGGACGGCGACATCTCCCGGCTGGATTCCCTTTATGATCAAGGGGTGAGAATTCTGACCCTGACCTGGAACAATTCAAACATCTTCGCCTGTTCGGCCTACAGCCTTCACAAGACCGGGGTCGATAAGGGTCTAACACCGACCGGTCGCCAACTCATCGCCCGGGCCGATAAGCTGGGCATGCATATAGACCTCTCTCATTCCTCGGAAAAGACCTTCTGGGATGTGCTGAAGACCAGCAAACATCCCCCCCTGCTTTCCCACTCCTGCGCAAATTTTCTCAACGGACATTTCCGGAATGCCTCGGACAGGCAGATCAAGGCGGTGTCTGATAGAAAGGGATTGATGGGAATAAATTTCTGCCCGGCCTTTCTGGGGGACGAGCACAAACCCAAATCGGTAGAGAGCGTGGCCGACCAGTTCGAGTATGTCAAGGAGCTGGCCGGAACCGATATCCTGGCCATCGGGTCTGATTTCGACGGAATTAGGGAAACCCCGGAAGGCCTGGACGGACCGGACAAACTGCCCGGTTTGCTGGGAGCATTGAAAGAACGCGGCTTCAGCAAAAAGGAGATTGAGGATATCGGGCTGTACAATACTTTAAGGTATTTTGGCTGGCAGTGATTGGTCTTTGACCTCACCCTGCCTACCGGCTTCCCTCTCCTAAAGCATTAGGAGAGGGTTGGGGCGAGGTCCTCCGGTCAGAATGACCATTTGAAAAGCCCGGATCAAAATCCGGGCTTTTCAGTCGGCCTCGCCTTTTATGAACCGCTGGACCCTTTGGTCCGGCGATCTTTTTATCTCCTCCGGGGTGCCGCAGAAGATGATCCTGCCCTGATGCAGCATGGCGATCCGGTCGGCGATCTTGGAGGCGCTGACCATGTCGTGGGTGACCGCTATCGAGGTCAGCGTCATCTTGTTCCGAAGGTCGATGATCAGATCGTTGATCTTGTCGGCCATGATGGGATCCAGTCCGGTGGTGGGCTCGTCGTAAAGAATGTACTCCGGGTCCATGGCGATGGCCCGGGCCAGCCCCACCCTTTTTTTCATCCCGCCGGAGAGCTCGGCCGGCATCAGGCCTCCGGTGCCGGACATGCCCACCATCTCCAGCTTTTTATCGACGATGCCGGATATCTGCTCGGTCGAATATTCCGAGTGCTCCTTGAGACCCAGTCCCACGTTCTCGGCCACCGTCAGCGAGTCGAACAGGGCCGCCCCCTGAAACAGCATACCCAGGCGCTTCCGCAGGGAGAACAATTCATTTTTTCCGATGTGGGACAGCTCGGTGCCGTCAATTTTGACGGAGCCCCGGTCCGGCTGCATCAGCCCGATGATATGGCGCAGCAGGACGCTCTTGCCGCAGCCCGACCCGCCGATGATCACCATGGTCTCCCCGGTGTTGATGCTTAGGTCCACCCCGGCCAGCACCGGCTTGGAGTTGAAGGATTTGTATATGTTGGATATCTCTATCATTATCTTTTACCGGCGTATTTGTCAATTGATATCATAAAAACTCTTAGTGTCTCTGTGTTTTTGTGAGAGAAACTATCCTGGATTCTCGTCTTCACGGGAATGACACCAAGTCTGAGACAAAAGACCCTTTGTGCCTGAACCTCGGGTTTTTATCTGAATATCCAGGCTGAAATAATATAATCAAATATCAGTATCAGCACCGCCGAGGTGACCACCGAATTGGTGGTGGCCTTGCCCACCCCCTCGGCCCCGCCCTCGGTGGCCGAGCCGTGGAAGCACCCCGAGGTGGCGATGATGATCCCGAAGAACACCGATTTGACGATCCCGCCCACTAGGTCCCGGGTGTGGAAATGGAACCGCAGGCCGTCCAGGTACATCTGGCTGGAGATGCCCACCGACAGCACCGCCACCAGCCAGCCGCCGATCAGGGCCACGAAATTGGCGAACACCGTCAACACCGGGGCCATCACCGCCCCGGCCACGAAGCGCGGCATGTACAGGTAGGCCACCGGGTCGATGGCCATGGTCTCCAGGGCGTCGATCTGCTCGGTGACCTTCATGGTGCCCAGCTCGGCGGCGATCCCGGCCCCCACCCGGCCGGCCACCACCAGGGCGGTCAGCACCGGCCCCAGTTCTATCAGCACCGCCCGGGAGATCCCGGCCCCCAGCCAGATGGGCGGCACCAGCCCCTGCATCTGGTAGGCGGCCTGCACCCCGGCCACCATCCCGGTGAATACCGCCGAGAACAGCACCACCGGCAGGGAGCTCACCCCGAAGAACATCATCTGGGTGAGGACCTGGGAGAAATTCCTGAGGATGTATCTTAATGACAGGGCGATCTTTCCCAAAAGGATGAAAGCCGCTCCCCATCCCTGGAAAAGGTCGATGGTCGAGCGGCCGATGTTTTCGAAGATGCTGCGCTGGGAAAGAATGTTAAGTTTGAATGGCATGTCCTTAAAATATATTTAGTTCAAGTAAGGCCTTATAGATTATAGAAAATCACTTTCCCGCTTTCTCTTATAACTAAGAGAAAGCTCCAAAGAGAAGTTTTAGGGGACGGC